>JAAEZO010000022.1 GCA_018222825.1 Gammaproteobacteria bacterium
ATCGCTTTCCCCCAATTTATGTGGATAAGCTTGTGATAAAGGCTGTATAGCTTGATGTCGGCTATTCCACGCTGCTTGAACAACAAGGTGATCAAAACATAAGGCAGGATAAAAAACACTAAAAAATCATACAATTAACATCAAAAAAAAGGATCGAGCTGGATCCTTTTACAGCCTGCATCAAAATGACTGTCGTGTTAGTAAGTCTTGCTGCTCAAAGATCGAACAACAGCAACTTATCCACAAAACCCAGGTAAACAAAGCGTTAATGGTAAGAAAAAAAAGCTGATTTTTGTCGTTTTGACCACCGTAAAATCATCGAATGGCGGTTGTACGCAGTTATCCAGAATTTCTGTGGATAAGGCTGTGCAACAGCATGTTTATACTCAGGTAAAACCGGTATATCATGCGGCCGCCGAAAAGCGCAATAACAAGCCACCGATAAATCATTTTGAATCATGTGGTTATAATAATTACTGGCTGAATGGTCAGATTTTTTCCTACCTGCGGAGGGCGGTTATATTTTGAACGATCCCATTTTCCGCCCTGCATCGATTCCGGCCCTGCTACTGCGCGCCGAGCAACTGGCCGGCCTGTCGCTGAGAGAGTTGGCCCAATCGTTTGATATTTCGGTCCCCCCTAATCTGCGGCGAGACAAGGGCTGGGTGGGCCAACTACTCGAACTGGCGTTGGGCGCCAGTGCCGGATCCAAGCCGGAGCAGGACTTTCCCGAGCTCGGTGTCGAGTTGAAAACCATTCCCGTTGACGGTCGTGGCAAGCCACTGGAAACCACCTTTGTCAGCGTGGCGCAGCTGACCAACATCGGCGGCCTGCGCTGGGAAGACTCCAACGTGCGCAACAAGTTATCCCGGGTGCTATGGATACCGGTGCTCGGAGAACGCAGTCTGGCACCCGGCGACCGGATCATCGGTCAGCCGCTGCTGTGGAGTCCGAACGAGCAGGAAGAGCGGTTATTACGTCAGGACTGGGAAGAAATCATGGAACTGATAAGCCTGGGTGAGGTGCAGAACATCAGCGCCCGTCATGGCCAGGTACTGCAGCTCAGACCCAAGGCCGCCAACAGCAAGGCACTGACTGAAGCTGTCGGCCCTTCCGGCCAGCCCATTATGACACTGCCACGTGGCTTCTATCTTAAAACCGGCTTCACCGCGGCCTTGCTGGCCCGGCATTTCATGCTCTAGCCAGGACTTGGGCGAATGGAGTAAAGCAGTAAAAACAAAAAGGCCCGCAAATGCGGGCCTTTTGACACAACCGGTCGGCTTACTTGCTGCCGCGGGGAGTAAGACGCTCTTTGATACGAGCAGACTTACCAGCACGGTCACGCAGATAGTAAAGCTTGGCACGACGCACGGCGCCACGACGCTTCACTTCCACGCTGCCGATCAGCGGGCTGTGAGTCTGGAATGCACGCTCAACGCCTTCACCGTTAGAAATCTTGCGCACGGTGAATGCAGAGTGCAGGCCACGGTTACGCTTGGCGATAACAACGCCTTCGTAAGCCTGCAGACGCTCTTTGCCGCCTTCGGCAACGCGTACCATTACACGCACGGTGTCGCCCGGGCCAAACTCGGGGATATCGGTGCGCAGTTGTTCGTCTTCAAGCTGCTTAATGATGTTGCTCATGATATTTCCTTACCTAGGGTAAACTGAAAACTCTACTGTTCCTGCTCGCGATAATCGCGAACAAATTGGGCAAGAAGCTGCTCTTGCTCGTCAGTCAGAGCTAGGTTGTTCAAGAGTTCCGGCCTTCTTAACCAGGTCCGGCCCAATGACTGCTGCATTCTCCAGCTGGCCACATCGGCATGGTTGCCACTCAGCAACACTTTGGGAACGGCCATTCCCGCCAGTTGCTCAGGGCGCGTGTAGTGAGGATGATCCAGAAGCCCTTCACTGAAGGAGTCCTGTTCCGCACTTGCCATGTCACCGAGTACACCGGGCACCAAACGGGCCACCGCATCCACCAGTACCATGGCCGGCAATTCGCCGCCACTAAGCACGTAATCTCCGACCGACCACTCTTCGTCGACATCGGCCTGAATAACGCGCTCATCCACTCCTTCATACCGCCCGGCCACCAGAATCAGCTTCTCGTATCTGGCCAGTTCGGTCACGCCTTGTTGATCCAGCTTGCGGCCCTGAGGAGACAGGTAAATTACCCGTACACCCTCGCCTGCCGCCTGTCGCGCCGCCGCTATGGCATCGCGCAGTGGCTGAACCATCATCAGCATCCCGGGTCCGCCCCCGTAGGGCCTGTCATCGACAGTGCGGTGTTTGTCCCGGGTGAAATCCCGTGGATTCCAGCATTCAAATGTCAGCAGGCCATCTTTAACGGCCCGCCCGGTCACACCAAAGTCAGATACTGCCCGGAACATCTCCGGGAAGAGGCTAACTACCCCTATCCACATGATTCTCTCCGCGCGGTTCGACTCGGGTTAAAAATCCGGATCCCAATCAATTTCGATGATGCGGTCCTGAATATTCACGGACTTTATTACCTGATCTTCCAGAAACGGAATCAACCGCTCTCGTTGACCAAATGCATCTTTGGCATTGGCTTTTACTACCAGCACGTCGTTGGAGCCGGTTTCCATCAGCTGAGTCACCAGGCCAAAATCATAGCCTTTGGTGTTCTTCACCCGACAACCGATCAGATCGCGCCAATAGAATTCGTCATCCGGCAGGGCAGAAAACGATTCTGCGCTTACCGCGATGTCGGCACCGGTCAGCATTTGTGCCTGTTCGCGCTCATCAATATCAATAAGCTTGCAAATCAGACCCTTGCCATGACGTTTCCATCCAGTCACCTGAATTTCACGCCAGCTGCTGCCGTTCTTTATCAGCCAGGGCCGATAATCGAAAATGCCTTCTGGTTGGTCGGTAAAGGAGTTGACCTTCAACCAACCTTTTATGCCGTAAACGGCGCCCAGTTGGCCTACTACTACAGGTTCGCTCACTTTAATTCCCTACCTGTAAAGACTTAGGCCGCTGCTTTGGCTGCGTCTTTGATCAATTTAGCTACGCGCTCGGATACGGTTGCACCCTGGCCAACCCAGTGATTAACACGCTCCAGGTCCAGACGCAGTTTTTCTGCCTGGCCGGCAGCGATCGGGTTGAAGAAACCCACTTTCTCGATGAAACGACCATCACGAGCATAGCGGCTGTCTGCAACTACTACCTGGTAAAACGGACGCTTCTTAGCGCCACCACGTTGTAAACGAATGGTTACCATATCGTCCTCTATATACTGAAACAAACAAGGCCCGCAGACAATGCGAACCCTGGCTTAAAATAAGCTGCGCAATTGTACTCTGATGCGGTGAGAATGCAACCAAATTGGCATTCGCCGGCAAGGGGCATTCGCCCGGCAATCAGGCTGTTGCCACCACCACCGAAGATTCAGGGCCGCCGATTATCTGGCGGCCATCGCAGCCGAATAAATTCTCTTTGCTTCAGAAGGGACCGTGCCGACCGCCACCGCCCATGCCACCCGGGCCCATCATGCCCTTCATCTGGCTCATCATCTTGCGCATGCCACCCTTGCCGGACATTTTTTTCATCATTTTCTGCATCTGGGTAAACTGCTTGAGCAGCTTGTTAACTTCCTGCACCTCTGTGCCAGAACCCAGCGCAATACGCCGCTTGCGCGAACCCTTGATCAGATCCGGATGACGACGCTCTTTCGGGGTCATGGAGCCGATAATGGCTTCCATTCGTACCGTCAGCTTGTCGTTGACCTGATCCTTGACGTTGTCCGGCAACTGGTTCATGCCCGGCAGCTTGTCCATCAGACTCATCATGCCGCCCATGTTGCGCATCTGCGCCAGTTGATCACGGAAGTCTTCCAGATCGAAACCCTTGCCTTTCTTGAGCTTTTGCGCCATTTCGGCGGCTTTGTCTTTATCGACCGAACGTTCCATCTGATCGATCAGCGACAGCATGTCACCCATGCCCAGAATGCGCGAGGCGATACGGTCCGGATGGAAGGGCTCGAGGGCGTCCACTTTTTCACCCATACCGATAAACTTGATCGGCTTGCCGGTAATATGACGTACAGAAAGCGCGGCACCACCCCGGGCATCACCGTCGGCCTTGGTGAGGATCACCCCGGTCAGCGGCAGCGCTTCGCTGAACGCCTTGGCGGTGTTGGCTGCATCCTGACCGGTCATGGCATCAACCACAAACAGGGTTTCGATGGGGTTGATGGCCGCGTGCAGCTGCTGAATTTCGGTCATCATGTCTTCATCGACATGCAGACGACCGGCGGTATCCACCAGCACCACATCGAAGAATTGCTTGCGGCCGTACTCCAGCGCATTACGACCTATGTCTACCGGCTTCTGCTCTATGTTACTGGGGAAGCACTCGACCTCCAGATCCGCCGCCAGGGTTTCGAGCTGCTTGATCGCCGCCGGACGATAAACGTCGGCACTGACCACCAGCACTTTTTTCTTGTGTCGCTCTTTCAGGAACTTGGCCAGCTTGCCGACCGAGGTGGTTTTACCCGCCCCCTGCAAACCTGCCATCAGGATCACCGCCGGCGGGGTCACCGACAGATCAAGCTCCTCGTTGGCTTCACCCATCACCGACACCAGTTCGGCGTTGACGATTTTAATGAAGGCCTGGCCGGGGCTCAGGGATTTGGAAACTTCCTGGCCAACCGCTCGCTCCTTGACCCGGTTGACGAATTCACGCACCACCGGCAGCGCCACGTCGGCCTCCAGCAGTGCCATGCGTACTTCACGCAATGTTTCCTTGATGTTTTCTTCGGTCAGCCGACCGCGGCCACTGATGTTTTTCAGCGTACGCGACAGTCTTTCGGTGAGATTTTCAAACATGATGTGGTCCGCAGTTGGCGAAAATTACCACCAGTATACCCAAGTTATCCGCCGAACTTAAGCGAGGCCGGGTAGCGATGTGCTTTGTCTTAGGGGTATACTGGCCACTCTTATCTATTCACCGGTTAATGGCTTAAATTCATTATGGAATTGCTTGCTGTTTTGGCGATGGCATTTTATCTGTTGGCGGCCTTCGCCTGTGTGCATAATCTGCTCAACCCCCAGAACAAAGGGCGCAGCTACGGCCTGCTTGCTGCGCTGTGTGCGCTGCTGCTACATGGCCTCTGGTTGTTCAACACCGTGGTACAGGTGCCGGGGCAAAACCTGAGCATGCTTAACGTCGCCTCGGTGGTCAGCCTGATTATTTCAGCCTTGATGACGGTGCTGGTCACGCGTTTCAAGGTGTGGCTGTTGATGCCGCTGGTATATGGCTTTGCCGCCCTGCTGCTGGCGGCAGATATACTGTTGCCCGGTTATTACAGCATGCATCTGGAAACCCGGCCCGAAGTGTTACTGCACATCGGCCTGGGACTGATGTCGTATTCGCTGCTGGTGATCGCCAGCCTGCTGGCTATTCTGCTGGGCTTTCTCAACAACCGGTTGAAAAAACACAAACTGTCCAACCTGCCGGCCATGCCGCCGCTGATGACCATAGAGCGCTACCTGTTCCGGCTGATTTTTGCCGGTGTGGTGCTGCTGACGCTGTCTATTTCAACCGGCCTGTTCTTTCTGCAGGAAATGTTCAGCCCCGGCAAGGCCCATAAAGCCATCCTTACCATTCTGGCCTGGTGTGTCTATGTCGGCCTGCTCTGGGGTCATCATCGCCTCGGCTGGCGTGGCCGCAAGGTGGTATGGACCAGCGTAGCCGGCAGCATACTGCTGACCCTCGCCTACTTCGGCAGCCGTTTCGTGCGCGAAGTGCTGCTGAACTAACCGACTTGACACCACCCGGTCAAACCCTTAGTAATTGATCAGTTTCATGACACAGGACGGTCTGCTTGGACGACATATCCACGGGTACCCTAACGGGCATCCTGATAGCTTTACTCTTTATTTCCGCTTTTTTTTCGAGTTCCGAAACCGGCATGATGTCGCTGAACCGCTATCGGTTGCGTCATCTGGCTCAGGGAGGCAACAAGTCGGCCGTTCGGGTTGAAAAGCTGCTGTCTCGCCCCGATCGACTGATCGGCCTGATCCTGATCGGCAATAACCTGGTCAATATCCTCGCCTCGGCCATCGCCACCCTGATCGCTATCCGCCTGTACGGTGACTATGGTGTGGCCATCGCCACCGTGGCCCTAACCGTGGTGGTGCTGATCTTTGCCGAGGTCACCCCCAAGACACTGGCGGCCCTGTATCCGGAACGGGTGGCCTTTCCGGCCTCCTTTATTCTCAAGCCATTGATGGTGCTGCTGTACCCGGCGGTATGGACCATCAACGCCATCTCCAACGGCCTGCTGGCACTGTTTCGCATCAATCCGCATGGTGGAGAAGACACCGCCATCAGTTCGGAAGAACTGCGTACCATCGTCAACGAGGCCGGCGCCCTGATCCCGCGCCGACATCAGGACATGCTGGTGTCCATCCTGGATCTGGAAAAAGTGACGGTCGACGACATCATGGTGCCGCGCAACGAGATCTACGGCATCGACGTAACCCAGGACTGGAAAACCATCAGCCGTCGCCTGATGCAGAGCCCACATACCAAGGTGTTGCTGTACCGGGACAATATTGACGATGCTCTGGGCTTTATCCACGCCCGTGACGCCCTGCGTCTGCTGGCCAAAGACGAGTTCAGTAAATCCAGTCTGATGCGGGCGGTACGCGAGCTGTACTATATTCCCGAAGCGACGCCTCTGAACGTCCAGCTACTCAAGTTTCAGCGCAACAAAGAGCGCATCGGGTTGATCGTCGATGAATACGGCGATATTCAGGGGCTGGTAACGCTGGATGATATTCTGGAAGAAATAGTGGGTGACTTCACCACCACCATCAGCCCGACCCTGAGCGACGAAATCAAGCCGCAGGATGATGGCTCCTACCTGATTGAAGGCTCGGCCAGTATTCGGGACATCAACAAGGAACTGGGCTGGGAACTGCCGAACGACGGTCCTCGCTCCCTCAACGGCCTGATCCTCGAATATCTGGAAGAAATCCCCGAGGCCAATATCGGCCTGCGCCTGGCGGGTTATCCGATTGAAATTCTGGAGGTGGAAAACAATATGGTAAAACTGGTGCGGGTGCTGCCGCACTATTACCGGGGTTGAGTATCGGGGTTACGTAGCTGAATCAAGCCTTCAGGCCGGTGAGTTGCCGGTCTGAACTTCCAGCTGACTGAAAATGAGCATCAACTCTTCCCGATTACCGGTCAGATCCGCCAGGGTATAGCCTTCCAACACCTGCAAAAAGGCATCCATCGCCAGCTTGAGGGCGTCTTTCAGTCGACAGGCCGGCACCAGATAACAGGCCGGGCTGCCGCAGTCGACACCTTGCAGATTGTTTTCCAGCGCGCGGATAACCTGCCCGACATTGATATCCTTCGGCGACCTGGCCAGTCGAATCCCCCCGTGCTTGCCGCGCACCGCATGAAGGTAACCTTCCCGCGCCAACTGATTGACCACCTTGACCAAATGATTGCGTGATATGTCGTATAACCGGGATACCTGAGCCACACTGGTCAGCTCCCCTTCCGGCAGGGTGGCCAGATACATCAGGGTTCTCAAGCCGAAATCGGTATAGGTGGTCAGCTTCATACTGCGGGTATCCTGAACACGAAAGAATATATATACATAATACACATTAGCGGCGAAGGGTGACATTAAATGTCCGCCATCCCGACGGCATTCACCGGCGGGGCAGCAACAAGCGGTTCAGAACTCAGACTCAAAACTCACGGAATCAACATTCACGGATTCAGAACAACAGGCGCTGATTCAGCTCTTTGACCTTGCTGGTCGGCATCCTGGCCGCCAGCGCGGCACTCAATCGCTGCGCTTCCTGATGCTGCTTCTTATCGCCAAGTACCATCTGCTTCAGCCACAGATAAGCCTGAGGATAGTCGAGCGGACTACCGGTACCGTCCAGCAGCCAGCGGGCCCAGATAAACTGCGCCTTCTCCAGCCCCAGGCTGGCGGCCTCCTGCATCAGCGGTGCCGCCCGCTCCCGGTTTTGCTGCACCAGAGTTCCGTCGTAGTAGTAACGCCCCAGCTGTTCCAGCGCCGCCGGCAGCCCCTGCTCGGCTGCCTTCCATATCATGCCCAGCCCCCGGCGCGATTGCTGGGGTACGCAAATCCCCCAGGCCAGCATATCGCCCCAAAGAAACTGATAGGCAGGCAGGCGCAGCACCTCGGCTCTGGCCTCGATATCCTGCACCAGCTGACACTGATCCCGATCGCGCACCTGTTGCAGATGGCGGCCGGCATTAATCCACTCGATCAGCTCGTATTCTTCATACAAGGGAATCGCCCGCAGCTCGTTGATATCCGACTGCGTCGGCGCGGCCGGTGGCTCCGGGGTAGCGGTTTCTTCTTCTGCCTGTATCTGCAGACTACAGCACAACAGTAACAACCCGAACAGACGCTTCATCGGTGATCCTCCTGTGCTGTTTATCGGCACGGCGAGATAAAAATTGAGGCGACAGGCCGTTATTCGGTGGCCTTTATCTGTCGCCAGTAAGCATCCAGCTCGTCCAGGCTGCATTCACGGCTGTCTTTGCCATCGGCCTGCAATGCCAGCTCTACCCCGCGATAACGTCGCTCGAACTTGTCGTTGGCCCGGCGCAGCACCGCCTCGGGATCTTGCTTGAGATGGCGCACAAGGTTGACACAGGCGAACAACAGATCGCCCAACTCATCGGCTACCCGATCCGGGTCCTGCTCGGGCTGGTCAAGCTCGGCCATTACTTCGTCCAGCTCTTCATGGATCTTGGCGACCACCGGCGGTAATTCACGCCAG
This sequence comes from Gammaproteobacteria bacterium, assembly GCA_018222825.1. Lineage (GTDB taxonomy): Bacteria > Pseudomonadota > Gammaproteobacteria > Enterobacterales > Aeromonadaceae > Oceanimonas. The sequence continues at coordinate 8,811 of JAAEZO010000022.1, forward strand.
TCGAAGCCCACCGCCGAGCAGCGTTTCTGAATCTTGTTGGCCCGGCTCAACGCCGGCAGGTTGCGGGGAATATCGTCCAGCGCGCTGGTCGCGGTGGCGTCCTTGCTGCGCCGCTCGACCGCCTTGGTCTGTTCCCAGTTGGCCTTGACCTGCTCTTCGCTGTCGAGCTCGGCATTGCCGAACACGTGAGGGTGACGACGCACCAGCTTGTGGCTGATGGACTGCACCACATCGCCGAAGTTGAACAGCGACTGCTCTTCTCCCAGCCGGGAATAAAACACCACCTGAAACAACAGATCACCCAGCTCACCCGGCAACTCACTCAGCTCGCCCCGCTCTATGGTATCGGCGACCTCATAGGCTTCCTCCAGGGTGTGCGGCACTATGCTGGCAAAGTCCTGTTTCAGATCCCAGGGGCAGCCGTTTTCCGGATCCCTGAGTGCCGCCATGATGGCCAGCAAGTCACCGAGTGAGTAGTTATAGTGCTCCATCCATGCTCCCGTTACAGCCGTTTGGCTTCCAGTATGTCCGGCAACTGACCTATTTTGGCCAGGGTCCGGCTCAGGGTATCGATATTGTATATTTCCAGCTGCATGTCGATGGTCGCCGTCTGCTGCTTGTGATTGGAGCGACTGTTGACGCCCATCACATTGATTCTTTCGTTGGCCAGAATGGTGGTGATATCGCGCAACAGGCCGGAGCGGTCGTTGGCCACCACCCGCAGGGTCAGCCGATAACCGCCGGCGTTGTTTTCGCCCCAAACCGCATCGACTACCCGTTCGGGATGCTGAGCCACCAGCTCCTTCAACTGTTCGCAGTCGGAGCGATGAATGGAAATCCCCCGCCCCTGGGTGATAAAGCCGACGATCTCGTCACCCGGTATCGGCTGGCAGCAACGGGCGGTACTGGTTAGCAGATTACCCACGCCCTGCACCACTATCTGGCCCTGGCCCTTGGCGTTGGACGCCTTTCTCGCCGCCTTAAGCTCCAGCTGACGCAGCACCGCTTCGTCCTGCTCCTCGCTGGTCGGCTTCTTGTACAGCCCCTGCAGGTAGTTGAGCAGCTGATTGATGCGTAGATCGCCGCCACCGATGCCGGCAAGCAGGTCGTCGAGATGAGTGACGTTGAAACGCTCCAGCACCGCCTTGTCGATCTGGGAAAAACTCAGCCCCAGTCGTTCCAGTTCTTTATCCAGCACGTCACGACCGGCGAGAATGTTCTTGTCCCGGTCCTGTTTCTTGAACCAGGTCGCCACCTTGGAACGCGCCCGGCTGGTGCGCAGAAACCCCTGATGGGGGTTCATCCAGTCCCGGTTGGGATTGGCCTGTTTCTGGGTGATGATCTCCACCTGATCGCCGGTTTGCAGCTGATAGGTGAACGGCACTATGCGGCCGTCGATCTTGGCGCCGATGCAGCGATGCCCAATCTGGCTGTGCACATAGTAGGCAAAGTCGAGCGGCGTGGCGCCCAACGGCAAGTCGACCACCTCCCCCTTGGGAGTAAACACATACACCCGGTCTTCAAACACCTGGCTGCGCAATTCGTCGACCAGGGAGCCACTTTCGGCCATGTCTTCCTGCCAGGCGAGCAGCTTTCTCAGCCAGGCAATCTTGTCTTCGAAACCACTCTGCTTGGTGGCGCCGGCGCCTTCCTTGTATTTCCAGTGGGCCGCCACGCCCAGCTCCGCATCCTGATGCATCTGATCGGTACGGATCTGTATTTCGACCGTCTTGCCCTCGGGGCCAATCACCACCGTATGAATGGACTGATAGCCATTGGGCTTGGGATTGGCGACGTAATCGTCAAACTCGCGGGGAATATGCCGCCATTGGGTGTGCACCACGCCCAGGGCGCCGTAGCAGTCCTGCAGATGCTTGGTCACCACCCGCACCGCCCGCACATCGAACAGCTCGTCGAAGTCCAGGTTCTTCTTCTGCATCTTGCGCCAGATGCTGTAGATATGTTTGGGTCTGCCATACACCTCGGCCTCGACTCCGGCTTCCTTCAGCGCCGTTCTGAGTCCGGCCACGAAATCGTCGATGTAGTCTTCCCGCGCCAGCCGTTTTTCGTGCAGTAACCGGGCGATGCGCTTGTAGGTGTCCGGATGCAGGTAGCGGAACGACAGATCCTCCAGCTCCCATTTAAGCTGGCCGATGCCCAGCCGGTTGGCGAGCGGCGCATAGATGTTGGCGATCTCCTTGGCCACCAGCACCCGGGTTTCTTCGTCGGCGTTCTTGACCTCGCGCAGGCAGGTGATGCGTTCGGCCAGTTTGATCACCACCGCCCGCACGTCTTCCACCATCGCCAGCAGCATGCGACGTACCCGGTCGACCTGAACTTCCGAGCTATTGTCACTCTGCACATGCTGCAGCGAGCGAATGGCTTCCATATCGGCCACCCCTCGCAGCAGACGCGCTATGGTGTCACCAAAATCTTCCCGTACCCGCTCCACATCCAGGTGACCGAACTCGAGAAACGGATACAGCAGCGCCGACGTCAGGGTGTCCAGATCCATGCTCAGGGTAAGCAGGATCCCGACCATCTCCACCCCTTCGGCCTGCAGCCGGTGTTGCGCCTCGGGCGGCACCTTCAACCCCAGGCAATACTCGTACACCGCTTTCAGTTGCTCCTGCTCATGAGCATCGAGCGGCAGGCCCGATGCCCACTCGGTCAGGCTGAAGCTTGTTTGAAGGTGAGTATCGCGCACGGCAACCATAAGTATCCCTTAATTGAGTTCGAACAAGGCCATCGCTTCGCAATGCAGCGTATGGGGGAACATATCAATCAGGCAGAGGCGGCTGAGTCGGTAGCCCGCCGCCAGCAGTGCCTGGCTGTCCCTGGCGAGGGTCGCCGGATTACAGGAAACATACAGCAACCGCTCGGGCGATAATTGCTGCAGGTAAGGCATTACCTGCTCGGCACCGGCCCGGCCCGGATCCAGCAATACCCGCTCAAAGCCCTGTAGCGCCCAGGGTTCACGAGTAAAGTCGGCGGCCAGATCGGCGCGATAAAACTGTGCCAATGGCAGAGCGTTATCTTCCGCATTGCCCCGGGCCTGCTCGACCATCTCCATCACCCCTTCCACCCCGACCACCGGATGTCCGGCCGCCGCCAGCGGGAGCGAGAAGTTACCGACCCCGCAGAACAGATCCAGAACAGGCTGGCCCGGCTCGGCGGCCAGCCACTGCTGTGCCAGCCGTACCATTCGCTCGTTGAGCCCGCCATTAACCTGGATGAAGTCACCGGGCGTAAAGGCCAGCTTGATATTATCTATCTGATAGTAAAGTGAGAAAGGAACATGTAAAGGTCGGCGTGCGCTATCGTCCTGCAAAAACAGGGCAAGGTGCCGCGTCTGGGCAAATGCCAGTAACAACTCCAGATCCCGGGCCGCCAGTGACCCGGTGTGACGCAGCAGCAGAGCGACCCCTTCGTCCGCATCATAGAGCTCGAGATGCCCGAGCTGTTTCACCGCCTTCAGCCGGTTAAGCAACTGACGCAAGGGGGCAATCAGCTCGGACAGCCCGGGGCGCAACACGCCGCAATGGTCTATTTCCACCAGATCGTGCGACTGGCCACGGCGAAAGCCGAGCGACACGCCCTTGCCCTGACGACGAATCGCCAGTCGCGCCACCCGCCGATAGCCCTGATGCTCGTCACCATTCAGCCATTCCGGCTCGGGCAGTGCATCGATGTCGTGGCGGGCAAACAGTTGCGCCACGGTACGTGCCTTCAGCGCACGCTGATGCGCTACCGGCATGTGCTGCAACGAGCAGCCGCCACAGTCAGCGCTGTAGGGACAAAACGGCTTCTGCCGTTCGGGCGACGGAGCCAGCACCTTGAGCAGGCTGGCGCTCTGGTACTTGTTGTTTTGCACCTGCAAACGCACCCGTACCCGCTCACCCTTGAGCGCGCCGGGTACAAACAGCGGCTTGCCCTGATACCGAGCCAGCCCCACACCATGAGCATTCAGCTCGACAATGGTCACCTCCAGCGGCGGCTGTGCCTGAGCTTTGGGCTTGTTTTCCTTGAAGAACTGAACCATAAAACGTGGAGCCCTCGAACCGGCTATGTCATCATAAGCGTCTGTTGATTTGATGCGCGCATTGTCCCACATTAGCCCACTATGACCAAATACGGCCTGCGAGCCCGGATACTGGCTTACACCATAATACCCACCCTGATTATCGGTATCCTGCTGGCCGGTTATTTTTCCGTGAGCCGCTATCAGCAGCTGGAAGAAGTGCTGATCCGTCAGGGCGTCAACGTGATAGAGCCGCTGGCCCTGGCCAGTGAACTGGCGCTGACCAGCCGTAACCGGGAAGCGCTCAACCGCCTGCTCAGTACCATTCATCGCAACAACAGCCCGCTGGTCAAATCCATCGCCCTGTTCGATGCTGAAGGCCGGCTGCTGGTCACCTCCAATTACCATCGCGACTTCAACGCCATGCGACTGCCGGAAGCGGAGTCCATTCCCCGCACCACCCAGGTGGCCAGCAGCGACGAAGAGATTATTCTGCGCACCCCGGTGCTCACCGACAACATTCAGACCGACGCGTCCTGGGAAGAAGTCTCCGCCGTGCCCATCGGCTATATCGCCATGCAACTGAACAACGACTCGGCGATGCTGGCGCACTATAAAGACAGCTTCTTTGCCGGCCTGATCGTGCTGCTCGGCGTCAGCCTCAGCGCCATGTTCGGCATTCGGCTGATCAAAGGCGTGTCCCAGCCGATCACCGACATGGTCAGCGCCGTGTACAAGATTCGCGAGGGCCGGCTCGATACCCGGGTCAACGGTGAATTCACCGGCGAAATGGAGATGCTCAAGAACGGCATCAACGCCATGGCCAAGTCGCTGTCCGAATACCACGACGAAATGCAGCAGAATATCGACCAGGCCACCTCGGATCTGCGCGAGACCCTGGAGCAGATCGAAATCCAGAATATCGAGCTGGACATGGCCAAGAAGCGCGCGCAGGAGGCGGCCCGGGTCAAAACCGAGTTTCTGGCCAACATGTCGCACGAGCTGCGCACTCCGCTCAACGGCGTGATTGGTTTTGCCCGGCAACTGCAAAAAACCCGCCTGACCTCCAATCAGCTCGACTACCTCAAGACCATCGAAAAGTCGGCGCAAAACCTGCTTGGCATCATCAACGACATTCTCGACTTCTCCAAGCTGGAAGCCGGCAAGCTGAAGATGGAGCAGCTGCCGTTCTCGCTGCGCGATACCCTGCAGGAAGTGATGACGCTGCTGGCTCCCAGCGCCCACGACAAGGGGCTGGAACTGTCGATGCGGGTGGATGCGGCCGTGCACGACGCCGTGATCGGCGATCCGTTGCGACTGCAGCAGGTGCTGACCAACCTGGTGGGCAACGCGGTCAAGTTTACCGAGCAGGGCAACGTGGACGTGCGGGTCGATGCCCGCCCCGCCAGCCAGCCGGATCGGGCCGCGCTGCGCATTCATGTGCAGGACACCGGCATCGGCATTTCCGACAGCCAGCGCCGCCAGCTGTTTCAGGCCTTCAATCAGGCCGACTCCAGCATTTCCCGCCGCTACGGCGGTACCGGACTGGGGCTGGTGATCACCCAGAAGCTGGTGCATCAGATGTCCGGCGATATCGAGCTCTATTCCGAGCTGGGCTCGGGCTCGGTGTTCAGCTTCACCCTGGAGCTGAATCGGGCCTCGTTGCCGTTGGCCGAATCGCTGCCGCTGGCCGAGCTGTGTGACAAGACGGTGCTGTATCTGGAGGAAGACAACTTCAGCCGCCGTGCCACCACCGCCCTGCTGCGGGAATGGGGCATACAGGTGTTGCACGAGCCTTACCCGGGCGTGGTCATCGATTGTGCCCTGCTCGGCTTTGGCCCCAATACCCTGCCCAGCCAGATGGAACAGGCGATTAACCTGCAGTTGTCTCATGACAACAAGGTAGTCGTGCTGCTCAGCTCTACCGATCCGACCCTGGCCGATGCCCTGCTGGCCGCGGGGGCCGAATCCTGCCTGAGCAAACCGGTACACTACCAGAAGCTGGCTCAGGCGCTGATGGGACAGGAAGTAGCCGAGCCCGAAGCCATGCTGCAGATTACCCTGGCACCGCCTTCCCAGAAGCAGCCGTTGCGGGTGCTGGCGGTAGACGACAATCCGGCCAACCTGAAGCTGATCAGCGCCATGCTGAGCGAACAGGTCAGCCAGGTGGAAACCTGCTCCAACGGCCAGGAGGCGCTCAACCTGGCCACCATCAATCGCTACGACATCATCTTCATGGATATTCAGATGCCGTTGATGGACGGCATTCAGGCCACCCGCGAAATTCGCTCGCAGGATGGTCCCAACGCCAGCACCCCCATCGTCGCGGTTACCGCCCACGCCATTGCCGGCGAGCGCGACCGGCTGATGCATCAGGGCATGGACGATTATCTGGCCAAGCCGATAGACGAGACCATACTGGCCCGCATCATAGAACGCTTCGCCCACCGGCCCACACCGCCAGGCCAGATCGACTGGTCGCTGGCGGTGAAGCAGGCCGCCGGCAAGGAGCCGCTGGCCCGGGAAATGCTGAGCCTGCTGTTACAGAGCTTCGACGAATTTGCCCCGCTGCTGGGGGCCGCCCTGTCCGGTGAGCTGGACGAGCAACGCCTCTACCCGGCATTGCACAAGCTGCATGGCGGCACCGCCTATTGCGGCGTGCCACAGCTGCAGGCGCTGGTGGCCCAGCTGGAAAAAGCGCTGCTGGCCAAACAGGGGGTCGACGAGCTGGAGCCCGAGCTGCTGGAGCTGGAAGAACGGATGGGACAGGTACGGGAAGAAGCGAAGGCGTATTTGTGAAAATCAGCGGTAAGCTATCAGCAAAACAACCAGAACAAGGCCTGTTTTGGCCGTCATTCCGGTACGGAATCAGGTTCCGCATGACAGCTCCAGCATTGCTCTCCAGAATCAATTCAAATCCTGATTTTCGCCAGGATGACGGCTAAATCATCTTCCATCGTAGGGTCGAATTCATTCGACCTCTTGTAGGCCGTACTACCATTTTTGGTCGAATAAATTCGACCCTACAAAAAACCCGAGCGCGTGATGGCTCGGGGTTTGTCTAAAAGCTTACGGCTACGACTCAAATTCCCTGGCGGGCTTCGCGCATCAGTCGTTTCATGTCGCGAATGGCCTTTTCCAGGCCGTCGAAGGCGGCGCGGGCGATAATGGCATGGCCGATGTTCAGCTCCAGCATTTCGGGAATGGCGGCGATCGGTTTGACGTTGTGGTAATGCAGACCGTGGCCGCCGTTTACCTTCAGGCCCAGATCGTGAGCGTAGGAAGCGGCAGCAGAGATACGCTTCAGCTCGGCAACCTGTTCGGCTTCATTGGGTGCATCGGCGTAATGACCGGTATGGATCTCGATATAGGGGGCGCCGGTAGCAACCACCGCATCGATCTGCGCCCGATCGGCGTCGATAAACAGCGACACCTTGATGCCGGCTTCGGTCAAACGAGCCACGGCAGCGCCTACCTTGTCGAGCTGACCGGCCACATCCAGCCCACCCTCGGTAGTGACTTCTTCCCGCTTTTCCGGCACCAGGCACACAAAGGCCGGCTTGATGCGACAGGCGATATCCACCATTTCATCGGTGACCGCCATTTCAAGATTCATTCGGGTTTGAATGGTCTGACTCAGGATGTCCACATCCCGATCGATGATGTGACGCCGGTCTTCACGCAGGTGCACGGTAATGCCGTCCGCCCCCGCCTGTTCGGCCAGAGCGGCTGCCTGTACCGGATCCGGGTAACTGGTGCCCCGGGCATTACGCAAGGTGGCAATGTGATCGATATTAACGCCTAAATACAATTCACTCACTGCGACTTCCTCTCTTTCCTTTGATAAACAGGGCGCGACTGCGCAAGGCCCGGCCGCCGAGATAAGGCCCCAACGCCTGCCGGCTGAAACGCTTGGCAGAGACCAGCACTTCGGGACGGGTTAAATCGAGTTCGGCCAGGGCATGAAGATGGTGGCCCGGATAAGCTCCCGGCTCATCCCTTTCCAGGGCAATGAAACCGGATTCTGGCTGATAGCGATACCAGCCTGCGGACCGAATGGCCTCGCCATTCGAGGCGTCCACCGTAAAATCGACGCCATAACCCAGTATGTTTAACATATAAAATTCGAAATGGCGCAGGCAGGGCTCAATACCTTCGCCGTTGGCCAGTTTTGTCAGGGTATTGTGATAGGCGTCAAACACCTCGTCGAAGGGGGTGTGCGCTTCCAGCAGGTAGTAGATCAGCTCGTTGAGGTAAAGGCCGCTGTACAGCGCCGTTCCCGTCAACTGAATGGCCGGGGCCGTGGTCTCGGCATGATGCAGATTTTTCAGCTCGCCCTTGCCGGCAAAGGTGAGCCTTAACGGCACAAAGGGCTGTAACAGCCCTTTGAGAGGTGAGCGCGGCTGGCGGCTGCCCTTGGCCACCAGACTCTGGCGGCCAAGTTCCCGGGTGAATACCTCCACCAGCTGACTGGTTTCCCGGTAGGGCCGGCTATGAATGACGAAGGCGGCGTGCGCCATGATCAGTCGTCACCATACCCCAGACTGCGCAAGGCCCGCTCGTCATCGGCCCAGCCGGATTTGACCTTGACCCACAACTCCAGAAACACCTTCTGCTCCAGCAAGCGCTCCAGATCCAGCCGCGCCTCGGTACCGATCACCTTGAGCTTCTCGCCCTTGTTGCCGATGACCATGCGCTTCTGACCGCTGCGCTCGACCAGGATCAGGCCGTTGATGTGCACTATGCCCTGCTCGTTGACCTTGTAGTCTTCAATTTCTACCGTCACCGAATAGGGCAGTTCGTCACCCATGAAGCGCATCAGCTTCTCACGGATGATCTCGGCCGCCATGAAGCGGGAAGAGCGGTCGGTGATGTAATCTTCCGGGAAGTAATGCAACGACGGCTTCAACTGTGCACGGGCCAGCTTGGCGATGGTGTCGACATTGGTGCCCTTTTCCGCAGAAATCGGCACTATGTCGGCGAAGTTCATCTTGGTGGCCAGCCACTGCATGTGGGGCAGCAATTCTTCCTTGCTCTCGACGTTGTCGATTTTGTTGATCGCCAGTACCACTGGGCAGTCCATGCGGCGCAGCTTGTTCACCACCATGTCGTCGTCGGCGGTCCACTTGGTGCCTTCCACCATGAACACCACCATCTCCACGTCACCCAGCGAGCTGGAAGCCGCCCGGTTCATCAGCCGGTTGATGGCGCGCTTTTCCTCGATGTGCAGGCCCGGGGTATCCACATAAATGGTCTGATAAGCCCCTTCGGTATCGATACCCATGATGCGGTGCCGCGTAGTCTGCGGCTTGCGCGAGGTAATGCTGACCTTCTGCCCCAGCAGATGATTGATCAGGGTCGATTTGCCCACATTGGGTCGGCCGACAATGGCGATAAAGCCGCAATAGGTTTGTTCTTGATCTGTCATAGCAGCACTTCCAGGGCATGTTCGGCGGCAGATTGCTCGGCCTTGCGACGGCTGGTACCAATACCCACCACCGGCTCGGGTACACCATCAATCTGACAATGTACGGTAAATTTCTGATTGTGGGCTTCGCCAATCACGTCCACTACGGTGTAGGTCGGCAACGACTTGCGCTTGCCCTGCAGCAACTCCTGCAGCCGGGTCTTGGGATCTTTCTGATCGATACCCGGCTGAATGTCGTTGAGCCGGTCTTCATACCAGGACAACAGCATGGTGCGCATCTGCTCGATATCCGTATCCAGATACACGGCGCCAATCAAGGCTTCCACCGCATCGGCCAGGATAGATTCCCGCCGAAAACCGCCGCTTTTCAGCTCGCCCGGGCCCAGGATCAGATATTCGCCCAGCTCGAACTCCCGCGCCAGCTCGGCCAGAGTTTTTTCCCGCACCAGCGTCGCGCGCATGCGTGACATGTCGCCTTCGTTCACCTTGGGAAAACGGTGAAACAGGGCATCGGCAATCACCATGCTCAGCAGGGAATCACCCAGAAACTCCAGCCGCTCGTTATGGCGAGCGCCGGCACTTCTGTGAGTCAGGGCCCGTATCAACATGGCTTCATCGTTGAAGGTATGGCCCAGTTTTTTTTGCAGAATGTTCAGTTTTTTCATTAACGAATTGCGCCTATACGGCTGAAACGCACATCACTCGGCACCCAGGAGGGCAACCAGCTGTCGGCGTTACGTTCAAACTCAAAGCTAATCCAGATAGCCACCGCCTTGCCCACCAGGTTCTCTTCGGGCACAAAGCCCCAGAACCGGCTGTCGGTACTGTTGTCTCTGTTGTCGCCCATGGTGAAGTACTGGCCTTCGGGAACCACCCACTCATTCCGCGCCGTGCCCGGCTGACGGTAATACATGGATACCCGGTCGGGTAACAACGGATTGCGCAGTATGTCGTGGGGCTCGTCGGTCAGACGCTCGCGGTAATGCTCGAGCGGAATGCCCATCTGGGTAAACTCTCCACTTTTTTCATATTCAAGTACCACCGGCGTAAAGTCGGGGCAGTTGTCACCGTCACAGGCCGGCTTGATAAACAGCTGCTTGTCCTGATAGACGATGCGATCGCCGGGCAGGCCGATTACCCGCTTGATGTAATCGATACGGGTATCTTCCGGGTACTTGAACACCACCACATCGCCCCGTTCGGGCTTGCCGGTCGGGATCAGGGTGGTATTGCTGACCGGCTCTTTCAGGCCGTAGGCAAACTTCTCCACCAGGATGAAATCACCCACCAGCAGGGTCGGCATCATGGAACCGGACGGAATCTGGAACGGCTCATAGATAAAAGATCGCAGCACCAGTACGGTCGCAATCACCGGAAAGATAGACCGGGCCTGCTCGATCCAGCCGGGCACCTTTGCCGCCCGGGTCAGTACCGCCGCATCCACTTTATTGCCGTGGGCCAGCTGGGCCTCGGCAATTTTACGGGCGCGTTTCGGCGCCCATATCCATTTGTCACAGGCCCAGACAATGCCGGTGACCAGAGTCACCAGCACCAGTATCAGGGCAAAGTTACTCGCCATGGTTACTTGTCCTTACCAACATGGAGGATGGCCAGGAAGGCATCCTGGGGAATATCGACCCGCCCCAGAGACTTCATGCGCTTCTTGCCTTCTTTCTGCTTCGCCAACAGCTTTTTCTTACGGCTGACATCGCCGCCGTAACACTTGGCGGTTACGTCCTTGCGCAAGGCCTTGACCGTGCTGCGAGAGATAATCTGGTTGCCGATAGACGCCTGAATGGCGATATCGAACATCTGACGCGGAATCAGCTCGCGCATTTTCTCCACCAGCTGACGGCCCCGGTACAAGGCATTTTCCTTGTGGGTAATAATGGCCAGTGCATCGACCCGGTCACCGTTGATCAGAATATCCAGCCGCACCATGTCGGCCGCTTCAAAGCGCTTGAAGCCGTAATCCAGCGACGCATAACCCCGGCTGCAGGACTTGAGGCGGTCGAAGAAGTCGAGCACCACTTCCGCCATCGGAATGTCGTAGCTCAGCGCCACCTGGTTGCCGTGATAGACCATGTTGGTCTGCACACCCCGTTTCTCGATACAGAGGGTGATCACGTTGCCCAGGTATTCCTGCGGTACCAGAATATTACATTCGGCGATGGGCTCGCGCAGCTCTTCGATGTTGTTGACCGCTGGCAGGTTGGACGGGCTGTCGATGTGAATCGTTTCACCGTTGGTCAGCACTATCTCGTAGACCACGGTCGGGGCCGTGGTGATCAGATCCAGATCGTATTCCCGCTCCAGTCGCTCCTGCACGATTTCCATGTGCAGCATGCCGAGGAAACCACAGCGGAAGCCGAAGCCCAGCGCGTTGGAGGTTTCCGGCTCGTAGAACAGTGACGCGTCATTCAGCGACAGCTTGTCCAGCGCATCACGGAAGGCTTCGTAGTCATCGCTGGAAATCGGGAACAGTCCGGCGTATACCTGCGGCTTGACCTTCTTGAAGCCGGGCAGCGCTTGGTCGGCACCATGCTTGGCATGAGTCAGGGTATCACCCACGGGCGCACCGTGAATTTCCTTGATACCACAGACTACCCAGCCTACTTCACCGCAGTTCAGGCCGGCGGTGTCTTTCTGCTTGGGCGTAAAGATACCGATACGATCCACGCCCCACACCTGTCCGGTGCTCATGACCTTGATCTTGTCGTTTTTCTTCAGGCTGCCGTGCTTGACCCGCACCAGCGACACCACACCCAGGTAGGGGTCGAACCAGGAGTCGATGATCAACGCCTGCAGCGGCCCTTCCGGGTTGCCTACCGGCGGCGGAATCTGGCGGACTATGGTTTCCAGCACTTCATCCACGCCCACACCGGTCTTGGCCGAGCAGCGTACCGCGTCGAGGGCATCGATGCCGACGATGTTTTCAATTTCTTCGGCCACCCGCTCCGGCTCGGCCTGGGGCAGGTCGATTTTGTTCAGTACCGGTACCACTTCCAGATCCATGTCCAGAGCGGTGTAACAGTTGGCCAGAGTCTGTGCCTCAACGCCCTGACCCGCATCCACTACCAGCAAAGCGCCCTCACAGGCGGCAAGAGAGCGGGAAACTTCATACGAGAAGTCGACGTGCCCCGGGGTATCGATAAAGTTCAGCTGGTATTGTTCGCCGTCGTTGGCCTGGTAGTTCAGGGTCACACTCTGGGCTTTGATGGTAATGCCGCGCTCCCGCTCCAGATCCATGGAGTCGAGAACCTGCTGCTGCATTTCTCGATCGGTCAAGCCGCCACACACCTGGATCAAACGATCGGACAGGGTGGACTTGCCGTGGTCTATATGAGCGATGACGGAAAAGTTACGAATATGCTTCATGATGCGATAAGGAGTCCGTTGTCTGAAAGCGAGAATCAAAGGCGGGATTCTACTGGATTAGCACTACCGTGGCCAATCCTTAGTCGATATTGGCTACCGGGATCACCGGCCCGATAATAACCGGCTCGGCCAGCATTCTGCCGGCCCCTCTGGCCCAGCGGGACGCCAGTACAAAACCGGCGATACCGCCGATGGCCGCCCCCGCCAGGGTGCCGCCATCACCCAGCCCCAGTCCGGCGCTGGCAAACCCGGCGCCGCCCAGCAACAGCAGCAGCGGCAGCAGATACACCAGCAGGGCGCTGGTGATCAGGCTTTGCTCGGGAATGCCGATGCGCACCTGCTGATCCACCGCCAGCGGCAAGTCGGTCGCAATCACGAAACGGTGATCACGACCGGGCAGCGCCTTGGAGACCAGACCGGTACCGCAGGTACTGTTTTGCTTGCACTGACCACAGGCAGACTTGCTGAAACAGACTACTTCAACCCCGTCTGCATGTACCGCCAGCACGGTGGCAATTTCTTCAATCATGGTGTGATCCTGGGCTCGACAGACTCGGCGATGCGGCGGGCGGTCTCGGCAGGAATGGCTCCCACCACGGTAATTTCGACCCGCGCCGGACTGATCAGGCTGACCAGATGGGTTGCGCCCTGACGTACCAGCTGTTGCTGGGGTTCGATATTGGCGTCGGCCTGGGCCACATACACGGACACATCCACCAGGCCGTTCGACAGCATCAGATAATCCACCAGCCGCTCGGTCACCGGCAGCTTGTGTTTATCCTCCGAGCGCAACTCGAAACCGGCAGGCAGCCAGCCGGTTTGCCAGGGCAGGGATTGCTGCGGATTCGGGTACACTTCCGCCACCGACATGGCGGGCGGCAAGGCGGCGGTTTTCAGCTCCCGGATCAGCGGGCTGGGCTGTTCGCTGATCCGCAACGCGACTCCCATGCTTTGTTCCACCACACCGGCGTCCCGATCCAGGGTATCCAGCTTGAGCAACAAACCGGTTTCCTGATCCAGCCACAGCACATAGCCGTAATAACCTTCGGCCCTCGGCACCAGTCGTATCACCTGAGCCACACGCCCCAGCACACGACTACGCCCGGCAACCACCGCATCATAATGGGTCGTCACCGGTGCCAGTGGCATCAGTTGCAGACGATAAAACAACCCCGGCAGCGGGGCATTCTTGAGGGTATAACCATCATGGCTGGCATCGAAAAAACTGGTTTCATCGTCGCGCTGCACGAATTCACGCGGCCGACCATTGAGGTGAGTGAGGTGGGTAAATACCTGACCATCGATATGACCCCGGGTCAGGCGTTTGGGTTCGAGTTGTCCTTGGCTGGATTCAACCAGCGTCAGCTCGAAGTTCATCTGCTGGTAGGCCTGTTGCATACGCTGCAACAAGGCCTCTGCCGATTCGTTCTCGGCGGCGGCCACACAAGACCACGCCCATGCAATTACCAGGATAACGGCACCAGGGCCTTTTATTCTCAAAGCCGATTACCTTCAGTTCTGGCGCAGACGTTGCTGCAATTCGTGATCCATCAACAGCTCATGAATATGACGCTGTTGTTCCAGCAAGGCCTGCTCCTGCGAGCCCTGGCGTGGCGCTATCTGATAATTCAGGCTGACCGGAGCCGCACCACCGTTCATCGGCACCGTATTCAGCACCGGCGACGGCAAGTCGTTCTGGCCGTATTGCTGCACCCCGAAGATCAACGCCGCCGATACCGACGCCGCCACGGCAAACTGACCAACATAACGCAGCATGGGTGAAACATGACCAAACAGCGGCCGTACCACATTTGACGGCTCAGCCTTCGATTGCGGCGCAGACGATGCCGGCGTTGCGATCATCGCCGGCTCGTCGGCCAGGGCTGCCGCTATTCTGTCGCTCATGTCCAGTTGCAGATGACGCGGCAGCTCACGGCGCAAGGCATCACCGTACAGGTGGTAGCGGCCAAAGGTATCCGTCAGCTCGAGGTCATCCCCCAGCTGTTCCAGCAAGACCTTGTCCTGAATTTCTCCGTCTACCAATGCCGAAATCTGTTCTTTGTTTGCCATAACGTTAGCCATAACAGTTGTTCTCCGTTCAACCCTGAAGTAACGGCTGGACCCGCTTGTCGATAGCCTCGCGTGCCCGGAAAATCCGGGAACGAACGGTCCCGACAGGACAGTCCATCACCTTGGCAATATCTTCATAGCTCATCCCTTCCAGCTCGCGTAAGGTAATCGCCGTTTTAAGATCTTCCGGAAGAACCTCAATGGTTTCGAATACCGCCCGTCTGATCTCTTCCGACAACATCAGATGTTCCGGTGACGCCTGATCTTTCAATCCTTCGCCACCGTCGTAAAACTCTGCATCCTCGATATCAACATCGCTGCCCGGAGGTCGCCGCCGCTGGGCGACCAGGTAGTTCTTGGCGGTGTTCACCGCAATCCGGTACAGCCAGGTAAAAAAAGCACTCTCTCCTCGAAATCCGGGCAAGGCCCGATACGCCTTGATAAATGCCTCTTGCGTTACGTCGGGGACGTCTCCTGGGTTAGACACAAACCGAGACACCAGGTTCGCCACTTTATACTGATATTTTTTTACCAGCAGGTTGTACGCGTTTTTATCGCCACGCTGCACCCGTTCAACCAGTTGCTGGTCTGTTAAATTATCGCTCATGCGAGCCGCGTAACCTCCGAATAATCCGGTGCGTTGCCACACCGGCCCGTAATAAGCGCACCTTGATAGACTACGGATGCGGACAAAAGTTCTGAACTCATTTGAGAAAGCTGATTCCGGCTGCACCTGTCGGCGGCTTGGGATAACATAGAAAGATTATCCATACTGGGCCAATGATACTTTATGAAGGATCCCGTTGAATACCTCTGCGACGTACTCATCATTGGCAGCGGTGCCGCCGGGCTGTCGCTGGCGCTGAAACTGGCCGATCATGCCAGGGTTCATGTGCTCAGCAAGGGGCCGCTTGCCGAAGGCTCGACCCTCTACGCCCAAGGCGGCATTGCCGCTGTGTTCGATGAAACGGATAGCATTGAATCCCACGTTGCCGACACCCTGATTGCCGGTGCCGGACTCTGTGATGAAGCTGTGGTGGAGTTTACCGCCAGAAATGCCCCCGGCGCCATTCAATGGCTGATTGGCCAGGGCGTGCCCTTCGATACCGAAGAGTCGGCCCAGGGAGAGGCGTCCTATCACCTCACCCGGGAAGGCGGCCACAGCCACCGACGCATTTTCCATGCCGCCGATGCCACCGGCAGAGCGGTACAGCTTACCCTGAATGAACAGGTGCAGCGGCATCCCAACATTCATATTCTGGAACGGGTCAACGCACTGGACTTGATCACCAGCGCCAAGCTGGGCCTGCCCGGCAACCGGGTGCTCGGTGCCTACGTCTGGAACCGCAACAAAGAGCGGGTAGAAACGGTACGGGCCCGCTTTATCGCCATGGCCACCGGCGGTGCCTCCAAGGTGTATCAGTACACCTCCAATCCGGACGTCAGCTCCGGCGACGGTATCGCCATGGCCTGGCGCGCCGGCTGTCGTGTAGCCAACATGGAATTCAATCAGTTCCACCCCACCAGCCTGTTCCACCCGGCAGACAACAACTTTCTGCTGAGCGAAGCGCTGCGTGGCGAAGGGGCCCTGCTCAAGCGCCCCGACGGCAGCCGTTTCATGCCCGATTATGACGAGCGGGCCGAGCTGGCTCCGCGCGACATAGTGGCGCGTGCCATCGACCATGAAATGAAGCGCCTCGGTGCCGAATGCATGTATCTGGACATCAGCCATCAGCCGGCCGATTTCATTCTCAAGCATTTCCCCACCATCTATGAGCGCTGCCTCAAGGTGGGCATCGACATTACCAAGCAACCGATGCCGGTGGTGCCCGCGGCCCACTATACCTGCGGCGGCGTCATGGTGGATCGCAAGGGTCATACCGATATCGAGGGCCTCTATGCCATCGGTGAGGTGTCCTACACCGGCCTGCACGGTGCCAACCGCATGGCCTCCAACTCGCTGCTGGAATGCATCGTGTTTGCCCGCGCCGCCGGTGAAGACATGCTGGCCAAACTGGCAGCCACGCCGAAGCCGCCGATACTGCCGCTGTGGGACGAAAGCAAGGTGGCCGACTCGGACGAAGAAGTGGTGATTCATCACAACTGGCACGAGCTGCGCCTGTTTATGTGGGATTACGTCGGTATCGTCCGCTCCGACAAGCGACTGGAACGGGCCAAGCGCCGTATCGATCTGCTGCAGCAGGAAATTCAGGAGTATTACGCCAACTTCCGGGTCAGCAACAACCTGCTGGAATTGCGCAACCTGGTACAGGTGGCAGAGCTTATCGTGCGTTCGGCAATGGAGCGCAAGGAATCCCGTGGCCTGCATTACACCCTGGATTATCCAGATCAGTTGGCAAATCCCGAACCTACCATCATGGTACCCACCAACTACATGGGTGAATAAGGACCTAGCTCGCCAACAGCACTTTCTGTGACAGGCGCCGGAACACCGCTTCCGGCACCGCATCCTGAAACAGCCATAATGGCGGCCAACTGTCGTCCTTCAGCACCAGCAACAAAAAGCCGGGCCCCGCCCGGCTGTATCGCGACAAGACGCCGCTGCGTCCGTTCAGGCTGAGCACGCCGTTGTTGTATTCACCTTCCAGCCGATAGCCGCCACTGCGAATCCACAACAGTATCGACACCAGCAACCAGCCGGGGGCAAACCAGATCAGACGATCGGCGCTCAGCAACAGGCTCGCCGGCAGCCACAAGGCGGTAGCTGCCGCCAGCAGATAACAGCGATGCAAGCGGGACGGCTCAGCGCTGATTGCGAACCTGGTTACGCTCAAGAATATATTCCACCATGGCCTGCAGTTCGGCATCGTCGGTGCGCTGATGGCCCATGAACCAGGCGAACAGGTCCGGATCATCACATTCCAGCAAACGGCGGAATGCCGCCTTGTGCGCTTCGCTCAGCCCGTCGTATTCATGTTCGACAAAGGGCGCAAGAATCACGTCCAGCTCCAGCATGCCACGGCGGCAGGCCCAGACCAGACGGGGTTTATCAGAAAGTTTGACCATGGTGGCTTCCAGAAAATAAAACAAAGCTCATGGTATAAGGTCGAATGAGTACTGACAAATGTGTTGGCCATCTTTACCATGAAGGTCACACTTAATTTACCGATAGCCAATCAAGGGAGCGCCCCGTGTTGACTCTTGCTTCTTCTCCCATGCTTTATCCCCTGACCGACAGGGCCGTGATCGGCCTGACCGGCGCAGACAGAACCAAATACCTGCAGGGTCAGGTTACCTGTGATGTAAACTCGTTGAACCCCGGTGACGCCACCGCCGGCGGCCATTGCGACAGCAAAGGCAAGCTGTGGGCCTCGTTCTGGCTGGCCAACCTGGGCGAACAACTGCTGCTGGTACTCAACCAGTCACTGGTTGAACGTCAGTTGCCGGAACTGAAAAAATTCGCCGTGTTCGCCAACACCGAAGTGGAAGACGTCAGCTCTCAATGGCAGGTGTTCGGCCTGGCCGGCGAAGGCCTGTCCCACTGGCTCAACCATCAGCTCGGCGACGGCAACCTGTGGCAGGGTGGCATAGTGATACCGGTCGCGGCCGAGCATGCGCTGCTGCTGCTGCCCCAGGGCGTTGAGCTGGCCGAATTGTCCGAGTTGCCCCGCGGCAGCGAGCAGGAATGGCAGGGACTGATGATTCATGCCGGCTTGCCGGACATGAGCGCCGAACATCAGGGCGAATATATTCCTCAGATGCTCAATCTGCAGGCCATCGGTGGCATCTGCTTCACCAAGGGCTGCTACATGGGCCAGGAAACCGTGGCTCGCGCCAAATACCGCGGCGCCAACAAAAAGGCGATGTTCGTGCTGGCCGGCACCGCCACCGACGACATCGGCATCAATCAGGATCTGGAGCTGCAACTGGGTGACAACTGGCGCCGGGCCGGCACCGTGCTGAGCGTCTGGCAGCAAGGTGAAGAGTGTCTGTTGACCGCGGTGCTAAACAAGGATCTGGAATCGGATGCGGTGTTTCGCCTCAAGGGACAGGAAGGCAGCCGACTGAGCCTGCAACCCCTGCCCTACGACCTGGTAGACTGAGCACCTAAGCCTCTTTCATGCAGCCGGCGGCCTGACGCCGCCGGCTGTATCTCGCCGCGTTATCGCCTTTATTATCACTTCTTGTTGTTGAGAACTTCATGCGTACCACCAAAGATCGTATTCGCCATACCCTTGGCTTCGAGATCATCGGCCTGATTATCTTCGCCCCGCTGGCCAGCCTGCTATTCGGCTTCGAGCTTCACCTGATGGGCATCATGGCGGTGGTCGGCTCCATTAT
>JAAEZO010000224.1 GCA_018222825.1 Gammaproteobacteria bacterium
TTTTTACTTCAATTTTTTACTTTTTCATTATCAGTGCTTTACTTAGTGAGTGCCGGGCCGAGGGATGTGGTAGCCCGACAAGCACTGACTCGTAATACGAGTGCACCAAAAATACAGGAAGAACTTTTGGGGGTGCGTGTGAAGCCGATTATTCTGCTGTTGTCCCTGCTGGCAACGCTGCCTGCAAGAGCGCAAGCTCGCTTGAATATGACCGAAGGGGTCACCGATATCAGCCAGAAGGTGTATGGCCTGCATATGACCATACTGATCATCTGCGCCATTATCGGCCTGCTGGTCTTCGGGGTCATGTTCTGGGCCATTATCCATCATCGAAAATCCAAGGGTGCCCGGGCGGCGCAATTTCATGAAAGTACCAAGGTCGAGATCCTCTGGACCCTGATCCCCTTTGTCATTCTGATCGCCATGGCCGTGCCCGCCACCCGCACTCTGGTGGCGATGGAAGATGCCTCTGAATCCGATCTCACCGTGCAGATCACCGGTTCCCAGTGGAAGTGGCATTACCGCTACTTCGACGAAGGGGTTGAGTTCTACAGTCTGCTCGCTACCCTGCCGCAACAAATTCAGGGCCGGGTCGCCAAGGGTGATAACTATCTGCTCGAGGTCGACTATCCGCTGGTATTGCCCACCGACCGTAAAATTCGTTTTTTGATCACCTCCGATGACGTGATCCACTCCTGGTGGATGCCGGCGTTTGCGGTGAAGAAAGACGCCATTCCCGGTTTTATCAACGAAGCCTGGACCCGCATCAACCAGCCCGGTCTGTATCGCGGGCAGTGCGCCGAGCTGTGCGGCAAGGATCACGGTTTCATGCCGATAGTGGTCGATGCCCGTTCGCCCGAGGAATTCGATGGCTGGCTGGCTCAGCTCCGAACCGAGCAGGCCGAAGCCAAAGCCGCCGAGCAGCAACTGGTGGCAATGGAAATGACCCGCGACGAGCTGATGCAATTGGGTGAACAGGTTTATCAGCGCAGTTGCGCCGCCTGTCACCAGGCCAATGGCGAGGGGATACCCGGTGCCTTTCCGGCGCTCAAGGGCAGCGAGCTGGTTCTCAACGACAGGGCTGCTCACATCGATATCGTGCTGTACGGCAAGGCCGGCACCGCCATGCAGAGCTTCGACAAGCAGCTGGCGCTGAAAGAGCTGGCCGCGGTGATCACCTATGAACGCAATGCCTGGGGCAATGACACCGGTGACCTGGTGCAACCCGGCGACATTGATCAGGCCAGGCAGGGACAATAGGGGGCAGGGATGACACAGCTAAACGTAACAGACACCGCCGATGAACATCTGGGCCATGACGAGGCGCATCACGGCCCGGCCAAAGGCTTGCGGCGCTGGCTGTTTACCACCAACCATAAAGACATCGGCACCATGTATCTGCTGTTCAGCCTGACCATGTTCTTTGTGGGCGGCGGCATGGCGATGGTGATTCGGGCCGAACTGTTTCAGCCCGGCCTGCAGCTGGTGGAGCCCAATTTCTTCAATCAGATGACCACCATGCACGGTCTGGTGATGATTTTCGGTGCCGTGATGCCGTCCTTTGTCGGCCTGGCCAACTGGATGATTCCGATGATGATCGGCGCGCCGGACATGGCGTTGCCGCGCATGAACAACTGGAGCTTCTGGATACTGCCCTTCGCCTTCGTGCTGATGCTGTCGTCGCTGTTCATGCCCGGCGGTGGACCCAACTTCGGCTGGACCTTCTATGCGCCGCTGTCTACCACCTATTCACCCGACAGCACCGCCCTGTTCGTGTTTGCGGTGCATATCATGGGCATCAGCTCCATCATGGGCGCCATCAACGTCATCGTCACTATCTGGAATCTGCGGGCGCCGGGCATGACCTGGATGAAGCTGCCGCTGTTCTGCTGGACCTGGCTGATCACCGCTTTTCTGCTGATAGCGGTCATGCCGGTGCTGGCGGGGGCGGTGACCATGGTGCTGACCGATAAATACTTCGGTACCAGCTTCTTCGAAGCAGCCGGCGGTGGTGATCCGGTGATGTTTCAGCATATCTTCTGGTTCTTCGGCCATCCCGAGGTGTACATCATGATACTGCCGAGTTTCGGCATTATCTCCGCCATCATTCCCACCTTCAGCCGCAAACCGCTGTTTGGCTATGCCTCCATGGTGTACGCCACCGCCTCCATCGCGGGCCTGAGTTTTCTGGTGTGGGCGCACCACATGTTTACCGTGGGCATGCCGGTGGCGGCCGAGCTGTTCTTCATGTATTGCACCATGCTGATTTCGGTGCCCACCGGGGTC
Organism: Gammaproteobacteria bacterium; assembly: GCA_018222825.1. Lineage (GTDB taxonomy): Bacteria > Pseudomonadota > Gammaproteobacteria > Enterobacterales > Aeromonadaceae > Oceanimonas. The sequence goes on from JAAEZO010000224.1 coordinate 2,287, forward strand.
AAGGTGTTCAACTGGGTGGCGACCATGTGGCGGGGCTCGCTCAGTTTTGAAGTGCCGATGCTATTCGCGCTGGCCTTTATCGTGCTGTTCACCATCGGCGGCTTCAGCGGCCTGATGCTGGCCATTACTCCGGCCGACTTCCAGTATCACGACACCTATTTCGTGGTGGCCCATTTTCACTATGTGCTGGTGACCGGCGCCATCTTCTCGGTGCTGGCGGCGGTGTACTACTGGCTGCCCAAGTGGACCGGTCACATGTTCAATGAACGGCTGGCCAAGTGGCATTTCTGGTGCTCGGTGATTTCGGTCAACGTGCTGTTCTTCCCCATGCATTTTCTGGGGCTGGGCGGCATGCCCCGGCGTATTCCCGACTATTCGCTGCAATTCGCCGACATCAACGCCCTGGTCAGCATCGGTGGCTTCGCCTTCGGTTTGTCGCAACTTATCTTCGTGGTGGTGCTGATCAGGTGTATCCGCGGCGGACTAACGGCGCCGGCCAGCCCCTGGGAGGGCGCACATGGTCTGGAATGGACGGTGCCGTCACCGGCGCCTTACCACACTTTCAGTACCCCACCGGAGATAGAGGGCAATGGCTCACGTTAACAGAATAGCGGTCCGACTCGGGCTGCTGGCGGTGGCCATGTTCGGGTTCGGTTTTGCACTGGTGCCGCTGTATGACGTCTTCTGTGACATCACCGGGCTGAACGGTAAAACCGCCACTCAGGCGGTGGCCGAATCCAGAGTGGTAGACGAGCAACGGCTGGTGACGGTGGAATTTGTCACCTATCAGAGCAGTGGGCTGCGGGGAAGATTCGATCCTTCGGTGCGCCGCCTGCAGGTGCGTCCGGGCGAAATGCATCAGGTGGACTTTACCGTCAGCAATCCCGGGAACGATTCCCGAGTATTGAGGGCGATTCCTTCGGTATCACCGGGGCTGGCGGCGAGCTACCTGCGCAAGACCGAGTGTTTCTGCTTTCAGGAACAGCCTATAGCAGCAGGGGATGAGGCGGTAATGCCGATGCGCTTCTACGTGGATCAGGCGTTGCCGGCAGACATAGAGGTATTCACCCTGTCCTACACCCTTTACGACATCAGTGAGCAGGCCGTCGCAGGCAGCGGCGCTTAAGGAGACGATCATGGCGGTCAAGACGGAGCAATATTATGTACCGGCCCAGAGTCCCTGGCCGATAGTGGGTGCCCTGGGGCTGTTTCTGCTGGCCTCCGGTGCCGGCCTCTGGGCGGCGGGCATCGGGGGCATTGCCGGCCCTCTGGTGTTTGCCGCCGGTACCCTGGTGATGACGGTGATGTTGTTCGGCTGGTTCGGCAACGTGATCAAGGA
>JAAEZO010000023.1 GCA_018222825.1 Gammaproteobacteria bacterium
TCCACCACCACCGCCGATTCGGTGATCCGGCCTTCCAGGGTGTCGGTAATGGCCTTGGGCTGCTCATGGATTTCCTTGAGCATGTGGTGACGATACTCACCCTTGTCACCCGCATCGTGGGTAACATCGGATTCCAGCTCGTCACGTACCACCGGATTGCCATCGGTATCGAAGATACGAATCTCGCGACGGGTCACCTCGGCCACGTCACCTTCTTCGAGGAACAGGAAGCGACGGGTCACCGGCAGCAACGCCAGCTGATCGGAAGCGATAAAGTTCTCGCCCAGTCCCAGACCAATCACCAGCGGAGAACCGGAACGCGCCACCACCACCCTGGACGGGTCACGCACATCCATCAGCACGGTACCGTAGGCACCACGCAGCTCCTTTACCGTAGTCTGCAACGCCGCCAGCAGTGAATCGCTGTGTTGGCGGTGGTAATGAACCAGGTGAGCAATCACTTCGGTGTCGGTGTCGGAGCTGAACTCATAACCTCTGCCCTGCAGCTCGACCCGCAATTCCTCGTGATTCTCAATAATGCCGTTATGCACCACCACGATGTCGCCGGATACATGAGGATGGGCATTGCGTTCGGAAGGCTCACCGTGGGTGGCCCAGCGGGTGTGGGCAATACCGGTACCGCCGGTCAGCGGCTGTTCATTCAGCGCATCGGCCAGCGCCTGCACCTTGCCCAACCGGCGCAGGCGCCCCAGCTGACCCGGTGCGTCGACAATGGCGACGCCGGCCGAGTCATAACCCCGGTATTCCAGTCGGCGCAGGCCTTCCACCAGAATTTCCGCCACATCACGCTGGGCCACTGCCCCTACAATTCCACACATAGATAATTCCTCAGGATTCGGGGGCAATAACCAGGTTAATACCCTTTTGCTCTAATTGTTGTTGTTGATCTTTCGTTATGCCGCCGTCGGTCACCAGGGTATGGATGACACCCCAGGGCAGTTCCAGGTTGGGAATTTTACGGCCGATTTTATCGGACTCCACCATCACCACCACCTCACGGGCCACTTCCGCCATCACGCGCGACAATCCGATCAATTCATTGAAGGTAGTGGTGCCCCGTTCAATGTCGATACCGTCGGCACCGATAAACAGCTGATCGAAATCATAGGAACGCAGCACCTGCTCGGCTACCTGGCCCTGAAAGGATTCGGAAGACGGATCCCAGGTGCCACCGGTCATCAGCAGGGTCGGCTCGGGCTCCAGCTCGCGCAGGGCATTGGCAATATTCAAGGAGTTGGTCATCACCACCAGGCCATGCTTGTGGCCGAGCTGACCCAGCAACGCCGCCGTGGTGCTGCCGCTGTCGATGATGATGCGGTTATGGTCACGTACTCGTTCGGCAGCGGCTCTGGCCAGCGCCTGCTTGCGTTGTGACACCGGCTCACCGGCACTTTCCGTCACCATTTCACTCGGCACCGGCACGGCGCCACCATAGCGACGCAACAGCAGGCCGTTTTTCTCCAGCGCGGTCAGATCCTTGCGAATGGTCACTTCGGAAGTTTCAAAGCGTTGCGACAGCTCGTCCACGGTTACCTCGCCCTGCTCGTTAAGCAGAGTGATGATGGTATGACGACGCTGTTGAGTATTTCGTTTCGACATGACCTAGCTAAGTTTCGATTTGAAACTTAATGCTAGCAGATCAAAAGATAAGGGATCAATCGATAGTTTCGGAAAGGGAAATTGGCTGATTGAGATAAAGTCGGGCGGGTTGAAGAGGCAACCCTGTTGCCTCTTCAACCCGTTAGCCGATTGGTGATCAGGAAACAGGCTTACGGCTTTTTCTTCACCGGACGTGGCCAATCCTTGATATGACGCTGACGCACACGAGTGATCACCAGTTCGGCTTCGGAGACATCCTTGGTAATGGTAGAACCGGCGCCGATAGTAGCATTCTTACCGATACGTACCGGTGCCACCAGCTGGGTGTCGGAGCCGACGAAGACGCCGTCTTCGATCACGGTCTGAAACTTGTTCACCCCGTCGTAGTTACAGGTAATGGTGCCGGCACCGATGTTGACGCCCTCACCGATCTGCGCATCGCCCAGGTAGCTCAGATGACCAGCCTTGGAGCCTTTGCCCAGGCGAGCCTTTTTCATTTCGACAAAGTTGCCGACATGGGCATCCTCGGCCAGCACGGCACCGGGGCGCAGGCGGGCGAAGGGACCGGCGCTGCTGGCGGTGCCCAACTCGGCCTGTTCGATGATGGAGTAAGGCTTGATCACCGCATCGTCACCAATCACGCAGTCTTTAAGCACAACACCGGCACCGATGGTCACTCGGTTACCCAGCGTCACCTTGCCCTCGATGATGACGTTGACGTCGATGGTGACTTCTTCACCCACGGTCAACTCACCGCGCAGATCGAAGCGCGCCGGATCCAGCAGGGTCACACCGTCACGCATCAGCCGCTCGGCCTGCATTTTCTGATAGGCCCGCTCCAGCCCGGCCAGCTGAACCCGATCGTTGGCACCCTCTACCTCGGCGGTGCTGGCCGGGTGCACGGTGGCAATCTCGCAGCCGTCCGCATGGGCCATGGCGAAGATATCGGTGAGGTAGTATTCCCCCTGAGCATTGTTGTTGTTCAGGGCACCCAGCCAGCGCTTGAGTAGGCCGGCTTCGGCCACCAGTACGCCGGTATTGACCTCGTTGATGGCCAGTTGCTCGGCATTGGCGTCTTTCTGTTCGACGATGCCCACTACCTTGCCCTGCTCACGCACGATACGGCCATAGCCGGTGGGGTTGTCGAGTTTGACCGTCAGCAGGCCGACTCCGCCTTGCGGTTGGGCCGCCAGCAGCGCCGCTATGGTCTGTGGCTGGATCAGCGGGGTATCACCATAAAGCACCAGCACTCGGTCGCTATCGTCGACCTCCGGTAGCGCCACCGCCACCGCATGGCCGGTACCCAGCTGTTCGGCCTGATGTACCCAGCCGATACCCGGCTCATCGATGCGGGCCTTGAGCTGTTCGGCACCGTGACCATAGACCAGATGAATACCGTCTACTTCGCTGGCCCGGGCCGCCGCGATGACGTGCCTGACCATCGGCTGCCCCGCCACCGGGTGCAGTACCTTGGGTAAGGAAGAACGCATGCGGGTACCCTTGCCCGCCGCCAGAATCACTGCCTGTGTTTTCATAATTTTTTGGATCCCGTGATAAAAATTCAGGGTTAAATGTTACAGCCGACTCAAACGTAGAGAAGAGGCAGCAGGGAACGCCTTCACCGACCGTGCAATGCCAGGGATGGCATTTCCGAGCCCCATGGATGGGTTCATGGCGTGTCGGTGGAGGTGACCCTGTTGCCTCTTTTTATCGCAGCAAGGCAGAAGGCTATTAACCCGTAGTAAAAACTGCCGTCATTCTGATTTTTTTATAAAAAAAAAGCGACCCTGAGGTCGCTTTTTTACGCACGGCTAGTAACGCACGTTATCTTTTAACCAACTGCAGCACGCGCAGTTTCGCCAGAGCCCGGGCCAGATCGGCGGCCGCTTCTGCATAATCCACATCGTGTGAGGAGTTCTGCAGTTTGGCTTCCGCCGCTCGTTTGGCTTCTTCGGCCTTGGCTTTATCCAGATCTTCGGCGCGAATAGCAGTGTCGGCCAAAACCATGACACTGCTGCCCTGTACTTCCAGCATACCGCCGGAAATATACAGAACTTCTTGCTTGCCAGCCTTGGTCATATATTGCACCAGGCCAGGACGGATAGCCGTCAGCAAGGGGGCATGTCCGTAACGGATCCCCAATTCACCCTCAGAGCCGGAGACAGTCACCGCACTGACAGAGCCGGAGTACAAACGTTCTTCGGCACTGACGATGTCGAGATGAAAGCTAAAATCGGCCATCAGGTTCTCCTTCGAGGCTTACAGTTTCTTGGCTTTCTCGACGGCTTCGTCGATGGAACCAACCATGTAGAACGCCTGCTCGGGCAGTGAGTCGTAATCACCGTCCAGGATGCCTTTGAAACCACTAATGGTATCTTTCAGGGACACGTACTTACCGGGAGAACCGGTGAATACTTCGGCCACGAAGAAAGGCTGGGACAGGAAACGCTCGATTTTACGGGCACGGGATACAGTCAGCTTGTCGTCTTCAGACAGTTCGTCCATACCGAGGATGGCGATGATGTCTTTCAGCTCTTTATAGCGCTGCAGCACGGTCTGTACGCCACGGGCAACAGTATAGTGCTCGTCACCAACAACCTGCGGATCCAGCTGACGGCTGGTAGAGTCCAGCGGATCAACGGCCGGGTAGATACCCAGGGCGGCAATCTGACGGCTCAGTACCACGGTCGCGTCCAAGTGGGCGAAAGTGGTTGCAGGAGACGGATCGGTCAAGTCATCCGCGGGCACGTAAACGGCCTGTACGGAGGTGATGGAACCGGTCTTGGTGGAGGTGATACGCTCTTGCAGTACACCCATCTCTTCGGCCAGAGTCGGCTGGTAACCTACTGCAGAAGGCATACGGCCCAGCAGTGCGGATACTTCAGTACCGGCCAGAGTATAACGATAGATGTTATCTACGAAGAACAGTACGTCACGGCCTTCGTCACGGAACTTCTCGGCCATGGTCAGACCGGTCAACGCTACGCGCAGACGGTTGCCTGGCGGCTCGTTCATCTGACCGTATACCAGCGATACCTTGTCGATAACGTTGGAGTCGGTCATTTCGTGATAGAAGTCGTTACCTTCACGTGTACGCTCACCAACACCGGCAAATACGGAGTAACCGCTGTGCTCGATGGCGATGTTACGGATCAGTTCCATCATGTTTACGGTTTTACCAACACCGGCACCACCGAACAGACCAACTTTACCACCCTTGGCGAACGGACAAACCAGATCGATAACCTTGATACCGGTTTCCAGCAGCTCGGAGCTGTTGGCCTGCTCTTCGTAGCTGGGCGCTTCGCGGTGGATAGACCAACGGTCTTCTTCACCGATAGGACCCTTCTCATCGATAGGGTTACCCAGTACGTCCATGATACGACCCAGAGTCTCGACGCCTACCGGCACCTTGATCGGGTTGTTGGTACGTTCGATTTCCAGACCGCGGCGCAGACCGTCGGAGGAACCCATGACGATACAGCGAACAACGCCGCCGCCAATTTGCTGCTGAACTTCCAGAACCAGGCCCTGGCTCTGACCTTCAGTCGTGATCTTCAGCGCTTCATATACGTGAGGAACCGCATCTTGCGGAAATTCCACGTCTACTACGGCGCCGATGATTTGGACTATGATACCCTTACTCATGTCAAATCCTCTAAACCTTTGAATACCCTTGCCTTATACGGCACCGGCACCGGCAACAATCTCACTCAGCTCTTGGGTAATCGCAGCCTGACGGGCTTTGTTATACACCAATTGCAGGTCTTCGATGAGATCGCCGGCGTTATCAGTAGCGGCTTTCATCGCCACCATCCGCGCAGCCTGCTCACTAGCCAGGTTTTCTACTACACCCTGATACACCTGTGCTTCCACAAAGCGTACCAGCAGCTTGTCCAACAAAGATTTTGGATCAGGCTCGTAGATGTAGTCCCAGCTGTGGCTGGCCACGTTTTCTTCCGATGCAGGTAAGGGCAACAGTTGATCGACCGTGGGTTTCTGAATCATGGTGTTTTCAAACTTGTTGTACACCAGATACAGCTTGTCTATCTCACCCTTGTTGTATGCCTCAAGCATGACATTGACGGAGCCAATCAGCTCAGACAGCGACGGGTTATCACCCAGTCCGCTCTTCTGTGCGACGACCTTGCCGCCATGGCGGTTGAAAAAGCTTACCGCCTTGCTGCCGATAAGACCCAGGTCAATGCCCACGCCTTTGTCGGACCATGCTTTCATTTCATTCATGGCTTGTTTGAACAGGTTAATGTTCAAACCGCCACAGAGGCCACGATCGGTCGAGATGATAATAAACCCAACGCGCTTAACCTCGCGGTCTGCCAGATAGGGGTGCTTGTATTCCAAGTTCCCCTGCGCGATGTGGCCGATCACCTTGCGTATGGTTTCAGCGTATGGACGGCTGTGGTCCATGCGATCCTGCGCTCTGCGCATTTTCGAGGCGGCCACCATCTCCATAGCGCTGGTGATCTTCTGAGTGTTTTTGACACTCCCGATCTTGCTACGTATTTCTTTTGCGCCGGCCATGTCGCTTCTCCAATTCAGGTGGCAGCAAACGCTGCCACATGGTTACCAGGACTGGGTAGCCTTGAAGCTATCCAGCAACGCAGTCAGCTGGGCAACAACATCTTTGTTGTAGTCAGCTTTCTCGTTGATCTCCGCCATCACGGCGGCATGTTCTGAATTGGCATAAGCGAGCAGGGCGGCTTCGAACGTAGTGATGAGCTTCAGCTCAACATCGTCCAGATAGCCATTTTCGGCGGCGAACAGTACCAGACCCTGTTCGGCGACAGACATCGGACGGTATTGCTTCTGCTTCATCAGCTCGGTCACTTTCTGACCGTGACTCAGCTGCTTGCGAGTCGCCTCATCCAGATCGGAAGAGAACTGAGCAAAGGCCGCCAGTTCGCGATACTGAGCCAGAGCGGTACGAATACCACCGGACAGTTTCTTGATGATCTTGGTCTGCGCAGCACCACCAACACGGGATACGGAGATACCCGGATCAACCGCCGGACGAATACCGGAGTTGAACAGCTCGGTGGTCAGGAAGATCTGACCATCGGTGATGGAAATCACGTTAGTCGGTACGAAGGCAGAAACGTCACCAGCCTGGGTTTCGATGATCGGCAGTGCGGTCAAAGAACCGGTCTTGCCTTTCACTTCACCATTGGTGAACTTCTCTACGTAGTCGACAGACACGCGAGAGGCGCGTTCCAGCAGACGGGAGTGCAGATAGAAAACATCACCCGGATAAGCTTCACGACCCGGCGGGCGGCGCAGCAGCAGAGAGATCTGACGGTAAGCAACGGCCTGCTTGGACAGGTCATCGTACACGATCAGTGCATCTTCACCGCGGTCACGGAAGAATTCACCCATGGCACAACCGGAGTAGGGAGCCAGGTACTGCAGGGCAGCAGATTCGGAAGCAGAAGCGACCACGACAATGGTGTTAGCCAGTGCGCCGTGCTCTTCCAGCTTGCGAACCACGTTAGAGATGGTGGACGCTTTCTGGCCGATGGCCACGTACACACACTTAACGCCGGAGTCTTTCTGGTTGATGATGGCATCGACGGCCAGGGCAGTTTTACCTACCTGACGGTCACCGATGATCAGCTCACGCTGACCACGACCCACGGGGATCATGGCATCAACCGCTTTATAGCCGGTTTGCAGCGGCTGATCGACCGATTGACGATCGATAACGCCCGGAGCAATCATTTCTACCGGAGAGAAGGTATCGGCTTCAATAGCGCCTTTACCGTCGATCGGCTCACCCAGGGTGTTAACCACTCGACCCAGCAGGTTGCGACCTACCGGTACTTCCAGGATACGGCCAGTAGACTGAACCTTCATGCCTTCGGCCAGATCCGCATAAGGACCCATTACCACGGCACCAACGGAGTCACGCTCCAGGTTCAATGCCAGGGCGTAACGACCGCCCGGCAGTTCAATCATTTCACCTTGCATGATATCAGCAAGGCCGTGAACACGAATGATGCCATCGCTTACAGAGACGATGGTACCTTCGTTTCGTGCTTCACTGACAACATTGAATTGCTCGATACGCTGTTTTATCAGCTCGGCAATTTCAGTTGAATTCAGTTGCATGCTCTATTCCCCAATCAAGATTGCAGCGTTTCAGCCAAGCGGGACAGCCTGCCCCGAACACTTCCGTCGATTACCATGTCACCGGCTTTGATGATGATGCCGGCCATCAGGCTCTTATCGACGCTGCAATTCAGCTTCACTTTGCGATCTAGGCGCTTTTCCAGTGAAGCCTGAATCTTGGCCATTTGTTGCTTGGTCAGTTTGGCAGCAGAAACCACATCGGCTTCCACTTCCCGGTCCAGCTCCGCCTTCATCGCGGCGAATTCCAGTACCACTGCTGGCAACACACTCAAGCGTCCGTTTGCAGCCATCGCCTTTATCAGGTTCTGGCCTTGCTCATCGAGCTGTTCGCCACAGACAGCCAAAAACACGTCGGCCATCTTTTCCGCGTTCAGATTGCCGTTGATAACTTCGTCCATCGCTTCGTTTTGCGCCACTTCGGCGGCAAAACTCAGCATGGATAACCAGTTATCAACCGCTTTTTTCTCAACGGCAAAATCGAAAGCTGCTTTGGCATAGGGGCGAGCAATGGTAATCATGTCCATAGCTCTATGTCCCTTACAGTTCAGCTACTACTTTCTCAACAATGTCGCTGTTAGCAGCGGCATCAATCTGACGCTCGAGGATCTTCTCTGCACCCACCAGGGCAAGAGCAGCAACCTGCTTACGCAGTTCCTCTTTGACACGATTGCGTTCGGCTTCAACTTCCGCCTGGGCCTGTGCCAGAATTTTCTCACGCTCAGCCTGGGCTTCGCGTGTAGCATCCTCGACGATCTGGGCCTTGCGCTTGTTAGCCAGCTCAACAATTTGAGCGGACTGCAGCTTGGCTTCCTTCAACTGTTCGGTTGCATTGTTTTGCGCCAGAGCCAGGTCTTTCTTGGCCCGTTCCGCCGAGGACAAGCCTTCGGCGATTTCTTTCTGGCGATTTTCAATGGCTGCCATCAGAGGCGGCCATACAAACTTCATGCAAAACCAAACGAACAGGATAAACGCGATCGTTTGACCGAGGATTGTTGCGTTCATGTTCATCGCAACTCTCCTTTAAAATGGTTAGCAGACTGATTGATAGACCGAGCCATTAAGCTACGGCGAAGATCAGGTACAGAGCCATACCAACGGTGATCATGGGGATGGCGTCAACCAGACCAACCACGATAAAGAAGTTGCCGCGCAGAGCAGGCAGCATATCCGGCTGGCGAGCCGCACTTTCCAGGAACTTACCACCCAGCATAGAAATACCGATAGCACCACCGATAGAAGCCAGACCCAGCATAAGAGCGGCAGCGATGAAAATCATTTCCATTTTTTTTCTCCAATTGTTAGCGGTTAGAACGACTGCTTGTTAATATATTGTTATCTTTTGTTATTAATGCTCTTCATGGGCCATTGACAGATAAACAACGGTCAAAATCATGAAGATGAAAGCCTGCAGGGTGATAATCAGGATATGGAAAATCGCCCAAGGCACATTAAGGGCCCATTGAGACCACCACGGCAGCAGACCGGCAATCAAGATGAAAATCATCTCACCGGCATACATGTTACCGAACAGTCGCAGACCCAGAGAGATGGGTTTAGCGATCAGTGATACGGTCTCAAGCACCAAGTTAACAGGGATCATGGACCAATGGTTCAACGGTTGCATGGTCAGCTCTTTAACGAAGCCGGACACGCCTTTCATCTTGATGCTGTAGAAAATGATCAAGATAAACACGGAGAACGCCATGGACATGGTGATGTTAACATCGGCGGAAGGAACAACCCTCAGGTAAGGAACACCTAGCAATTGAGCGCCATAGGGCAGATAGTCGACCGGGATCAGATCCATCAGGTTCATCAGGAAGACCCAGACAAAAATGGTCAGCGCCAGAGGCGCAATTAACGCATTTTTACCATGGAAGACGTCCTTGACGGATTTATCCACAAATTCGACCAGCAGCTCAACGGCACATTGCAACTTGCCGGGAACTCCACTGGTTGCACGAGATGCAACCTTGTTGAAGCCCCACAAGAACAGCATTCCCAGGACAACGGAAACAAGCAAAGAATCGATATTTAACGCCCAAAATCCCGAACCAATCTGCAGGTGTTGCAGGTGGTGAGAGATATAACCCTGGGAAGTTAAGACATCTCCTGTTGCAGCCATGTGTTTTCCTAGTAACGGTTGTTGAGAGTGAACGAAAGAATCCACTGCATCAGCAATGCTAGGGCGTAAGCCGTATACAGAGGAGCATGAAGCACCTCCATGTACTTGAGCGCTATCACGAACAACAAGATAGTGCTGCCAAACTTAATCCCTGCCCCGCTGTAAAAGTCCGCCACAACACTGCGCGGTGTGTCGTGCTTGGCGCTGAACGCCAGAACCCGGACACTGAACAGACATTGGGGAACCCAGTAGATTCCGCCCCCTATGAGGGCGGAACGGGCGGCTGCCTCTCCCTGCTGGTAAAAAAACAGGGTGCCGACGGCCACCACCAGAAGTAATTGACAAGACAAGATCACCAGCGCCATTTGCTTGTCGCTCAGGTGCCGATTCATTTGTTCCACAAAAACTCCTGATACAGTTAGGGGCTTGCTGGCCACACCAAGGTGTTGTCCTTTAAGCCCCAAAAAAGCAGGTCAAATTATACCCGTGCCCGGCGTAAATGCAATTGCAGTAAAACCTTATTTTTAACGGCTTAGTGCGGTTTTTCCGACCATTTACAACGGGTTAAACTAATTGAGTATTTACCTTGGCTCAGACTTCAGGGATGTCGTTAATACCAAAAAAATGGCTTATTTTATCTAACTCATTCAAAGAGTTATAAGAGATCACCAGTTTCCCCCTGTCCTTGTGGGTCGACTTGATTTCTACTTTTGAACCCAGTTTTTCACCGATTTCCTGTTCAAGCTGGCTCATCAGCAAGGATCTGGGCTGTTCAATTTTCTCTTTTTTCGGTGTCAGGCTCTGCTTGACCAGTTTTTCGGTTTCGCGCACCGTCAGCGCTTTTTGAGCCACCAGCCGGGCCAGTTCGGTCTGTTGTTCCCCCGTGATCGCCAGCAGCGCACGGGCATGACCCATCTCCAGCGAGCCGTGTTCCACCAGCTGTTTTACCTCGTCGTTCAACTGAGCCAACCGCAACAGGTTGGAGACGGTACTGCGGCTCTTGCCCACCGCCTCGCCCACCGACAGATGGGTAAAACCGAATTCTTCGATCAGTCGGGACAAGGCGCGGGACTCTTCGATCACGTTGAGATCTTCGCGCTGAATATTCTCGATAAGGCCGATGGCCATGGCTTCCTGATCCGCCACTGCCTTGATCAGGCAGGGGATCTGGTCAAGACCCGCCAGCCGGGCTGCCCGCCAGCGTCGCTCGCCGGCCAGAATTTCATAACCGCCGGTTTCAAGCGCCCGCACCACGATAGGCTGAATAATGCCTTGCTGGCGAATCGAGGTGGCCAGCTCTTCCAACGCTACCTGGGACATATCCCGGCGGGGCTGATATTTACCCGGTTGCAGCTCGTTCAGAGCGAGAGTTTGCAGTTCGCCGTTGGCACCGGGCAAGGAATGGGTTTCGGCCTGGTGCTGACGCTGATTGGCGGCAGAACTGGTGCTGAGCAGGGCATCAAGGCCCTTGCCCAGACCACGTCGTTTGATGGTCATGCTGTTTGTTCCGAAGGTTCAGAATGTTCCTGAGAAAGCTCTTCCCGACGCAGAATTTCACCGGCCAGCGCCAGGTAAGCCTTGGCACCCAGTGAAGATTTATCGTAATACATGGCCGGAGTACCGAAGCTGGGCGCCTCGGCCAGACGGACGTTACGCGGGATCACGGTGCGATAGACCTTGTCACCGAAGTGCGATTTAAGCTGATCGGACACCTCATTGGACAAGCGGTTGCGGTGGTCGAACATGGTGCGCAGTATGCCCTCGATTCTGAGGGCAGGGTTCACCACCGACGCCAGCTTGCTGATGGTATCCACCAGCGCCGTCAGGCCTTCCAGTGCAAAATATTCGCACTGCATCGGCACCAGTACCGAATCTGCCGCCGACATGGCATTCACCGTCAGCAGATTGAGGGAAGGGGGACAGTCGATGAAAATATAATCGTAATAATCGCGTACCGGTGCCAGGGCATTGCGCAAGCGCACCTCGCGGGCAAACACTTCCATCAGCCGGATTTCGGCGGCCGTCACATCGCCGTTACCGGCGATCAGATCATAACCGCCGCTGGTTTCCCGCTCGACCACCTGCTCGACCGGCACCTCGTCCACCAGCAAATCATAGGCGGTGTTGGCGACCTGATACTTGTCGATGCCGCTGGCCATGGTGGCATTGCCCTGAGGATCCAGGTCAATCACCAGTACCTTGCGTTTGGTCGCGGCCATGGAGGCCGCCAAGTTGACACACGTTGTGGTTTTGCCCACGCCCCCTTTCTGGTTGGCAATGGCGATGACTTTTCCCACCGAACACCTCTACTGGCTGGCTAGTTTGATGACCACCAGATGGCGGTCGCCTTCCTGCTCGGGCACGGTTAACGGATAAACCCGATCCAGTGCGAGATGAGCAGGCAATGATTGTAACTCCTGCTCCGGATATTGCCCCTTCAGCGCCAGAAAACGGCCTTCGGGGGTCGGAAGGTGAACGCACCAGCTTACCATGTCATCCAGCGAAGCAAAGGCCCGACTCAGCACACCATCAAACTTTTGCTCCGGGTTGAAATCTTCTACCCGGCTCTGCACCGCCTCGACGTTGGTCAGCCCCAGCTGATGCACCACCATGCGAATAAAACGGATACGTTTGCCGAGGCTGTCGAGCAGCACAAACTGCTTGTCGGGATTGATTATCGCCAACGGCAGACCCGGCAGGCCGGGACCGGTGCCCACATCGATAAAACGCTCACCCTGCAGGTGAGGGCTCACTACCAGGCTGTCTACGATATGACGGCCCATCATGGCGATTGGATCCCGCACCGAGGTCAGGTTGAAGGCCTTGTTCCACTTGTCGAGCAAGGTGACCAGCGTCACCAGCTTATCGGCCTGCTCGGGGGTAACGGCCAGCTCGGTCTGGCCCAGCAAACGCTGCAGTGTGCTTTGTAATTGATCGTGCATCGTGTTGTTGCTCATCATGGTGCTTATGCCGACTTGCGCAGCAGGCCGCGCTTCTTGAGATGTACCAGCAGAATCGAAATCGCCGCCGGGGTAACGCCGGCAATGCGCGAGGCCATGCCCAGTGTTTCAGGTTTGGCCTGATTAAGCTTGGCGATCACCTCATGAGACAGGCCGGGTACTTCGGCGTAATCCAGATCCAGCGGCAGGCGAGTGTGCTCGTTGCGCAGATGCTTCTGGATTTCATCTTTCTGCCGTTCGATGTAACCGGCGTATTTGATCTGGATCTCGACCTGCTCGGCGGCCTGCTCATGCTCGATACCCGGGCCAATGCCGTCCACCGCCATCAGGCTGGCGTAATTCAGCTCGGGACGACGCAGCAGTTCTTCCAGGTTGTGCTCACGGCTGAGCGGGGTTTTCAGCAATTCATTCAACGCCGGAGCGGCGGCATGAGCAGGGCTGATCCAGTTTTCGCGCAGACGCTGATTTTCCTGGGTAATGCGTTCCATCTTGTCACAGAACATGGCCCAGCGATGATCATCCACCAGCCCGAGATTACGGCCTTCTTCGGTCAGACGGATATCCGCGTTGTCTTCCCGCAGCAGCAGACGATATTCCGCCCGGCTGGTAAACATGCGATAGGGCTCCTGCGTACCCATGGTAGACAGATCGTCCATCATCACGCCCAGATAAGCCTGATCCCGGCGGGGTGACCAGGCTTCCTTGTCGAAGGCGCGTAAGGCGGCATTCAAACCCGCCAGCAGGCCCTGGGCACCGGCTTCTTCGTAGCCGGTGGTACCGTTGATCTGGCCGGCAAAAAACAGGTTATGCAGACACTTGTTTTCCATGTTGATCTTCAGATCGCGAGGATCGAAATAGTCATACTCGATCGCATAGCCGGGCCGCATGATGTGTGCCTGCTCAAAGCCCTTGATCGAACGCACGATCGCCAGCTGCACGTCAAAGGGCAGACTGGTGGAAATGCCGTTGGGATACAGCTCGGTACTGGTCAGGCCCTCTGGTTCAACGAAGATCTGATGAGCGGTCTTGTCGGCAAAGCGGGTGATCTTGTCTTCGATCGAGGGGCAGTAACGGGGGCCGATCCCTTCGATCACACCGGCGTACATGGGACTGCGATCCAGATTCTGGCGGATCACCTCATGGGTTTTCTCATTGGTGTGAGTGATGTAACAGGGAATCTGCTGCGGGTGATCCTCACGGCTGCCGATAAACGAAAAAACCGGCGTCGGGTTATCGCCAGGCTGAACCTGCATTACCGAGAAATCCACGCTGTTGGCATCGATTCTGGGCGGAGTACCGGTTTTCAGTCGATCGATGCGCAGTGGCAGTTCACGCAAACGGCTTGCCAGGGCGATGGACGGTGGATCACCGGCTCGTCCGCCCTTGTAATTATCCATGCCGATATGGATCAAGCCGTTGAGAAAGGTTCCAACCGTCAGTATCACGGTTTTGGCGCGAAATTTAAGACCGGTCTGGGTGATAACACCGACGACGGTATCGCCTTCCAGCAACAGATCATCACAGGCCTGCTGGAAGATCCTCAGGTTTGGCTGATTTTCCAGTCGGGTTCTTACGGCCTGCCGATACAGCTGACGATCCGCCTGAGCTCGGGTGGCACGAACGGCGGGGCCTTTGGACGCATTGAGGGTTCGAAACTGGATCCCGGCGTGATCGGCTGCAGTACCCATGATCCCGCCGAGGGCATCGATCTCCTTGACCAGATGGCCCTTGCCAATACCCCCGATCGCCGGGTTGCACGACATCTGTCCCAAAGTATCTACGTTATGGGTCAATAACAGGGTGTTTGCTCCCATGCGAGCAGCCGCAGCAGCGGCTTCAGTGCCGGCATGACCGCCACCCACAACAATGACGTCAAACGATTCTTCATAGTGCATAACAAATACTCTTGAGACAGGCAGGTGTAAGGATCCCGAAGGGCGGCCATTTTAGCTTTTTTAGCGAACGGATGGAAACCGGATCGAGAGGATCTCGTGATCGTTAATAGATCTTAGATCTCTAGATCGATCTTCTGTTAGATCTATTATTAGGGACGACCAGATCTGTGAGTAACCGTTTTTTGATCTTTAAGATCATGCGGTTACTTACGATCGATTGATGTGTACAACCTTGCGGGAGCTCACCTTGGACCGGTGGGTAACTAGCATAGTTATCAACAGAGGCTGGTGATGTTTTATTTCATTAATAGGATAACTATAGGTTTAACACCGGATTCAAGCATGGTTATACACATTGATGGTTTTTTTAGCGAGAGGCAGGGGCGGGGATCTAACGGTGTGATCTGTTGATAACTTGGTGGAAAGAATTTTATCGGTCAGTGGATCTTGCGCTGGCCAGATCCACGACACTCGAGTAAAAGCCAGGATCTAGTGACGTGACAACCATAGATCCAGCCACTTTTCAGCGATCAGCTCCGGCGGATCCGGCTGGCTGACATCGATGTCCAGCCGATCGCCGATCCGCTGTGCGCCTCGATCCGCAAGCTGTCGATCGAGTTTCTGGATGGCGTAACAGAAGGTATCGTAGGCGGAATCACCCAGGCCAACGGCCAGATACTTCAGTTTGGCCAGATCGGGCTGTTGTGTCTCCAGTTGCTGGGAAAATGGCAGAATATTATCCGGCAGATCGCCGGCCCCATGCGTAGAGCAGATCAACAGTAAATAATGATCGGGCCTGATCAAGATGTGATCAAGCTGGGGAGAAGTGTGAATAACCGTTTGATGACCATGATTTTGCAGGATCCCGGCCAGGTCATCGGCCAGATCTTCCGCGCTGCCGAGGGTGGAGCCCACCAACAGGGTGAAGTGACTCATACAGTTCCTTTATAAAGTTCAGAGTGGCGATATTAGCATCATCCGAGGGCAACTGTGGTGCCGGATCTGCGTCTGCCAGTAGTGGTTCCGGCTCGAAAACAGTCGTGCAGGAGCTTATCTGCAATGCTTGAGTTTCTGTTTATCCTCCGACTGATTTTAAATGAAACTCCTGGCCTTCAAAATTCAGAATAACGCCTTTGGGAGTAATGGTTTGCACCCGCAAGGCCCCGAGTTGCTGGCCTTCGCGCAGTATTTGCCCGTTGATACTGGCCATTCGGCTGCCGGGGATTTTCGAGTAAATGTGAACCGAGAGTGTCAGCACGGGTAGTTTTGTTCGAATACTTGCCGGTAGTTCACGCAGATCCGGCACGCCGGGATCGAACGCCGGTTCGGGAACGGACATGGGGTCGGAAGCAGCTAGCGGATTGGGCCCGACAACAACAACGGTAGGCGCCGCCGTGGTGCTGGCTCGCGGGGCGGGATTCATGGCCAGGGTGGGAGGCTCGTCCAACAGGATGCGCACCGGAGCTGAGCCAATCACAATCGGCGTTCTGGCCGTGGTGGTGGCCGGTTGCGCGGGTACCGCCTTCTCGGGAGACGCCGAGACGGGATAGGGATTCGGTAAAGGGATGTCTTGCTGCGGCGATTGCATCCATATCGAGCCGATTTTACCCAGGCCATATCCCAGCATCAGTGCCAGCAATATACTCGCCAGCAGCCACCATAGCCGGCGTCGATAACGGGGAGTCTGTTGCAAACTCGGGAGCTCGGCCGGGGGCGGGACTGTCTCTGCCGACGGAGCCTGACGACTTCGCTTGCGTTCCGATTGTTTGAGCGCATCAAGGATATACGACACTGGTTATCTCCTGTTGGCCGATAAGCCTGGGCGCATCATTCAGAAGCATGGCGTTGAGATAAATGCTGGTTTGTGGCCCGAAAATACCATCGGCGGTCAGCCCTTTACTGCGTTGAAATGCCCTGATATCACCGACTAGTATCTTGTCGTAATGTCGGTTTTTCCGGCGAGGTGATCTACCTTGCCAGCGCGCCATTTGTTGCTCCAGCCAGATGACGGTTTCTCCGCGGCTACCAGGATGCAGCGGCGCCTGATAGTGCGGCGGTAACTGCCACAGCAGAACATAGCTGTGGGGCCAGTTGGCCGCCAGTTCCATCAGTGACATGCTCTTGAGTTGACCGCCCACCATCAAGTCAGCCCGATCGTCATTAAAACGGAGCAGAGTGGCATAAACGGCACCTTTTTCTGGATGCTCCAGGCGAAAAATGATCGGGTGGTTTTGTTGCTGTACCGTATCGAGATCACCGTTTTGAAAAGCACATTCCAGTCGATGTTGACGGGCAAAAGGGCACACCACCGGATGTTCGGTCGGGTCGTAATCGAGCCCCCACAGCGAAAACAGGTACTGATATGCCATGACCTGGCTCAGGTCGGTGGTCAGGGCCGCAGGCCATTGCCATGGGTCTGGCTGGGTAACAGCATCAGTTGGCGTTGGTATGCTCGATGCAGACTGATTTGCCGGTTCCGGCTCAGAAGTGGGGGTAATCAACGGCTCGGGTCGCTGCTCTTCCTGTTGTATCACGCGGCCAGTATTGATAACCGGCAGCGTGGGGGTTGCCAGCTGGCTTACGCCGGTAATGGCCGGCCACCTTGACTGAGCCAGCCAGCCGCCGGTGACGACCAGGGCAAGCAGAACGCTGATAATGACAAGGTTCTGCCAGCGAGTGAGAGCCGGCGATGTGCCCAGCACCTCGATAGCGGCACGATTGAGGGTCGCCAGATCAACCCGGGGCAGTCGTTGCACGTAGGCCCCCAGCAAAGCCCGGTCGCAAATCACGTTGATAAGTCGGGGAACACCACCTGTCAGGCGATACAGCCGGCGCAGGCTGTTGTTCCGGAACAGTGCCGCTTCTATTCCCGCCACCGATAACCGGTGGGCGATATAGGCCTTCATTTCGCTGAACGACAAGGGGGCAAGGTGATAACGGGCGGTGATCCGCTGAGATAACTGGCGCAGTTCGGGCTGCTTGAGTTTGTCGGCCAGCTCCGGTTGACCCAGCAGGATAATCTGCAACAGCTTGTGGGTATTGGTTTCCAGGTTGGTCAGCAGCCTGATTTGCTCCAGCACCTCGGTAGAAAGATTCTGTGCTTCATCGATCAGCAGCACCGTTTGGCGGCCCTGAGCATGCGCATCAAGCAAATGATGGTGAATGGCATCGGTCAACTGTTTTAAGTTCGCGCCTTCGTTGAGCGGTATGGCCAGTTCCTGACATATGGCGGACAGTAATTCCTGTGCTGTGCATTTGGGATTGAGAATAAAGGCCAGATCGGTGTGCTCCGGTACCTGTTCAAGCAGGCTTCTACATACCGTGGTTTTACCGGTGCCGACTTCACCGGTCAGTAGCACGAAGCCACCATTACAGCTCAGGCCATACTGTAAATGAGCCAGTGCTTCTCTGTGTTGCTGGCTGAGATAGAGATAACGCGGATCCGGCGCTATCGAAAAAGGCAGATCGCTGAGGCCGAAATAAGTGCCGTACATAATATTCATCCCTGAATGTACCTATGTTGTAAATATAGGAGCCACCAGCCCAACTCGCTTAGCCGGCAGTGGCTTTACCATGCGGGAGTAAATTCGGCTGTACTAGACTGGTTGATATCTGTTCAAGGATGGCCATCAATAATGACAACAGAACCCTCATCTCAATATCGGGTATGTGAACCGCAACAGGCACAGAGGAAGGTGCTTTATCTTCATTGGGCATCGTCTCGGGATGAGGAGGTGCTTGATTTACCGGATGACTGGCAGGTTATTCGGGTTGGCTCGATCCCGGAGGCGCAAGCCGCCATGCAGGATGGCTCGTTTCGAGTCGCTCTGGTGCGCTTCGATAGACTGGGCCACGAACAAAAAGTGGCTTTCGAACAGCTGGTGGAAGAGTTGCCACCACTGTACTGGATTGCCCTTATCGATGCAGACAGCATAGAGCAGAGCACCTTCAACCAGCTGATTTACGACTATTTCTATGACTATTACACCCTGCCGCTTACCGACAAAATGCCGTTTCTATCGGCTGCTTTAGGCCATGCCTATGGATTGGGGGCCCTGTGCGATGCAGAGCATGAACAGCGATGCTATCAGGAAGAATGCCAGATGGTGGGCGCCAGTCCGGCCATAAAGATGGTGTTCAATCAGATCCGTAAAGTGGCGGGGGTGGATGCCACCGTATTGATCACCGGCAGCAGCGGCACCGGCAAGGAGCTGATCGCCCGGGCCATTCATCAACGCTCTCGCCGTCACAAGGGACCCTTTATGGCATTAAACTGCGGCGCTCTGCCGGAAAATCTGGTGCAGGCAGAGCTGTTCGGTCATGAAAAGGGCGCCTTTACCGGGGCCCATTGCCGCAAGATAGGACGGATTGAAGCCGCCACAGGCGGCACCCTGTTTCTCGATGAAATCGGTGATTTGCCACTGCTATTACAGGTAAATCTGTTGCGATTTCTGCAGGAAGAAACCATCGAGCGGCTGGGGGGACACGAAACGCTACATATCGACGCCAGGGTCATTGCCGCTACCCACCGGGATCTTGAGGAAGAAGTGCGCGAGGGCGGTTTTCGCGAAGATCTCTACTATCGGCTTAACGTACTCAGTATTGAAGTGCCGGATCTCAAGGAAAGGGAAGGCGACATTGAGCTGCTGGCCAACTTTTTCTTTCGCAATTTTACCGAGGGTAAAAGCTACAAGGTGCGCGGCTTCAGCCGCAAGGCCACTGCCGCCATGAACTGTCACGACTGGCCCGGCAATGTGCGGGAAATGATCAACAGAGTGCGCAAGGCCATAGTGATGAGTGACAACCGCTTGATCACCGCCGCCGATCTGGGGCTGAGTGGTGGCACTGTCTGCCAGACCGTGCCTACCCTGGAAGAAGCCCGCAACCAGGCCGAGCGGCAGGCCATTCGGCGCAGCCTGAAGAAAACCGGTAATAATGTGTCGTCGGCGGCAAGGCTGTTGGGTGTTTCCCGCGTGACTTTGTATCGGCTGATGGAAAAGCACCAGCTGTTTGATGCCAAGTAAGCCTCTGGCTGTTTCTTTTAGTTAACACTTTATTACTCGCCAACAGGGTTTATTTTTAAATAACTTATTGATACTTATTTAATAATTTAAAATGGTGCAAAACTTGCCTTAAATCCCGGACAGATCACGCGAAAAAGGCATGGCACCATGAAGCATGCAAGGGTAAGGCAGTACTCCGGAAAAAAGAGTATGGATAAAAAATTGGGATACATATGGATTCGAACCGGATCTGTTTTTCACTGCCGTTATTTTCCGCGTAGTCGTTGCTGCCGTTATGTTGCCCTGTGGGATGAATGGAATGCGCATTATTGAGCAGAATGGTTTTAAATGGTGCTGCTTGAATACTAGTCCGACAAATACTGACACTCCGTCATTCCTGTAATGATTCCCCTCTGGTACAAGTGGTTAAAAAGTGAACGGTTATTTTATTCCATAGGAATGAGATGCTTAACATTTAATGATCATATCCAATAGACTCCTTTTTCTTTTTATTTTACCAATGTGGTTGTTTTTATATTAATAAGGAATAAAAACTAACCAACTCCAAATGTTATAGTGCCCGCCGCTCGGTTGTGATAGCACCATTTGAGTTTAATTTTGTGTGTGTGGCAACCGGTCATCGCCAGAGCCATTTTTCTATTCTTCTGGTAAATAAATCGTAATTAAAGATTTGAATGGCCCCTTTATTGGGGAGTGCATTCTTTTGTATTTTTTTGGAGAGATCGATGCGCCTTCCCGGGTCTGCTATTGCCTGTTTTCTGGTGGCGAGTGGTTTTGCTACCGCGCTGACCATGTCATTTGCCGTCCATGCCGGGCTGCAGTCATCTGATGCCATTACCGCTGCCGCACCGGAAAACACCACCGCGCAACAGGCAAAAGAAAGGACCCTTTCACTGTTGGAGCAATACCAGCACTGGCAGGGCGTCGCCAACGGCGCCGATAAATCCCGCGCCCGGCAAACTCTGGCCGAGCTGGCTCAGGAGCGGGCACAGTTGCTGGCCGAGCTGGCGCAAACCAACCCGCAGGCGGTGCTGGAGCTGGCAGTGAGTGAGGAACAGCGCAGCCGCATGCCCGCCGAGGTGCAGGCCATGCTGGAGCAGCAGTTTGAGGCCGAGGGTGAGCTGGAAGCGCGTTACGAAGATCATGCCGATGGTGCCTTTCGTCTGGTTCACCGCTTGAATAGCGAAGATGGCCGGCAACTTGAGCTACTGGGCACCGATCATCAGGTCGAGCTGCTTCATGGCAGCCGGGTTAACGCCAAGGGCTGGGTGCTGCCGAAAGGCAAGGGGGAGCAGAATGACACCGCCATTGTGGAGAGTGGCCTGCAAATTCTGCAAACCGGTGGTGACGCCACCACCAGCACGGTAACTACCAGCTCCGGCCCCAGCCTGGGGGAGCAAAAGACCCTGGTGCTGCTGGTCAACTTTTCCGACAAACCCGAGCAGCCCTACAGCAAGGAAACAGCTCGAGAGTTGGTGTTTGGCCAGGTGAATGATTACTTTCAGGAAAACACCTATGGCCGCACCTGGCTGACCGGCGATGTGGCCGGTTGGTTTACCCTAGAGCTGACCAGTCAGCAGTGCGATCTTGGTGCTATTGGCACTCAGGCCCGGGAAGAAGCCGCCGCCGCCGGTGTGAATCTGACCGATTATCAGCGTTTTGTTTACGTGTTTCCACAAAATACCTGCGGTTTTTCCGGAAGTGCCACCGTGGGCGGCAGCAGCTCCCATGCCTGGATTAACGAAAACCTGACCTTGCCGGTAATGGCTCATGAATACGGTCATAACCTGGGCGCGCCTCATGCTCACTCTCTGGTGTGTTCCAATGGCACCAGCATTGGCGGCGGCGGTGGTACCGTGGGCTCCGTTCCCTGGCCCGAGTGCAGCAACCTGGAATACGGTGATGGCCTCGACGTCATGGGCTGGGCCGACTCCGGCCATTTCAATGCCATACAAAAGCGCCGCCTCGGCTGGCTGGATGACAACCAAGTGGTCACGGTAACCGGCAGTGGACAATACCGGCTCCAGCCCATGGCTTCACCCGAGGCGGGGGTTAAGGCCCTGCGGGTGCTGAAAAACATCAATGAAAATGGCCGCAAGACCTGGTATTACCTCGAGCTGCGTCAGCCCTTCGGCTTTGACGGCTTTATCAGCAACAGCATGATGGACGATGGCAACATAACCAACGGCATTAGCGTGCGGGCCCATTACGAAGGCGGTGGCTCAAACGGGGTATACCTGCTGGACATGACCCCGGAAACCGATAGCGATCTTTACACCCGGGATCCGGCACTGGAAGCGGGCAGTACCTTTGTGGATCCGGAAGGTCTGCTCACCATTACCCCTGTGCTGGTGAGTGGCAGTGAAGCTGTGGTGGATATTCAGCTGACGGATCAGCACTGCATAGCGCAGGCACCGGTGCTGGAAGCCCTGCCGGCCAGCCAGCGGGGCAGTGTGGGCCAGGCCCAGAACTATGAACTGCGCATTACTAACCCGAGTGGCGAAGGCTGTGGCAGCACAGACATTGCCGTGCAGGTGACTGGCCCCGAGGGCTGGGATCTGCAAACCGCTCACAGCCTGCTGACCCTGGCGTCCGGCGAACAAACCAGCACTACCGTTACCGTAACGCCGCCGGCCGGCAGTGTTACCGGCGTCTATGAGCTGGTGGCCAGTGCCTGGAACGAGGCCGGTGAAACCAGCCTGCCGCTTGGCTACGAGGTGGTGGCCGATGGGGGAGATGCGCTGTTGCCGATTGCGGTGGACGATGCTGTGCTCATGGAGCAGGTGGCGCCGATCACCATATTTGTGCTGCAAAACGACCGGGATCCGGCGAACGGCACTCTGGAAGTGATTGGCGTGACCCAGGGGAGCAAGGGTAGCGTGCGTATTAATGATGATGGCAGCCTGAGTTATACGCCGGCGCGTAATTTCAAGAACGGCGACAGCTTTGATTATCAGATTTCCAACGGTCGTTACCAGGCTCAGGCCAGGGTGACCCTGGAGCTGGCGAGTTCCGGTGGTGGCGGTGGCTCCAACAAGGGCAAGGGTAATAACAAATAAAAAAGCGGGGGCCGAAGCCCCCGTTGTTTTAACGAGTAACAGATAGCCATCATAAGATGGGAGTTATCACGGTGCAGCCGGCAGGGTGACAGCTACTTTTTCACATGCGTGGGTCACGGATGTGTAGTTATTGTCTCCGTTGTAGGTTGCCTTGTAGGAAATATTGGTGGTAGTTCCCAACGCCTTGACGATGACTTCGTCCGTGGTGGTCAGGCGGGCAATCAGTTCGCTGTCAACGGTTGCCAGCGGCACTTCGGTTACGGTGCGCAGTACATCCTCGTCATCGGTACCCGGTGCGCATGTGTCATTGTTATAGATAACGAAGTCCACGGTACCACTGGGATCGGTAGTATAACCGTCACTGGTCACCTTGGCCTGATCCAGCAGAATCACATGGGTTTCAATGCCGGGGGGGCGTTTCACCACGTCTACAACCTCGCAGGTTGCCTCGGCGGTTTTATAGTTGCTATCGCCACTATAAGTCGCCTTGATAGATACCTTTTGGCTGTCGTTGCCGGTAGTGATAAAGCCTGCGGTAGAAACGCCTTTAGTTTCTGCCGTGCCTGTCGCACCCGATACACTGAGAGTAACGGTGTCGCTATCAAATGCGCTCGGGTCTCCATCATCCACACCGCAGTTATCATCCTTGTAAAAGTCAAAGGTGACATTACCGCTAAGCGCCGGGCTATTGACACCGCTTACCTTGGCATAATCGTGAATGGTAGTTCCCACCAGTACTTGACCACCATCAAGGTTTTGGCTGACGTCGTGATCTTCATCATCCAGCAATCCACTGTGAATACGGGTAAACATTGTCGGAGTCAGGGTGTTAACTGTCAGCTGTTCGCAGTGGTAATCCGAGTCGGGAATACCATCGGTGGTACTGGTAAATTGCACCAGATAGGAAAAAGTACCGGCACCGGGGAAATCGGTGTCGTCTCTGCTCTCACCACTGTTGACGTTATCATTGGCCCAGCCGTTGGATTCAACCAGCAGATCGCTTCCGTCTGTGGTGAAGTTGATGGAAACGGCTACCGGTGTTTTAAGGGGAGCTGGCAGATCTACATCAGGATCAGCAAGCGCTGCTTCCAGGTTGCTACAGGTCTCGGCATAAGTGGCAAAGGTCACGGTACCCAGCACATCCAGTCCGGCGGGAGCGCTAAAGGTGATCTTGGCCAGATCGTGCACACCGCTACCGGCCGGTACACCGCCACTGGGGGTCTGATAGTCAGTGGTGTGATCAGTGTCATCCGCGGTGTTTGAGTGGATCTCGGTGGCGAGATCGGTACTGCACACCGGGAAGTCGGCCAGTACAAAGTCCTTAAGGTCGGCGGAGAAGGAGCTGGAAGAACGGGTTTCGGCCATAAAGCTGGCAAAACAGCCGTCACTGTTCGGGAACAAATTAGTCAGATTGATGCCCCCTTCAAAGAAAGTTTCAAAAGGGAACTCATCTATGAAACCATCCTTGGAGGTATAGGGCCAGGGGGAATCTACAGTGGTATCGTTGGTAATGGCGCAGGCATCGGGATTACCACCACCTGAGGCAGGAGGAACATCACAAATGGCACCGGCACCTGCTGCACCAGTAATCAGTCGCAGGTTATTGGCTACGCAGTCACCATTTTGGTAATTGTTTTTGACGACCTTTTCTCCTCCCTGGCCTCCGCAGGTGTTATCCCATTCCACTACCTGAATCAGCGGTACCGCATTATTGGCCTGGGGAAAGTTAACCAACACCAGAGCATCACCATTGTTTGTCTGGATTCCTGTGTCGGGATCATACTCGGCACTGGCATGTGTCCCGCTGAATTCACCGGTACTGCCTTCAGGGATCTCGACCTTGTTTTTGAAAAACCAGAAGGCCATAAAGGTATCACCCACATTACTGAAACGATCGGCACCAAAGTAAATTAGTCGATCTCCGGAACCCGGGTCGAGCAAGGAAGCGGCATAGGCATCCTTGATATTACTCTTGTCGGGTACCGAGCCGGTGGTCCAGGTCCAGAACTTGTTGGTGATCCCGGCCGAGGATATATCCTGAATATCCTTTACCCCACCGGAAAAGATGCGCTGCGGGTCTTCGGAATCCGATTTGATACCGGTAAATACCACGCCGGCGGGGGTGGCAGTATTTAGAGTTTCCCAGTCATAAGGCGGTGGCGAATTGTCATCCTGCATGGCATCGCCGTCCAGCTCAAAGAGGTCCAGATCTTCCACATCCGTTGCCAAAGAAAGGGGGGATGCCAGGCATAGTAATATGCCCAATAACCAGGCAGAGATCGTGCCTGGCAAGTTATCTATTCGTTTCATGTTATACCTCCAAGACCAGGGGGCAGCCCTGGTGGATATGAGTTCCGGACCTTTGGCTGGGGAGCCGGCCCGAATGTATAAACACTCGACCTGACGAAACTGTTATGCAAGATGGTAAGCTAGCTGCCAGGTTGTTATTTACTCTTGATGCAAGTAAAGCGTCTGGTTTTTATCGGAACGACAACCATTGTCACATTACGAAAACACATCCCTGTAAAGCAATTTATCCAGACTCTTCAACCGATGAGTTGGGAGTGAATTACCATACGGACCGGGTAAAATAGAGGTGTCTACCTATCAGGCCGGACATGACAGACAAGTGGATTAAAGCAAGATTTGCACCATGTGTTTATCTTGTTGATTTAAGAGGGTTTCATGTTTACGAGTTAATCAGGTTTTCGATAAGTGTTAACTTGTTGATACACTGAAATGGTGGATGACAGATAATTCTATTTGTTTACAATGGATTGTGATTTTTGAAAGTTGTTAACTTCATAACATGCCTGATTCTCAACAAGAGAATATGTAGCTTTTCAATAAGCGCATATGGATTTTTATTGTGTCTATCAAGAGTTTATTCATACTGGCTAAGAGAAAAATAAATATTCTTTTAGCTCCTCTGATTGCTCACAGTCCGGACATGCGCACAACGGGCACTATTCACCATCTGTGCTGTCACTGTTCATGACCGGGGTATAGTGTACTTGCCTTCTGACTGACCCAGTTAAAGAAGGCAGCTGTTTATTAGTAAATTTCTTTTAATATCATCAGGATATTAAAAACGAGGCTGTATCATTGATGATACAGCCTCGTCGATAACGGCAGGGTAAGATCTGTGTCTACATTGCCACCTGTTGCAGCTTGCTGCGATATTCCTGGGTCACGGCGCGGGCGTCGATGGCGTTGGTCACCGCGGTAGGGGTGATCAGCACCACCAGCTCGGTTCGACGGGTGTTGGTGCCGCTGCTGCCGAATAGCCAGCCTAGTACCGGTACATGGCGCAGGCCGGGCAGGCCCTGGCTGTCGCGGGTGGTGTTCTCGCGGATAAGGCCGCCCAGTACCAGAGTTTCGCCGCTCTGCACCGCTACCCGGGTATCGATTTTGCGCTGGGTAATGGTGGGTGACTGGATATTGGAGCTGGTGGTGGCGGTCACGTCGTTCACCTCCTGCACCAGCTCCAGCACCACCATGCCGCCGGCGTTGACTCTGGGAGTCACTTCCAGCAGCACACCGGTGTCGCGATACTGAATGGTGCTGGTCACGTTGCCCACGTCGCTGTTGAGGTTGGTGGTTTCCGAGGTGCGAATGGGCACCTGATCCCCCACTCTTATCAGCGCCTTCTGGTTGTCCAGCACCATCAGCGAGGGGGAGGAGATCACGTTGACCTTGGAGTCGCTGGCCAGTGCCGTAAGCAGGGCCCGGGTGCCGGCGGCGTTGAATACCTCGTAGCTGGCGCTGACGTCCAGACCGCCGTCAAAGGGCGAGGGAATGGGCAGCGAGCCAATGGCACCCACGCCGCTGCGCCCGCCGCCCAGGCTGTTCTTGAAATACCACTGCAGGCCGTAGCGCAGTTCGTCTTCCAGGCTCACCTCCACTATGGTGGCTTCCACCAGCACCTGCAGCGGCAGCTGGTCCAGCCGCTTGATGGCCTGCTCCACCTTCTTGTAGTCGGCGCTGGCGGCCATCACCACCAGGGCGTTGCGTTCGGTGTCGGCAATCACGCTCACTTCGCCCACGTCCAAGTTGGCGGCGTTGATGCCGGTAGCAATCTGCACCGGTGCGCCGTCGTCAGTGCTGGTTGCCGCCGCCGGCAGCGGCGAGCCGGCGTTGTTGCGGCGCTGGCTGTCGAACAGCTGGTTGAGCAGCTCGGCCAGATGGTCGGCCTTGCCGTTCTGCACATGATACACATACATGTTCAGCC
>JAAEZO010000225.1 GCA_018222825.1 Gammaproteobacteria bacterium
GCCGCGGCCACCAGCCCGAGCAAGACAGCGCCCCAGTCACGCCGGGCGCGAATTTGCTCCACCGCCAGCACGGTAAAGAGTGCGGTCAGGGCAAAATCCAGCCCCTGCAGCCCCGGCGGCAAGCCCCGCGCCAGCACCATGCCGGCCAGGGTACCGAGCACCCAGTATGCCTGGTTGAACAACACCACCTGCAACGCGGTCTTGCTGTCGTTCACCTGACCCGGCGCACTGAGCAGCGAATAGGTTTCGTCGGTAATGCCGAAGATGAAATAGGGTCGGCCCAGCACGCCTTTCGGCAACAGATGGTAGAGCGACAGGCCGTAAAACAGGTGGCGAAAATTGACCAGCAGCGAGGCCACCGCCAGATCAAGCCAGCCGATTCCCGCCGACAGCATGCCCACTGCCAGATATTGCAGCGCACCGGCATAGACGACAATGCTCATCAGGGGGGCCCAGTACCAGCTGAGCCCGGCATCAATCCACAACACCCCGAACACGGCGCCCAGCGGCAAATAGCCCATCATCACCGGCAGGGTGAGCGGCAGTACGCCGCGCCAGCTTGTCATCACCTTAAACTCCAGCATCCATAAGACATTAGAAAATAAGGGATTAGTCGACGAGAGGCAAGGCGCTACCGCTTAATGGCACGAATCAGTCGGCCGCCGGCGTCCGTTCGGGAAAGGCCAGCATGAAAGCGGTGCCGCCTTCATCACTTTCCACCCAGACCCGGCCCTCGTGCAGTTGCATGATGGAGCGCACGATCGCCAGCCCCAGACCACCGGTATTACCGGAATTGGTGCGGGAAGCGTCACAACGATAAAAGCGGTCGAACAGCCGTGGCAGATGCTCTTGGCCAATCGGTGTTCCCTGGTTATGCACTCGAACCACACAGTGCCCCTCCTCTACCACGCTGCTGATGACCACGGCGCCACCGGTACGGCCATAACGCAGGGCGTTGGCCAGCAGGTTGGCCAGCGCCCGACGCAGCAGATCCGGATCCGCCCAGACAATGCCTTCGGCCTGATTGAGCAGCAGCATGTCTTCGTCTTCCGCCACCCCTTCAAAATATTCGCACAACTGATCGACCAATTCGTTCAGATCCAGCGATTGCCGATTGATCGACGCCTTGGGCTGCTCGGCGCGCGCCAGAAACAGCATGCTGTCGACCATCCGTGCCAGACGTTCGTATTCTTCCTGATGGGAGGCCAGCAGGCTTTCGTATTCCTCGGTGGAGCGAGGCTTGCGCAGGGTATGCTCGGTGTGCCCCATCAGGTTGCTCAGCGGAGTGCGGATTTCGTGGGCCAGATCCTCGGAAAAACGCGATAACTGCTCGAAGCCGCCTTCCAGCCGGGCCAGCATCTGGTTCAGAGTGGTGCCCAGGGTTTGCAGCTCCCGAGGCAGATGGGCGGTATTCAGCCTTCGGTGCAAGCGCTGTACATCAATGGTCTCGGCCTGGCGCGCCAGCAGGCGTACCGGGCGCAGTCCGCGCCGGCTGACCAGCCAGCCAAGCATAAAGGCCGCCAGAGCACCGGCCGCCATCGCCAGCAGCAGTTTCAGCCGGTAGGCCGCCAGCATCTGATTGCGCGGCTCCAGCTGTTTGCCGGCGATCAGCAGCAAGGGTTTTTGCTCGTATTCCACATAACGCCAGGCCAGTCGCGCCTGATGGTCTTTATCAAAGCCCAGCTGGGACTGATCACTCAGCCCCAGCGTCGGTAACGGCAGATCGGCGGGATTCACCGAGATCAGCACCTCGCCTTGTGAATCCAATACCCACAGCAGGCTGTCCTGATTACCCAGCATGTTGGCGTACAGCTGAGGCCGGTTACGCAGATTGGCGATGCTGTCGCTGTCGCCGAGCAGGGCCTGCATGTGCTCGAGCCGCCCCAGCAGGCTCTGATCGTCACGCCAGATCAACTCTCGCTGCAGCGAGTAATACAGGTAAAAACCGATGCTGCCGAGCAGCAGGGTGCTGACCAGCGCAAACATTACCGCCAGCCGCACACTCAGCGAGGCGCCGATTCTGCTCACGCTCTCACCTCGCACACATAGCCCATGCCCCGCACCGTGTGGATCAGCTTTTGATCGTAAGCATCGTCTATCTTGCCGCGCAGCCGGCGAATGGCCACGTCCACCACATTGGTGTCGCTGTCGAAGTTCATGTGCCAGACCTGAGAGGCAATGTAGGTGCGCGACAAGACTTCACCTTCGTGGCTGAGCAGCAACTGCAGCAGGGTGAATTCCTTGTTGGTGAGATCGATGCGCTGCCCGCCGCGCGTGACCCGCCGGCTCAGCGGCTCCAGCTTCAGATCGGCCAGTTCGTACAATGACACCTCGCGCTGGGGGCCACGGCGCAGCAGCTTGCGTGCCCGCGCCAGCAGCTCGGCATAGGAAAACGGCTTGGCCAGATAATCATCGGCGCCCTGCTCCAGCCCGCGCACCTTGTCTTCGACCGCATCGCGGGCACTCAGGCAGATGACCGGGGTGTCCGAGGTGCGGCGAATGGTTTTCAGTAGTTGCCAGCCATCGAGCCCCGGCAGCATGATGTCGAGAATAATGAGGTCGAAGTCCCCTTCTTCTATCATGTACTTGCCTTCCTGTCCGTCCTTGGCCACTTCCACCAGGTAGCCGGACTCGCTGAATCCCTTCTTCAGGTAATCGGCCGTTTTTGGCTCGTCTTCCACCACTAGAATTTTCATCTGCTGCTCCTCTCGCCCGCCGGCTGCTGTTGATGGCGCCGACTGTATCACTCAGTGCCCGGGCCTGGGAAACGACCAGGCCCAAGATGACAACTTTGTAATCCAGAGGTAATGGGTTTGATATGCCGGCGCAGGCACTATAGCTCCATCAAACGGCAAGCACATCGGCAGAGTGACAGACCAATCGTTGCAACCACTGCAGACCACCTTGCCTTATTAATATAGAAACCGACGAACCTCAGGAGAAAGAATATGAACAAGCTTAAATCCGTAATGGCCGGTGTCATGCTGACTGGTGCTTCTACTCTGGCCGTTGCCGCCGGCAACCCGCTGAGCGTTCACGTACTGAACCTGGAAAACGGTCTGCCTTCACCCGGCGTTCAGGTGGTACTGGAACAGCAGAACGGTGACGAATGGACCCAGCTCAGCACTGGTGTGACCAACGAGCAAGGCCGTATTACCGCCCTGTTCCCCGAAGGCAAGTCGCTGGAAAGCAGCAACTACCGCGTGACCTTTGAAACCGGCGAATGGTTCAAAGAGCACGACACCGCGACCTTCTTCCCTGAAGTACCGGTTATCTTCTCTGCCGACGCCAGCGTAGAGCACTACCACATTCCGCTGCTGCTGAGCCCTTACGGTTTCTCTACCTACCGCGGCAACTAAGCACTACTGCAGCACCAAGTTTTGTTTTAACCTGTGTTAATGAAAACACCAGCCTCACGGCTGGTGTTTTTGTTTGTGC
>JAAEZO010000226.1 GCA_018222825.1 Gammaproteobacteria bacterium
TCCAGCTCTTCCTCGATGCGGATCAGCTGGTTGTACTTGGCAACCCGATCGGAACGGCTCATGGAGCCGGTCTTGATCTGGCCGGCGCAGGTGCCTACCGCCAGATCGGCGATGGTGGCATCTTCGGTTTCACCGGAACGGTGAGAAATCACCGCGGTGTAACCGGCGTCCTTGGCCATCTTGATGGCGTTCAGGGTTTCGGTCAGGGAGCCAATCTGGTTGAACTTGATCAGAATGGAGTTGGCGATGCCCTTGTCGATACCTTCTTTCAGGATCTTGGTGTTGGTTACGAACAGATCGTCACCTACCAGCTGGATCTTGTCGCCCAGCACCTTGGTCTGGTAAGCGAAACCATCCCAGTCAGACTCATCCAGACCATCTTCAATAGACACGATCGGATACTGCTTGGTCAGCTCTTCCAGGTAATGGGTGAACTCCTGAGAAGTGAAGATTTTGCCTTCGCCTTTCAGGTTGTAGTTACCCGCTTCCTTGTCGAAGAACTCGGAGGCAGCACAGTCCATCGCCAGGGTAACGTCTTTACCCAGCACGTAACCGGCCTGCTCTACCGCTTCCTTGATGGCGGCCAGCGCAGCAGCGTTGGACTCAAGATCCGGCGCGAAACCACCTTCGTCGCCGACGGCGGTGCTCAGCCCCTTGGCTTTCAGTACCTTGGCCAGGTTGTGGAACACCTCGGCACCGATACGCAGCGCTTCCTTGATGTTCTTGGCGCCGACCGGCTGAATCATGAATTCCTGAATGTCGACGTTGTTGTCGGCATGCTCACCACCGTTGATGATGTTCATCATCGGCAGCGGCATGGAGTACTGACCGGGGGTACCGTTCAGTTCGGCAATCCAGGCGTACAGCGGCAGGCCCTTGGCAGCGGCAGCCGCCTTGGCGGTGGCCAGAGACACGGCCAGAATGGCGTTGGCACCCAGGGTCGCTTTGTTTTCGGTACCGTCCAGGTCGATCATGATCTGGTCGATCTCGGCCTGTTGGGTTGCATCCTTGCCAATCAGAGCGGCAGCAATCTGGTCGTTGATGTTGGCGACGGCAATTTGCACGCCTTTACCCAAGTAGCGGGACTTGTCACCGTCACGCAGTTCCAGGGCTTCGCGGGAACCGGTAGAAGCACCAGAGGGCGCTGCAGCACGGCCCATGACGCCGCCTTCCAGGTACACATCGGCTTCTACGGTGGGGTTGCCACGAGAGTCGATGATTTCACGACCGATCACTTTAACGATCTTAGCCATTCTCTAACTTCCTCTTAGTTGAAAGGTAAAAACGAGATAAAGCTCTAAAAAATACGGCTGAGTCATTGGCTCAGCCGTAGTATCAGATTATTCCAGCTCGCCTTGCTGGTATTGCCCTGCCGCTTTGACGAAGCCGGCAAACAGGCCATGGCCATCACGCGGGGTGGAGGTGAATTCCGGATGGAATTGCGCCGCCACAAACCAGGGATGATCCGGGTTTTCGATGATCTCGACCAACTTCTTGTCGGCGGAGCGACCGGTCACTTTCAGACCGGCGGCTTCAATCTTCGGCAGCAGGCGATTGTTCACTTCGTAACGGTGACGATGACGCTCATAGATGGTGTCGGAGCCGTACAGGTCATGCACCTTGGAGCCAGGCTCCAGGTGACACAGCTGGGCACCCAGGCGCATGGTGCCGCCCAGATCGGACAGCTCGTCACGCACTTCGACATTGCCTTCTTCATCGATCCATTCGGTGATCAGACCCACCACCGGATAAGGGCTCTGCTTGTCGAACTCGGACGAATGAGCACCTTCCAGACCGGCAACGTTGCGGGCGTATTCGATCAACGCCACCTGCATGCCCAGACAGATGCCCAGGTAAGGTACGCGATTTTCACGCGCATAACGGGCCGCCATGATCTTGCCTTCTACACCGCGCTCGCCGAAGCCGCCGGGCACCAGAATGGCATCCAGACCTTCAAGCAGACCCAGGCCTTTGCTTTCCAGATCCTGAGAGTCGATATACTTGATGTTGACGGTCAACCGGTTTTTCAGGCCGCCGTGCTTGAGCGCCTCGTTCACCGACTTGTAGGCATCGGGCAGCTCGATATATTTGCCGACCATGCCGATGGTCACTTCGCCCATCGGGTTGGCTTCTTCGTAAATCACCTGTTCCCACTCGGACAGATCCGAAGGCGGGCACTCCAGGCCGAAACGCTTGACCACCAGTTCGTCCAGACCCTGAGAGCGCAGCAGCGCCGGGATCTTGTAGATGGAGTCCACGTCTTTCAGCGAGATAACGGCCTTTTCGGACACGTTACAGAACAGGGCTATCTTGCTGCGCTCATTGGCAGGAATAGCGCGATCGCTGCGGCAAATCAGGATATCGGGCTGAATGCCGATAGACAGCAGCTCTTTTACCGAGTGCTGGGTCGGCTTGGTTTTCACCTCGCCGGCCGCCGCCATGTAAGGCACCAGGGTCAGGTGCATGAACAGGGTATTTTCCCGGCCCACCACCACCGCCAGCTGGCGCAACGCTTCGAGGAACGGCAGGGATTCGATATCACCCACGGTGCCGCCGACTTCCACAATAGCTACCTGATGCCCTTCGGCACCGGCAATCACTCTGTCCTTGATGGCATTGGTGATATGCGGGATCACCTGAATGGTTGCCCCCAGGTAGTCGCCACGTCGTTCCTTGCGCAGCACGTCCGCATAAACGCGGCCGGAGGTAAAGTTATTGCGGCGAGTCATCTTGGTACGAATGAAACGCTCGTAATGGCCAAGATCCAGGTCGGTTTCAGCACCGTCATCCGTCACGAAGACTTCACCGTGCTGGGTCGGGCTCATGGTTCCCGGATCTACGTTGATGTAAGGATCCAGCTTCATAATGGTCACATTAAGACCACGAGCCTCGAGGATGGCCGCCAGGGAGCCGGCAGCAATGCCTTTACCCAGGGAGGAAACAACCCCACCAGTAACAAAAATATATTTAGTCGTCATGCAGAACCTGAAGAAAGCTAGGGAACGAATGAAATGTGGAATTCAAGACGGGGTAAAAGTATACGCAAGATGGCCGATAACGACAATGAAACAATGTAGTGGTACCGGCGGTAGGGTGATTATTTTTTGCCATATTTCCCCTTGTTCTCATGTGAGCGTCCATTCGAACCGGCTGCCGGCGGCAGACTGGAGTCCACTATAGCCGCTTTAGTTGTTTTATTACAACAGAGCGCAGCTTGAATCCTGATGTTAGTTTTCCTCCCTCCTCTTCTTGGTTGATATTGCAGGGAAAAACGCCAGAATGGTCATCGTTCATTCGCCCTCGACCGGGGTTCTGAGCCAGAGCCGGCGTTTTCGGCAACATCCGCAATAAGGACATGAGATGAGCTTTACTTTCAATGACTTGAAACAAGACAACCAGGCGCCCTGGCGGGCTTATATCGAACA
>JAAEZO010000024.1 GCA_018222825.1 Gammaproteobacteria bacterium
CCACATAAATCATCTTCGGCAGTTCGCGGTAGAACTGGGTCACTTCCAGCGCCAGATCGGTGCCGCCGGCCAGCAAGCGGGCATCCGGATGCTGGGCCAGCAATGCCGCCAGCTCGTCGCTGCTGGTAGGCGAGAAGCACACCTTGCCGTTTCCGTTAAGGGCAACCAGAGTGTCGGATTGAATCTGATCGAGCCGGGCCAGTATCTCTGCCTCATAGCGAGAGAAGTTATCGGCCAGTTGCGGCTGCTCGGCGATGGCTTTGGCGGCATCGACGATGGGGCGATAGCCGGTGCAACGGCACAGGTTGCCGGCCAGGGCTTCGAGAATGTCGTGCTGGTCGGCCGAGGGCTTGTTTTTGCTCAGGGCAAACATCGACATGATGAACCCGGGGGTACAGAAACCGCACTGGGAACCATGAAAGTCCACCAGCGCCTGTTGCACCGGATGCAGGCTGCCGTCTTGCGACTTGAGGTCTTCCACCGTGATCAGTTGCTTGCCGTGCAGGGCCGACACGAAGGTCAGGCAGGAGTTCACCGTTTGATAACGAATATGCTCGCCTTCCCGCTCGCCCAGCACCACGGTGCAGGCACCGCAGTCACCTGATGCGCATCCTTCCTTGGTGCCGGTTTTACCCACGCGCGTACGCAGATAATTAAGCACCGTCATATTTGGCGAAAGGTCTTGTTCCTCCCGCAACTCCTGGTTAAGCAGAAACTTAATCAAGGCTTGCCTCCTTCAGCGAGTACATCGCACACATTACCGACCAGCGGAATAATAGTATCTTCATGTGTAATTAAAATAAAAGCTGACCCAATAGTCAACAAATAATTTACTCTCTGGCAACCAGGCTATAGCAAACGGAATGATCTGATTGCCGAAACAGGATCGTCATCACATTCTTGCGGTAAAGTGGTGTGTCTTTATATGAAGTGTAGCGGGAACAATATCGAATAATGGCGGGGAAGCAGCGCAGGCGGTAACGGCAGAACGGCGTCAGTCAGCGGGAAGACTGACGCCATCAAGAAGCAGACAAGTTGTCAGACGGTGGGCAGGGATTTCACCTCACAACCGCCAATCACCAGCCGGGTAATAAGCTGAGCGGCTTGTTCAAAGTCCTGATCGTCCAGCTCGCTCTTGCCCAGAGCCATGGTGATCTGCCAGTTGAAGTCCGCATAGGTCTGGGTCGAGGCCCAGATGGCGAACAGCAGATGGTGAGCATCGACCGGTGCCATCAGCCCCTGTCCCGCCCAGTCGGTCAGCTTGGCGCTCAGGGTACGGGTCTGCTCACTCAATCGCGCTATGATGTCTTCCGGCAGATGCGGCGCACCATGCATGATTTCGTTGGCAAACACCTTGGAGGCATAGGGGTAGTCTTTCGAGATTCTCAGCTTGGATTTGATGTAAGCGGTCAGCGCCATGACCGGATCCTGATATTCGATAAAAGGTGCCGAAGCCACCAACAGGGGCTCGGTCACGCTTTCAAGCACGGCGCGATAGAGTTTCTCCTTGCTGCCGAAGTAATAGTAGATATTGGGCTTCGGCAGTTCGGCCAGTTCGGCAATGGCGGCGGTTTTGGTGGCGGCATAACCGTTTTCGGCAAACACACGGCTGGCGGCGCGAATGATGATTTCTTCGTTTTTAGCTCTGATCCGGGACATACTGATTTTCAGGCTCCAAGCCATAATATGAGGAGGGATATTGACTAACCATACCCGAGTTCCGGCCGGAGTTCGGCAGAAAAAGCAAAAAAAAAGCGTCCACGCAGGTGGACGCTAAAAACTGAGTAACCAAGGTTACCCCTCGACCAAAACAACAGGTTTACTTACCAAGCTGCCGGCATGAACCCAAGGCTCAGGCGCAATCTGCCACCAGCTCGGCCATCTTGACGCCAGCAATGGCACAAGCTTCATCGACGTCGGGTTGATCACCACTGATCCCCACCGCGCCCAGAATCTGGTTCTGTGCATCACGGATCAGCACGCCACCCGCCGCCGGAATAATATTGCCTCCCGCCATCACGTTAACGGATGCCATAAATGCCGGTCTGGCGGCGGCCACTTCTGCCAGGCCGCGAGAGCTGCGGCCAAGAGCAACGGCGCCCCAGGCTTTGCCGGTGGCAATATCGGGGCGCAACAGGCTGGACCCGTCCTGACGCTGCAGCGACACCAGACGACCGGCGCTATCCAGCACGGCAACGGTGAGCGGTGCAGCAGAAACTTCCAACGCGTGCTGCAAGGCACCACGGGTGATGGTCAGCGCCTGTTCAAGTGTAACTGTACTCATTTACCTGGACTCCCTGTCGACTGTAACAATAGAGGTTATTTGAATACTAATAAAACACAAAACACACACAATGTTAAGATCTTTTGTATACACTTAACGTAAAGGTAATTTATTTGTCACTTATTTACCCCAGATAACCCATGCGCATATCCACTACCCGACCGGCTTACCCTGCCCCCCGGGCAGGCGCCATATCGGTCATGGCACAGGTTTGGCTCATGGCACGCACTTTGCTTTAATGCTGCTACTTCAGACGGGCGTCTGGAATTGGGGAGAAGAAGATGCTGGATTTACGACAGATTTCATCGCTGAACTGGTTTATGTGCTGGCTACTGCTGAGCTGCATGCTGATGACACTGCTGCCAAACCATCTGTTTTCCGGTGCTTTCGGCCTCTGGCTGAATGACTATCGGCTGCTGTTTGTACTGGGCATGGTCGCATCCGCGGCTTACTTTTTGTCTCACGCCGCCATCATGCTGTTTCAGCATGTGTTTTATCGCAAGCAGCGCTTGATGCAACAGAAGCTGCTGAAGGAATTGCTGGATTACCTCGATGCCAGCGAAAAGGCGGTACTGCGAGAGTTCGTGATTCAGCGTAAAAACGTCATAAAACTGCCGGTCACCGAGCCTGCCGTCAAAAATCTGCTGGAGCAGGGTATTCTGACCTATGCCTTCGGTGAGCCCGGAGAAGCAGGGCTCAACGCCATCAAGCCTCTGATGATCACCATAGCGGCGCGGCCATTGCTCACCTTCAAGGTACTGGGTCTGAATCCGGCCAACATGAGTGAAGAACAAAAAAGCCAGATCCTCAGCAACAGACCCAAATACGCCTACAAACAGCTGGATCGTTACTGAGCCCGACCGGGCAAAAGCCGGCTTATTGCCCGGTTCTGTCGTGCAGATAACTGTCGTAATCCGGTATGCCAATACTGAATTACGGGTTCTTTACGCCGCTTTCATACTGGCCAGTACCATCAAAAAGCCACACGACCAAACGCAAAAAAGCCCCTTACGGGGCTTATCATGGCGGGTTGATGAGGTTCAGGCCACTTCGTAGTAAAGCTGTGCCTTGGCGTTTTCCTCAGCCAGAATGGCCAGGGCAACCGGGATACATTTGCCACATTGGGCGCCCACACCAAATTCCTGTTTCAGATCTCTGAATTCGGTGTTGCCTTCTGCCACCGCCGCACGCAACTGGCTGTCGGTAATGCCCCTGCACAAACACACATACATCAATGAACCCTCCGCGTTGATGCGGTAAATCTAAATGATATGAGTTATCAATGCAAGTCATTGTGTGTTGAAAAAAACGCCTTAAATCACATATTCGGGCTGTGTGGTCAAACTGCTCCACGCCTGATACATGGTCAGAAAAAGATGCCCGTTCAGCTCACTCGGCAACGGCGTCTGCATCAGCTTGTCCATTACCGGACCCTTGACCTCGGCCAGATGAAAACCGATGCCGGCCAGCTTCAATCGCTCGTTGATCATGCGCAGACTGTCCAGCGCCGAGGCATCGATTCGATTGATGGCACTGCATTGCAGCACCAGATGCCGCACCTCGGGTCTGACGCTGATCAGCGCAGTAATAATATTCTCAAGCTGGCCCGCATTGGCAAAGTACAGACTCTCGTCAACCCGCAGGCATAACA
This sequence comes from Gammaproteobacteria bacterium, assembly GCA_018222825.1. Lineage (GTDB taxonomy): Bacteria > Pseudomonadota > Gammaproteobacteria > Enterobacterales > Aeromonadaceae > Oceanimonas. The sequence continues at coordinate 3,936 of JAAEZO010000024.1, forward strand.
GGGTTCTGTCCAGCTCGACCTGGTGGCGCAGGCGATTGCGAAAATATTCAGTGCCGGCAATCAGTCCTACCTCGGCCCAGTGTGGCCGATAGCTATGATAAAGATGCAACAGCAGCGAGGCGGCAATGCCCACCAGCAGCCCCAGCTCCACATTCACCACCAGCGTCACCATAAAGGTCAGACTCAGCGCAATAAAGTCGGTGCGGGCATAGCGCCAAGTATGGCGAAATTGGCTGAGATCCAGTAACCCCAGCACCGCCACCACTATGGTCGCCGCCAGTATGGCCTTGGGTAACAGGCTCAGCCAGGGAGCCAGCCACAAGCCGACCAGCGTGATGCCAATGGCGGTGTAAATACCGGCGGCCGGGGTGCGGGCCCCTGCATCGAAGTTGACCACCGAACGGGCAAAGCCACCGGTGACCGGCATGCCCCCCGACAGCCCGGCCGTAAGGTTGGACAGCCCCAACCCAATCAGCTCCTGATTGGGCGTGATGCGCTGACGTCGTCTGGCGGCCAGGGTCTGGCCGACCGATACCGACTCGACAAAGCCGACCAGAGCCAGCAGCAGCGAGGGCAGCACCATACTTTGCCAGGGTAACGCCGACCACTGCGGCCAGCTCCAAGATGGTAGCCCGGCCGGTACCTGGCCGACCAGAGCAACACCGCGTGAGGCCAGGCCTAGTCCATCAGACAGCAGGATCCCGGCCAGCACCAGCAAGGCCGGAGCCAGGCGCACCAGCGCCGTTGCCACGGCCTCTCCGGCTCCCAGCCGCAGCAACCATGAGCGCAGCCGGGAGCGCGACCAGAACAGCAGCCCAAGGCTGATGACAGACAACACTAGTGTCGCCGTGGTGATGCGGTCAAACTGGCGGAACAAGTCCACCAACGCCAGTAACTGATGCCCAGACAGACTCACCCCCAGCAAAGGTCCCAGCTGACTCAGGGTGATCAACAGCGCCGAGGCACTGATAAAGCCGGACATCACCGGATGACTGATAAAATGGGCCACAAACCCCAGCCGCAACAGACCAAACAACAGCAACCAGCCGCCGCTCATCAATGCCAGTGCCAGCGCGCCGTCCAGATAGTGCACGCCCTCCAGCGCCAACTGCCCCAGGGTCGACGCCGTCATCAACGACAATACCGCCACCGGCCCCACTGATAGTGTGCGGCTGGAGCCGAAGATACCGTAGACCGCCAGCGGCAGTATACTGGCATACAATCCCACCTCTGCCGGCAACCCGGCCAGCATGGCGTACGCCAGCGACTGCGGAATCAGCATCAGTGTCACGATCAGAGCCGCGCCAAGATCCTGCCCTAGGGTCGCCTTGTCATACTCTTTCAGCCAGCTGAACAGAGGTAGCTGCATGGTTTAGCGCCTGGCCGAGGTGGCGTTCAAACGCGGCGTCAGCGCCGACAGGTCATAACCCGCCGCAGCGGCAAGCCCCAGCAACTCGGCCGTTGGCTTTTCGCCTGCCTGGGCCAGCGCCCACAGGGTAATGGAACGGGTGCCGGTCCGGCAGAAGGCCAGTACCGGTTGGTGACCGGCCAACGCCTGACTAAAGTCGGCTACTGCATTCTCGGTGAACTGACCGGACGAAATAGGGATCCAGTGCCAGTCAAACCCCTGCTCCCGCGCACGCGCAGCCAAGCTCTCGGCTGCCGGCTGGCCTTCAACTTCAGCATCGGGCCGGTTGCAAATCAGCGTACGGTACCCCAACGCCTTTAGCTGCGGTAAATCGGCTTCGGTCACCTGATCGGCAACCGAAAAAGAGGAAGTGACCGGTTTGATATCCATATAACACCTCGATGAATTGGCTGAATAGCGAAGATAACGCCACTGCTAACAGCATACGGCAAATCAATAATATTAGCATATACTAATGTTATTGATTTGCCGTCGCGCAGAAACGAAAAAAGGAGGCCGAAGCCTCCTTTTTCGTGCAATCAAGAAACGTTATTACTTAACGATCTTGGCTACAACGCCTGCACCTACGGTACGGCCACCTTCACGGATGGCGAAACGCAGACCGTCTTCCATCGCGATAGGAGCAATCAGGCTAACAACCATTTTGATGTTGTCGCCAGGCATAACCATTTCAACGCCTTCTGGCAGTTCAATGGTACCGGTCACGTCAGTAGTACGGAAGTAGAACTGAGGACGGTAGCCTTTGAAGAAAGGAGTGTGACGACCGCCTTCTTCTTTGGACAGCACGTATACTTCGGATTCGAAGTCAGTGTGCGGGTTGATTGAACCCGGCTTGGCCAGAACCTGACCACGCTCAACGTCTTCACGCTTGGTACCACGCAGCAGAACGCCTACGTTCTCACCAGCACGACCTTCGTCCAGCAGCTTGCGGAACATTTCAACGCCGGTACAAGTAGTCTTGATGGTATCTTTGATACCAACGATTTCCACTTCTTCACCAACTTTAACGATACCGCGCTCAACACGACCGGTAACAACGGTACCACGGCCCTGGATAGAGAACACGTCCTCGATCGGCAGCAGGAAAGCACCGTCAACGGCACGCTCAGGCTCGGGGATGTAGGAATCCAGCGCGGCAGCCAGTTCCAGAATCTTCGGTTCCCACTGCGGGTCGCCTTCCAGGCCTTTCAGAGCAGAACCCTGGATAACCGGAATGTCGTCGCCCGGGAAGTCGTACTCGGACAGCAGTTCACGCACTTCCATTTCTACCAGCTCGAGCAGCTCTTCATCGTCAACCATGTCACACTTGTTCATGAACACAACGATGTAAGGTACGCCAACCTGACGGGCCAGCAGGATGTGCTCACGAGTTTGCGGCATAGGACCATCGGTCGCAGCAACAACCAGGATAGCGCCATCCATCTGAGCAGCACCGGTGATCATGTTTTTAACGTAATCGGCGTGTCCAGGGCAGTCAACGTGTGCGTAGTGACGTGCTTCGGTGTCGTACTCAACGTGAGAAGCAGCGATGGTGATACCACGCGCTTTTTCTTCAGGAGCGTTATCGATCTGGTCGAAAGCGCGAGCGGCGCCGCCGAACTGCTTGGCCAGCACGTTGGTGATGGCAGCGGTCAGAGTGGTTTTACCGTGGTCAACGTGGCCGATAGTACCTACGTTTACGTGCGGTTTGTTACGTTCAAATTTTTCTTTAGACACGGACTAGTCCTTCCTAGTTTGATCCCACCCCTTATAAGGATGGGGAGTTTAAACAAAGATTAGTTAACCTTTACGAGCAATAATCGCTTCAGCCATGCTGGCAGGTACTTCGGCGTACTTGGCAAACTCCATGGAGTAAGAAGCACGACCTTGCGACTGTGAACGCAGGTCTGTAGCGTAGCCGAACATTTCAGACAGCGGCAACACGGCATTAATAACCTTGCCGGAGGGGCCATCTTCCATGCCTTCGATGATACCACGACGACGATTCACGTCACCGATAACATCACCCATATACTCTTCCGGCGTCTCTACTTCAACCTTCATCACAGGTTCAAGCAGCACGGGATTACATTTCATGAAGCCCGCTTTAAACGCCATAGAACCGGCGATTTTAAAGGCCATTTCAGAAGAGTCAACATCGTGATAAGAACCATCGTACAGCGTGACCTTGATGTCTTCGATCGGATAACCCGCCAGAACACCCTGCTTCATCTGTTCCTGAATGCCCTTGTCTACAGCGGGGATGTATTCCTTGGGAATAACACCACCGACAACGGCGTTCTCGAAGATGTAGCCGGTACCTTCTGGTTGCGGCTCGATCTTGATCCATACATGACCAAACTGACCACGGCCTCCGGACTGGCGTACGAACTTGCCTTCCTGTTCGACACTGTCACGGATACTTTCACGGTAGGCAACCATGGGTTTACCCACGTTGGCTTCTACCTTGAATTCACGACGCATACGGTCGACGATGATGTCCAGATGCAGCTCGCCCATACCGGCGATGATGGTCTGCCCCGATTCTTCGTCGGTCCATACGCGGAAAGACGGATCTTCCTGCGCCAGACGGCCCAGTGCCATACCCATTTTTTCCTGGTCGGCCTGAGTTCTGGGTTCAACGGCCACGGAGATAACCGGTTCCGGAAACTCCATACGCTCCAGAATGATAGGCGCGTTCGGAGCACACAGGGTGTCACCGGTAGTCACGTCTTTCAGACCGATAGCGGCGGCAATGTCACCGGCACAAACGGATTTGATCTCTTCACGCTTGTTGGCATGCATCTGGACGATGCGGCCAAAACGCTCACGCTTGCCCTTGACCGAGTTCAGCACGGCATCACCGGTATTTACCACACCGGAGTACACGCGGAAAAAGGTCAGATTGCCCACGAACGGGTCGGTCGCAATCTTGAACGCCAGCGCAGAGAAAGGAGCGGCATCGTCGGCCGGACGCGTGTCCGGCGTTTCGCCATCTTCTTTCAGACCGCTGATGGCGTGAACTTCTACCGGCGACGGCAGATAGTCAATCACCACGTCCAGCATCGCCTGTACGCCCTTGTTCTTGAACGCAGAGCCACAGGTGACCAGGATGATTTCGCTGTTCAGCACGCGACTACGCAAAGCAGCTTTGATTTCCGCTTCCGACAGCTCGCCGCCTTCCAGGTACTTGTCCATCAACTCTTCATTGGCCTCGGCTGCAGCCTCAACCAGATTCTGATGCCATTCGTCAGCCAGTTCCTGCATTTCGGCAGGAATGTCTTCGTAGACAAAAGTGGTACCGTGGTCTTCTTCACTCCAGTTGATGGCCTTCATCTTGATGAGGTCAACAACGCCGGTGAAGTTTTCTTCTGCGCCGATTGGCAGCTGAACAGGGACCGGCACGCCTTTCAGACGTGACTTGATCTGCTCAACCACCCGCAGGAAGTTGGCACCGGTACGGTCCATCTTGTTGACGAACGCAATACGCGGCACCTGGTACTTGTTAGCCTGACGCCATACGGTTTCAGACTGGGGCTGAACGCCACCAACGGCACAGTAGACCATAACGGCACCATCGAGCACCCGCATGGAACGTTCTACTTCAATGGTGAAGTCAACGTGCCCGGGGGTGTCGATGATATTAATACGGTGCTGTGGATACTGATGCGCCATACCATCCCAAAAACAGGTAGTAGCGGCAGAGGTAATGGTGATACCACGCTCTTGTTCCTGCTCCATCCAGTCCATGGTAGCAGCGCCATCATGTACTTCGCCGATCTTATGGCTTACACCGGTATAGAACAACACACGTTCGGTGGTTGTCGTTTTACCGGCGTCAATGTGAGCGCTGATACCAATGTTACGGTAACGCTCAATGGGAGTTGTACGAGCCACAATAATATCCTCTTGCTAAGGTCGATTGTCCTTAGTAAGCAATCAAACGGGTGCGGCAATGCCGCACCCATCCAATTACCAGCGGTAGTGGGCAAACGCTTTGTTTGCTTCGGCCATACGGTGAACGTCTTCACGCTTCTTAACCGCAGAACCTTTGTTTTCAGCGGCATCCAGCAGCTCGCCAGCCAGACGCTGAGCCATAGATTTTTCACCACGCTTACGAGCGGCGTCTACCAACCAGCGCATGGCCAGGGCATTACGACGCACGGGGCGTACTTCAACCGGCACCTGGTAGGTAGAACCACCTACACGGCGCGATTTAACTTCAACAGTAGGACGAATGTTGTCCAGCGCTTCTTCAAACAGCGCCAGATGCTCTTTGCTGGTCTTGTCAGCAACGATTTCCAGAGCACCGTAAACAATCTTTTCAGAGGTAGATTTCTTACCATCTACCATTACGATGTTTACGAATTTTGCCAGCAGCTCGGATCCGAACTTAGGATCCGGCAGGATTTTACGCTGGCCGATTACGCGACGTCTTGGCATTGCAAACTCTCCGTAACTTCAGGGATAACCCAAAACACAACAGGTTAAAAAATAAAATGTTTGGCCTTACTTAACGGAGAACCATTAAGACTTGGGCTTCTTGGCACCGTACTTGGAACGGGCCTGGCGACGTGCGGAAACACCTGAGGTGTCCAGTGCGCCACGTACGGTGTGATAACGCACACCTGGCAAATCTTTAACACGACCGCCACGGATCAGTACTACGGAGTGCTCCTGCAGGTTGTGGCCTTCACCACCGATGTAGGAGTTAACTTCGAAACCGTTGGTCAGACGAACACGACATACTTTACGCAGTGCGGAGTTCGGCTTCTTCGGGGTGGTGGTGTATACGCGGGTACATACACCGCGTTTCTGCGGGCAAGCTTCCAGCGCCGGCACGTTGCTTTTAGCTACGGCTTGTTGGCGAGGCTTGCGAACCAGCTGGTTAATTGTTGCCATTAACAGCTCCTGAAAAGTATCGTTCTACAGTTGTGAAAAATCTATCCCCAAAAGCGGGGACGCAAAATTCTATGCTTGCCGTGCTGGCGAGTCAAGATTTATACAATTTTTGGCACCTGATTTGTGCCAAAGTCGTCACCAGGCCTGAGGGCTGCCCAGTTTTGCCACCAGTTCGACCAACCCGGCCATGGTAACAGGTTCACCCAGTTCATGCTTCAGCCCCCTCGCCTGCAGGTCTTCCTGCATCACATAGAGGCGTCCGCTGTCGGCCAGAGCCTGTAACCGTGTTTGCCAGACAGGTACCGTGACCGCAATCACCGCATCCTGCCATAACAATAACCGGTCGTCATGCTGCATCTGCGCCAGCGCCTGTTCCAGATCATGACGCGCAAAGGGAGAGTATTTTACCGTGTGTAGCATGGGGTCCTCAGAAACTCAGCCGTACCGGGTAATCCGCCAGCCGTAGCTGTAATTCGGACGGTGACAGCACCGCTGCATCGATAGCCAGTCGGTCTTTCGACAGTCCACGTTCGGCCAGCGCTTCGGCGCTGATGTAGACGTTGTCGACGTCATACAGCTCGAGCAGGCCGAAGGTGGGCGCATAATGCCGTCCCAGTATCGAGCCTGGCTCCTGATCGGCCAGCAGCTGATAGACACCGTCGCCGATAAAGAACACACCGATGTCTTCACTCAGCGCCGAGGTGGCAAGCACCGCGTCCAGCCCTTCCCGACCGGAGGCCGAGCCATGAGGCGGCGTTCGAAAAATAAAGGCGACCTTGTTCATCGGCATGTACTCGTTAAGTTACCGCAATTCAAAATTGCACCACCCGGTCGGCACTCAGCGCCGCCTGCGCCAGCGAGCCCAGCCCGCTGAGCCGGAAAGGCGACACCAGGTTCCACTGCGCCAGTCCGGCCTGAGTCGCGCTCGCCTCGTCACTGACGCCGCGGCGCAATGCGGCGGCCACACAGACATCCAGCGTCAGCCCGTGCGTCATAGCCAGCTCGACCCAGGCCTGCTGCAGGTGGGTTTCATCGCCGGCCGGCTGCACCAGCAGGCTGGCGTTATGTACGCCTTCCTGATAGAAGAAAATCTGATTGATCACATGACCCTGCTGCAACAGGGCGCAGGCAAAGCGGTAGGCATCCGCTGCCGACTGGGTACCGTAACAGGGGCCGGTGACCAAGAGGGCAAACTGCAGGGAAGCTGGTTTCATGACGGGATCCGGACAGAATGGGGCAACCGACGGCTGCCCCGGGCAAGACTTATTCGACGTAGGCAACCGCTTCCACTTCTACCAGCACGTCTTTGGGCAGACGGGCCACTTCCACACAGGAACGCGCCGGCGCACCCAGGGTGAAATAGCTGGCATAGACTTCGTTGAAGGCCAGGAAGTTGTTCATGTCGGACAGGAAGCAGGTGGTCTTGAGTACGCTGGACGCATCGGCACCAGCTTCGGCCAGCACGGCCATCAGGTTGTCCATTACCTGCTTGGTCTGGGCTTCGATACCGCCTTCAACCACATCCATGCTCACCGGATCGAGCGGGATCTGGCCAGAGGTATACACCATATTGCCGATGCGGGTAGCCTGAACATAAGGACCAATGGCGGCGGGAGCCTGGTCGGTGGCGATGATTGTTTTAGTCATGGGTTCTCCTGGTGGGGCGATGGTTCTTCGTCATCGCGTTTTTTTTGTCGAATATAAAGATAAACGGTGTGTTTGGATATATTGAGCTTGTTCGACACCATGGCGATGGCGTCCTTGATATCGAAAATGCCCTTTTCATAGAGGGTGGTGACGATCTGCTTGTTCTTGGCGTTGTTGGCCACATCCGGATCGGCGTTGATGGCATCGATGGTGCGCTCCACCGTCAGGGTCACCAGCTCTTCCACGTTGTTGTTGAAGTTTTCCGGCGACACTTCGGCCCGCTCCGCCACCTTTGGCAGAAAGTCGGCCATCAGTTCGTGAAACGGCGCGCCCAGGTGCAGGTTGATGCACAGAAGGCCGATGGCGTCGCCCTGCCGATCACGCAGCATCTGGACCGAGGACTTCATCGGGGTACCTAGCCGGCTCTGGGTAAAGCAGGTCAGCCACTGCGCCTCCCCTTGCCGCTCCAGCTCGGGTAACAGCCGCAACGCCTGCTCGCCCATCGGTGCGCCGACCTGGCAACCACTATGGCCGCCGTTGGCCACCTTGAGTGCCGAACGACTCGGATCTGCCAGCGAGTGCAATACCACCTCACAGTGCTTGCCGAACATTTCGGCCAGACCATCGACCAGAACGCCGTAAAGATCCAGCAACTGCCGGTCGTGCTGACTGAATGCATTTTTGGCTGCACTTTTATTCAGGGAACGGGCCGTCCCACTTTCCGCTGGCATTTCTGGCTCCCACCCACCAAACATCTGGCTCTGATTTTCAACTGCTGATGGCAGATGTCAACTATTTTTGAGAGCGGCTGGGAGCCCGCTCGCGCTGGCAGGAACATTTAAACCACGAGTCCGCTCAGTTGCGGGATCATTTTCGGTGCAGACCATGTATCCCCTTCTGATAATGACGATTTGCATGAACGGATAGCCGCCAAAATGGCAGCTCCAGCGCTCGCCATTCGGCTGCTGGTACCCGCGATCATCACGGTTGCAATAATGCCGTCAGGCCGCCTGTAACGTTCGCCAGGCAATAAAAAACCGCCCGCAGGCGGTTTTTCAACATCAAGCAACAGATATTCAGGCGCGCAGGGATTTCTCGCCGCGCGACACGCCGCACACACCACTGCGAACCACTTCCACTACCTCGGTGGTTTCACTCATGTTGCGGATGAAGGCATCCAGCTTGTCGCTGGTGCCGACCAGCTGCACCGTGTACAGATGCGGGGTCACGTCGACGATCTGGCCGCGGAAGATATCGGCGGTACGCTTGACCTCATCACGGTTGGCGCCATCGGCGCGCACCTTGACCAGCACGATTTCACGCTCGATATGATCGCCATCGCTCAGGTCGCTTACTTTCAGTACATCCACCAGCTTGTTCAGCTGCTTGGTGATCTGCTCGATGACGCGATCGTCACCGGTGGTAACGATGGTCATCCGCGACAGGGTCGAATCTTCGGTCGGCGCCACCGTCAGGGTCTCGATGTTGTAGGCCCGCTGGGAAAACAAACCCACGACCCGGCTCAGTGCTCCGGACTCGTTTTCCAGCAACAGGGATATAATACGCCGCATCAGGTTCTCTCCGTTTTGCTTAACCACATTTCATCCATGGCTCCGGTTTTGATCTGCATGGGATAGACATGCTCTTCCGGGTCAATCTGAATATCCATAAACACCAGCTTGTCGGTCATGGAGAAACACTTCTCCAGCGCCGCATCCAGCTCTTTAGGGTCGGAAACCCGAATCCCTACGTGACCGTAAGACTCGGCCAGCTTGACGAAGTCGGGCAGAGAATCCATGTAGGAATGGCTCTGGCGACCCTCGTAGAACATCTTCTGCCACTGCTTCACCATGCCCAGGGCATGGTTGTTCATGGAGATGATCTTCACCGGTATGTTGTACTGCATACAGGTGGACAGTTCCTGAATATTCATCTGAATGGAACCATCACCGGTTACGCAGACCGACACCGCGTCGGGACGAGCCAACTTGGCGCCCATCGCCGCCGGTAAACCAAAGCCCATGGTGCCGAGGCCACCGGAGTTTATCCACTGGCGCGGCTTGTCGAACGGATAGTAGAGGGCGGCAAACATCTGGTGCTGGCCCACATCGGAGCTGACCATGGCTTCGCCCTTGGTGATGCGATAGACCGACTGAATCACCTGCTGCGGCTTGATGTACTGCTCGCTGGTTTCAAAGCTCAGGCAATCACGGGCACGCCACTGCTCTATCTGTTCCCACCAGTCGCTCATCGCCTGCGGGTCGGTTTTCAGGCCCAGCTCGCGAATGGCTTCCAGCATTTGCGCCAGCACCGTATCGGCGGAGCCCACGATGGGAATATGGGTTTTGATATTCTTGGAAATCGAGGTCGGATCTATATCCACATGCACTATGGTGGCGTGAGGACAGAACTTCTCGACGTTGTTGGTCACCCGGTCGTCGAAACGGGCACCGATGGCCAGAATCAGATCCGAGTTATGCATGGTCTTGTTGGCTTCATAGGTACCATGCATGCCGAGCATACCGACAAACTGCTTGTGAGTACCCGGCATGGCACCCAGGCCCATCAGGGTGTTGGTCACCGGCAGGTTAAACAACTCGGCCAGTTGAACCACCAGTGCACTGGCTTCGGCGGTAACGGCACCGCCACCCACGTACATGACCGGACGCTTGGCGTCGGCCAGGGCTTTCATCGCCTTCTTGATCTGGCCTTTATGCCCGATACCGGTCGGACTGTAGGAACGCATTTCCACCGAGCTGGGGTACACATAGGGATGCTTTTCTTTCGGATTCTGCACGTCTTTGGGCAGATCCACCACCACAGGGCCGGGGCGTCCGGTGGCCGCGATGTAATAGGCTTTCTTGATCGCCAGCGGAATGTCTGCGGCGGTCTTGCACAAGAAACTGTGCTTAACGATGGGCCGCGAGATACCGATCATGTCGGTCTCCTGGAAGGCGTCGTCACCGATATAATAGGTGGGCACCTGACCGGACAGGATCACCATGGGAATGGAGTCCATGTAGGCGGTGGCAATACCGGTAATGCAGTTGGTCGCCCCCGGGCCCGAGGTAACCAGCACGGTACCTACCTTGCCGGTAGCGCGGGTGTAGCCATCGGCCATGTGTACGGCGGCCTGTTCGTGGCGCACCAGTACGTGTTCCATCTTGCCGTTTTCAAATAAGGCGTCATAGATATCAAGCACTGAACCGCCGGGGTAACCGAATATATGCTCGACTCCCTGATCTTCCAGCGCCCGCACTACCATTTCCGCGCCTGATAACATCTCCATGATAAGCCCTCCAGGCTTTACTCCATTCACCCTGGCCATCTTCCGCAGCCTGAACAGCCCGGCCGAACTGACGCAATATGGCAAAGTGAACAGTTTTTTATCTTTATGAAACAAACACTTCTGCCATGCAGCATGTAAATAGGCAGAAAAAGGATCAAAAATCACCTTAACCTGCTTTAAATCACTTGTCTACGAGCTTTATAAAAAGCGACGTTTGACCATACCCGACAGAGCTCTCAGCGTTTTTATAGCACGGACGCCATTCAGAAAACGGGGCCAGTTGAGAGCCTGAAGTCAGACCAAATCACGGGTTGCGTCGTTTTGCCGCCTTCATGACCCAGCCGCACCGCTGATAATGCCATGCCATCCCCTCGCACTACCATGCGCTATGTTGAGGTGAACAGATGACATCATTATTACCCCTTTTTCTACAAAAAAGCCCTCATGGTCGATATGAGACATAAAACCAACAAAAAAGAAAATTACAGCATTAAAACCCAAGTTAAAAACATATAAACGACACAAAAAACTGCACAACAACCCGATAACCTTATCACCCCCACTATTTATCTTTTGTTATCGACATCGCTAATATTGACACCATCATCGATTCCCGTTATTGGTATAGCGTTGTTAACGGATTCTTCTTCGGTGATGAGTGCTATGTTCAAACATATTCAGCTACTACTACTAACCTCAGGGGTGCTCAAGCGCACGGGTCGAGCGTAGCTGGAATTCATCATCCACATATATTCATACTAAAACCCGTGCCATCCGCACGGGTTTTTTATATCTGTCGCGGGCGGCAAGGAACAACAGAGGGAAAGCGACATGTCGAACCAGGTCATTATATTCGATACCACCTTGAGAGATGGCGAACAGGCGCTTTCCGCCAGCCTGACGGTCAAGGAAAAACTGCAGATCGCCCTGGCGCTGGAACGTCTCGGGGTCGACGTAATGGAAGTCGGCTTTCCTATTTCCTCACCCGGTGATTTCGAGTCGGTGCAGACCATCGCCCGTCACATCAAGAACAGCCGGGTCTGCGCCCTGTCGCGCGCCCTCAAGGCCGATATCGACGCCGCCGGCGAAGCCTTGCGGGTAGCCGATCAGTTCCGCATTCACACCTTTATCTCCACCTCCGACATTCATGTGCAGAGCAAACTGCGCAAGGATTTCGACTCGGTGCTGGAGATGAGTGTCGACGCGGTCAAACATGCCCGTGGTTACACCGACGATGTGGAATTTTCCTGTGAAGATGCAGGCCGCACCCCCATCGACAACCTGTGCCGCATGGTTGAAGCGGTGATCAAGGCCGGCGCCACCACCGTCAACATTCCCGATACCGTGGGTTACACGGTGCCAAGCGAATTCGGCAGCATCATAGAAACCTTGTTCAACCGGGTGCCCAATATCCATAAGGCGGTCATCTCGGTGCATTGCCATGACGATCTGGGTATGTCGGTGGCCAACTCCATCACCGCAGTGCAACAAGGCGCCCGCCAGATCGAATGTACCATCAACGGCATCGGCGAACGGGCCGGCAACTGCTCGCTGGAAGAAGTGGCCATGGTCATGAAAACCCGGGGCGACTTGCTCGGGGTACACACCAATATCAAGCATCAGGAAATCTACCGTACCAGCCAGCTGGTGCGTAACCTGTGCAACATGCCGGTGCAACCCAACAAGGCCATCGTGGGTGCCAACGCCTTCGCCCACTCGTCCGGTATTCATCAGGACGGCGTGCTGAAGAACAAGAATACCTACGAGATCATCACCCCCGAGAGCATCGGCCTGCCCAAGAATCAGCTCAACCTGACGTCCCGCTCCGGTCGCCACGTGATCAAGCATCGCATGGCCGAGATGGGATACAGCGAGCAGGACTACGATCTCGATACCCTCTACACCAGCTTCCTGGCATTGGCGGATCGCAAGGGTCAGGTATTCGACTACGACCTGGAAGCGCTGGTGTTCTTCAGCCAGATCCACGAAGAGCCGGAGCAGTTCAAGCTCAATTACCTGAGCGTACAGTCGGGCAGTAATGTCATGTCTACCGCCAGCGTGCGCATGAGCGTCGGCGGCGAAACCGTCAACGAAGCCGCCGTGGGCAATGGTCCGGTCGATGCGGTCTACCAGTGCATCAACCGCGTCACCGGCTACGACATCCGTATCGACAAGTACGAAGTGAAGAGCAAGGGCGAAGGCAAAGATGCCCTCGGCCAGGTCGATATCGTCGCCGAATATAAAGAGCGCAAGTTCCACGGCATGGGACTGGCCACCGACATCGTCGAGTCTTCCGCCCAGGCGCTGGTGCATGTGATCAACAGCATCTACCGGGCCGAGCAGGTCGCGGAAAAGAAAGAAGAAATTCAGAAAAAAATTCGTATGGAGACAGTGTAAGTATGAGTGCAAGCTACAAGGTTGCCGTATTGCCCGGAGACGGCATCGGCCCCGAGGTAATGACCGAGGCGCTGAAGGTACTGGACAAGGTGCAGACTGAATTCGGTTTCAGTCTGGAACTGAGCCACCATGATGTGGGCGGTATCGCCATCGACAACCACGGCACTCCCCTGCCGGCAACCACCCTGGCCGGCTGTGAAGCCGCCGATGCGGTGCTGTTCGGCTCGGTGGGCGGCCCCAAGTGGGAAAATCTGCCCCCCAACGACCAGCCGGAACGTGGCGCCCTGTTGCCCCTGCGCGGTCATTTCAAGCTGTTCTGCAACATGCGCCCGGCCCGTATCTATCAGGGGCTGGAAGGTTTCTCGCCACTGCGTGCCGACATCAGCGCCCGCGGCTTCGACATCGTCTGCATGCGTGAGCTGACCGGCGGCATCTACTTCGGTCAGCCCAAGGGTCGCGAAGGCACCGGCGCCAACGAAAAGGCGTTCGACACCGAAGTCTATCACCGCTATGAAATCGAGCGCATCGCCCGCCTGGCGTTCGAAGCCGCTCGCGGCCGTCGCGGCATCGTCACCTCGGTCGACAAGGCCAACGTACTGCAGGCCTCCATCCTGTGGCGCGAAGTGGTCATCGACGTGGCCAAGGACTACCCGGATGTGACCCTGAACCACATCTATATCGACAACGCCACCATGCAGCTGATCAAGGATCCGTCCCAGTTCGACGTGATGCTGTGCTCCAACCTGTTCGGCGACATCATCTCCGACGAAATGGCGATGATCACCGGCTCCATGGGCCTGCTGCCTTCGGTCAGCCTCAACGACAAGGGCTTTGGCCTGTACGAACCGGCCGGCGGCTCCGCCCCGGATATCGCCGGTCAGGGCATTGCCAACCCCATCGCCCAGATCCTGTCTGCCGCCCTGATGCTGCGTTACAGCTTCAAGCAGGAAGAAGCGGCCCAGGCCATTGAGCGCGCCGTGAGCGAAACCCTGGCTGCCGGTTACTTCAGCGGCGACCTCTACAGCAATGATGCCGCCCACCCGGTGCAGAGCACCGCCCAGATGGGTGAGCAGATCACCGCCCGCATCAGGAGAGCAAACTAATGGCGACCACCCTTTATCAAAAAGTATTCGATGCCCACCTGGTGCGTGATCAGGCCGGCGAAACGCCGCTGCTGTATATCGACCGTCACTTGGTACATGAAGTGACCTCGCCCCAGGCTTTTGACGGCCTGCGCGAGAAGGGCCGCAAGCTGCGCCGCCCGGATCGCACCTGGGCGACCATGGACCACAACGTGTCCACCCAGACCAACGACATCGCCGCCTCCGGTGAAATGGCCCGCATCCAGATGGAAACGCTGGCCAGCAACTGTAAAGAGTTCGGCGTACCCCTGTATGACCTGCACCACAAGTACCAGGGCATAGTGCACGTGATTGGTCCCGAGCTGGGTCTGACCCTGCCCGGCACCACCATCGTCTGCGGCGACTCCCACACCGCTACCCACGGCGCCTTTGGTGCCCTGGCCTTCGGTATCGGTACCTCCGAAGTGGAACACGTCATGGCCACCCAGACCCTGAAGCAGGGCCGGGCCAAAACCATGAAGATTCAGGTCAACGGTGAACTCAAGCCGGGCATCAGCGCCAAAGACGTGGTGCTGGCCATTATCGGCAAGGTCGGCCACGCCGGCGGTACCGGTTATGTGGTGGAATTCTGTGGCAGCGCCATCGCGTCGCTGTCGATGGAAGCCCGCATGACCATCTGTAACATGGCCATCGAGCTGGGCGCCAAGGCCGGCTTGGTCGCCCCCGATCAGACCACCTTCGACTACCTCAAGGGCAAGCCGTTCGCCCCCGAAGGCGAGCAGTGGGAACAGGCTGTGGCCTACTGGCAGACCCTGAAGTCCGATGAGGGTGCCGAATTTGACGCCGTTATCGAGCTGGACGGTGCCGATATTGCGCCACAGGTTACCTGGGGCACCAACCCGGGTCAGGTGATGGCCGTTAATGCCATTATTCCTGTGCCGGAAGACATCAAGGATCCCACCGAGCGTCAGTCTGCAATCAAGGCACTGCAATACATGGCGCTGCAAGGCGGCACCAAGCTGACCGACGTGGCCGTCGACAAGGTATTTATCGGCTCCTGCACCAACAGCCGCATCGAAGACTTGCGCGCCGCCGCCGCCATCGCCGAGGGCCGCAAGGTCGCCTCCGGCGTACAGGCCCTGGTGGTACCGGGCTCGCAGCAGGTGAAAGCACAGGCAGAAGCGGAAGGTCTGGACAAGATCTTCATCGAAGCCGGCTTCGAATGGCGTCTGCCGGGCTGCTCCATGTGCCTGGCCATGAACAACGACCGGCTGCAGCCGGGCGAGCGTTGTGCCGCCACCAGCAACCGCAACTTCGAAGGCCGTCAGGGCCGCGGTGGTCGCACTCATCTGGTGAGCCCGGCCATGGCCGCCGCCGCCGCCGTCTTCGGTCACTTTGTCGACATTCGGGAATTATAAGGGGTACAACATGAGCGGATTCAAGCAATTAACCGGTATTGCCGCCCCTTTGGATGCGGCCAACGTAGATACCGATCAGATCATCCCGAAGCAGTTTTTGCAGAAGGTCACCCGGTCCGGCTTCGGCAAGCACCTGTTTCACGACTCGCGCTTTCTCGACGATGCCGGCGAGCAGCCCAACCCGGAGTTTGTGCTGAACCAGACCCCTTACGACAAGGCGGTGATCCTGCTGGCACGGGAAAACTTCGGTTGCGGCTCCAGCCGCGAGCACGCGCCCTGGGCGCTGGCCGACTTCGGCCTGCAGGCGGTTATCGCCCCCAGCTTTGCCGATATTTTCTATGGCAATGCCATCAACAACGGCATGGTACCGGTACGGCTGACCGAAGAGCAGGTCGATGCCCTGTTCCAGTACGCCAAGGCCAATAAAGGGGCCGAGATCACCGTCGATCTGGAAGCCCAGCAGGTACGTGCCGGTGAACTCAGCTTCCCGTTCGAAATCGACGAGTTTCGCCGCTATTGCCTGCTCAACGGTCTCGACAATATCGGCCTGACCCTGCAGCATCAGGATCAGATCGACGCCTTTGAAGCCAAGCAGCCCAGCTGGCTGTAAGCGGTTTCGAAAGTAATAAATATCAACGCCGGCACAAGCCGGCGTTATTGTTTGTGCGATGACTCAGTGCACGTCACTCAATACCAGTGCCACCATGTCGGTGCGCTCTCCGGCATCGACCCGAATCACGCTGGCGGTGGCAATCAGCGGTTCTACCCCAGAGTCGGCAGAAGGCAGCACCAGCCGCCACGCCTGCCCCACCTCGCATTGACCGGAGGCGACTTCCATCAGCACCCCTTCGGCACTGAGATTGCGGCAAATTCCCTCTACTCTTTTCTGGGTTGTAGCCAGAATAACCTTGGAGTCGAGCTGCATACGATTGAACACGCGCTGTTCTTCTTGAGCAGGCATCATGGTTCACCTTCCTTGTCAGACTGTGGTTTATAAGACACTGGTTTAGCAAAAAGAATAAACCTACAATAGCGGCCATTCTTAAACGGGGTGCGGCCAACCGCTGAGATCATACTCGTGCATCGCCCCCGGCTCGTGCCGGCGCAGGAATTCAAGCTTTCGGCCTTATCCATCCACAAGGAGTGGCCTGTGAACAAGTTCCTGATTGCCCTTTCCCTGCTCGTTACTGCCAGCCAGGCAATGGCACAAATACCGACGCTGACCATCTATACCTATAGCTCATTTGCGTCCGATTGGGGCCCCGGCCCGGCCATCAAACAAGCCTTTGAGGCCGAGTGTGCCTGTCAACTCGAGCTGGTGGCGCTGGATGACGGCGTCTCCATTCTGAATCGACTGCGGCTGGAAGGCCGTCATAACAAGGCCGATATCATACTGGGGCTCGACAACAATCTGCTGCAGGCCGCCAAGGATACGGGGCTGCTGGCCGAGCATGGCCAGTCGCTGGACGGTATTGCCGTGCCCGGCGGCTGGAGCGACAGCACCTTCCTGCCCTACGATTACGGTTATTTCGCCTTTATCTACGACGCCGACAAGCTGAAGCAGCCGCCGCAAAGTTTTGCCGAACTGCTGGACCGTCCCGAACTGACCCTGCTGTATCAGGATCCCCGCACCAGCACTCCCGGTCAGGGCCTGATGCTGTGGGTACAGAAGCTGTATGGCGACGAGGCGCCGGCCGTGTGGCAGAACCTGGCCAAGCGCACCGTGTCGGTCACCAAGGGCTGGAGCGAGTCCTACGGCATGTTCCTCAAGGGCGAAGCGGATCTGGTGCTGTCCTACACCACCTCTCCGGCCTACCATATCGAGGCCGAGCAAAAGACCCAGTACCGGGCCGCCGGCTTCGAGGAAGGCCATTATCTGCAGGTGGAAGTCGCCGCCATGCTGAACAACAGCCAGCAACCCGAACTGGCCAGACAGTTTATGCAACTCATGGTCAGCCCCGCCTTTCAGCAGGAGATTCCCGCCGGTAACTGGATGTATCCGGTGATCAAGACACCGTTACCCGCCAGCTTCGATACCCTGGTCAGCCCCGAGCACAGCCTCTCCTTTAGTGCCGAACAGGTTGCCACCCAACGCAGCGGCTGGCTTCGACAGTGGCTGGGTGCCGTTACTCGCTGATGCATCGCAAGTACTGGTGGCTGCCGGGCAGCTTGAGCCTGCTTGGTATTCTGCTGCTCACTGCCGGACCGATTGCCGCCCTGTTGCTGCAAAGCAGCCAGGGCGGTCTGTCTCGCCTGCTGCACGACAGCTACCTGCACCATGTTGTCTGGTTCAGTTTCTATCAGGCGTTGCTGTCTACCCTGCTGAGCCTGCTGCTGGCTATTCCGCTGGCACAGGCTCTGTCCCGTCGCCGGTTTCCGGGCCGTGGGATCTTGTTGCGGTTGTTTGGGTTGTCACTGGTGTTGCCCGTCATCCTCGTCGTGTTCGGCATCGTCACCGTGCATGGCCGTCAGGGCTGGGTCAGCCAACTGCTGCAGGTACTCGGGTTCGATTCTGTCGGGTACCTGTACGGCCTTACCGGCATACTGCTGGCTCACGTGTTCTTCAATATGCCGCTGGCGGCCCGTATTCTGCTGCAAGGCATAGAGAGCATACCGGCCAGTCAGTGGCGGATGGCCAACCAGCTTGGATTCAATGGCTGGCAACTGTTCCGCTGGCTGGAATGGCCGGCGATCAGAAGCGCGCTGCCGGCACTAGGCAGCATGATCTTCATGCTGTGTTTCACCAGCTTTGCCACCGTCATGGCCCTGGGTGGCGGCCCTAAATCCACCACCCTGGAAGTGGCCATTTATCAGGCGTTGCGCTTCGACTTCGATCTGCCACTGGCGGGTATGCTCGCCCTGCTGCAGTTATTGTTCTGCAGCGGTTTTCTGCTGCTGCAATACGGGCTGACTCGCACGCCGCCGGAGCAGAACAGCAGCAACGAGCTAGCCCTGCGGCCCGATAGACTGCGTATCGGGGTGCGCCTGTGGGATGCCCTGATCCTGACCCTGAGCCTGGGGCTGTTTCTGCCGCCCTTGCTGGCCGTCATCGTCAGCGGCCTCAACCCTCGATTATGGCCCGCCCTGAATTCACCCCAGCTGTGGCAAGCCACCCTCACTTCGGTGATCATTGCCGGCTGTGCGGCACTGCTGTCGGTATTGCTGACCCTGGGGCTACTCAGCAGCAGCCGCTATTTGCGACTGCAGTTACACCGCAGGCTCGGTGCCGCGCTGATGGAAGCCTCCGGCTCCGTCATTCTGGTACTGCCGGCGGTGGTGCTCTCGACCGGGCTTTTTATTTTGCTGCGTAACGTGGCCGATGTTTTTACCCTGGGACCGATACTGGTGCTGCTGGTCAACGCCCTGATGGCGTTGCCTTATGGGCTGCGCGCCTTGCAGCTGCCGATGGAACAGGTCGCCCGTCAATATGGCCAGCTCTGTACCAGTCTAGATGTTCAGGGCCTGGCGCGGCTCAGGCTGGTGGAATGGCCGTTGCTGCGCAAACCCATCGCGCTGGCACTGGCACTGGCGATGATGCTGTCGCTCGGTGATCTCAGCGCCATCGCCCTGTTCGGCAGCCAGTCGCTGCAAACTCTGCCCTGGCTGCTGTATCAGCAATTGGGCAACTATCAGATGATAGATGCCGCCGCCACCGCGCTGATGCTGTTGCTGCTGAGTCTGGGCCTGTTTGGTTTGATAGAAGGTGTGCTGGGAGGCAAAGATGCTGCAACTGAATAACCTCTGCTCCCGCTATCCGGAGCAGGAACTCTGTTTTACCCTCGCGGCCGGAGCCGGTGAAATCACTGCCCTTATCGGCCCCAGTGGAGCCGGCAAGTCCACCCTGCTGGCCATGGTGGGTGGCTTTACCCAAATTGATTCCGGGCAGCTGCTGCATGATGGCCGGGATCTATTGCCACTGACACCGGCCCGGCGACCGATCACCACCCTGTTCCAGGATAACAATCTGTTCTGGCATATGACGGTGTATCAGAATATTGCCATCGGTCTGGCCCCCTCGTTGCGCCTAACGCCAGAACAGCAGGCAAGGGTACAGCAGGTGGCCAGTCAGGTCGGCATAGAAGCCTTGCTGAACCGTAAACCCTCGAGCCTGTCCGGCGGTCAGCAACAAAGGGTGGGTCTGGCGCGCTGTCTGGCCCGTCGCCAGCCGGTACTACTACTGGATGAACCTTTCTCCGCCCTGGATCCGGCCCTGCGCTTCGAGCTGCTGGAGCTGCTGCGCAACCAGACCGATCGGCTGCAACTGACGGTGTTACTGGTCACCCATCACCCGGAGGAAGCCGCCAGAGTCGCCGACAACATCGCCTTTGTGCACGACGGACGCATCCTGGAGCAAGGAAAAAGGGAGCTGTTGTCAGCTCCCCAAACCAAAGAGTTGAAGGCCTATCTCGGCCGCTAGAGGTTTTCTTCCGCAAAGGAGGCGAGTCGGCTGCGAACCACGCCGTTGAGGTACACATTGGCACTGCCTTCAAAATCCTTGAAGCGTTCCACTATGTAGGTCAGCCCGGAGGTCACCGGGGTCAGGTAGTTAGAGTCAATCTGGGCCAGATTGCCCGAACATACCAGTTTGGTGCCTTCACCACAGCGGGTGATAATGGTCTTCAGCTGCGAGGCGGTCAGGTTCTGGCATTCATCCAGCAGTACGAAGGTATTCTGGATACTGCGCCCGCGCATGAAGTTGACCGATTTGAACTGAATATTGGCCTTGCCCATGATGTAACTGAGCGAGCCGTCCATGCATTCATCCTGCTTGTGCAGTACTTCCAGCGTATCGGTAACGGCCGCCAGCCAGGGCGCCATTTTCTCTTCTTCGGTACCCGGCAAGAAGCCGATGCTTTCGGCTATTTCCGGTGTGTTACGCGTCACGATAACCTTGTCGTAAATCCCTTTCTCGATGATCATCTCCAGTGCCGACGCCATGGCCAGCAGGGTTTTACCGCTGCCCGCCGGACCGGTGAGGATCACCAGCTCGATATTGGGATCAAGCAGCGCATCCAGCGCCATGGCCTGATAGATGTTCTTGGGATGAATCCCCCAGGCCTTACGCCCCATCATTCGCTCTCGGCCCAGGTCGACGAAACGGACCTTGCCATCGGCCTTGTCCAGTACGCGACCGGCAAAATCATCCGTATCATCAACCAGATACTGATTGATGTAGGCGCCCGGCAGCAATTCATCGGCGACCGTATGGATCACTTCCCGACCGTGAGTCGCACTGTCACACTCGCCGACTCGATCCCAGAAACTGTTTTCCTGATGATAAAACCCCTTGGATAACAATCGGATATCATCAACCAACTGATCGGAACGGTAGTCCTCTACATGTTGCAGGCCCGCGCCCTTGGCCTTGAGCCGCATGTTGATGTCTTTGGTCACCAGCACCGCCATACCTTCGCCAGTATGATTTTGCAGGTAGAGAGCGGTGTTGATAATACGGTTGTCGGCTTCATCGTCGGTAAATACCGCATAGCCTTCGGGCAAGTGTCGGTCGGTGATGATGGCGATGGTACCCGAGGCCTCATCGTCCTGAAGACCCAGAGGCACCCCGGCCACTATCTGCTCGGGAGTGGCATCGTGAAAAATCCCTTCCAGTGTCCGAATCGCTACCCGCGCATCGCGACTGACGTCTTTTTGCCGATCCTTGATGCGATCCAGCTCTTCGAGCACCGTCATGGGGATGACGACGTTATGTTCCTTGAAGGAATAAATGGAAAGGGGTTCGTGAAGCAGTACGTTGGTATCCAGAATAAAGCGTTTACGGTCATTGTCTTCCATAGACATACTCCCTCGGGCTCGGCCCTTAACATGGTCATTGCCCAGTTAAAGCACAGTGCAATGACAGCTTTATTACAACCTAACGCTATGCCGTTTTTCGGCTTCAGGCAAGCAATCTTGTCTGATGGGTAAACATGAATGAGTAGCAGCTCACTAAATTGAGAGCCTGAGACATGAGATGACAGATTGGGAGGAGAGGTAAGGGGTAAGGAGCGAGGGCCAAAGCCATCTAAGTACAAAAACAAAAAAAGCCCGACTCTTTCGAATCGGGCTTTTTAATTGGGTGCCTGGCAGTGACCTACTTTCACATGGCAGCTGCCACACTATCATCG
>JAAEZO010000025.1 GCA_018222825.1 Gammaproteobacteria bacterium
CGTCTTCCTGCTCCAGCCAGGCCATGGCGGTTTTAAGCGCCACCGGCAGCGGGGCAGTCATGCCGGCCTGCAGCGCTTCCAGCCAGCCGGCCAGTATCGCCGTCGCCTCAAGGGCGGGCACTGGCTTGCCGTACAGGGTGGCGTCTTCGCCCACCAGATACAGCGTCAGTTCAATGCCCGAGGCACAGGCGACGACCTGACTGACAAAGGCCCGCAACACCCGATGCCACTTGGGCGCTTTATTGTTCATCAGCTCGCCGGGCTGCAGCTCGATCAGCGCCAGTCGTTGCTGACTCCGGCGAATGCCCCCCAGCCAGCCTTCCAGCTCCAGCCCCTGATGTGCGGCCTGCAACGGCAAGGGCGACTCCAGCCGCTCGGGCCAGGCCAGGCACAAGGCCTGATAGCGGGCAAGTTGATCCGGCAACTGGGCCTGTATCTGCATGCGCAGGCGTTCGCCAAAACCGACCAGCGGCAGCACGCCCTGGCCCTGTGCGCGCCGCGCCGACTGGGCCAGCGCCGCGTCGGGCTGTTCGGAGTCCGCCGCTTCGGCCAGCAGACGCTGTTTGAGCACATAGCGCTCCAGCCCGTTGAGGGCGAAGGGCTCTTCGTCCAGTTCGGCCGCCGTCACCTCGTCCAGCACCACCTTGAGCCGGCGATTGAAAAAGGTGGCCACGGGCTGGCGCAAGAACTGCTGCAACTGCTCTAGGGTGACCGGTTCTTCCGGCTGCCATGCAGGCAGCGGGGTTTCCGCCGCCTGCAAGCCGCCACCGTAACGACCGGCCCACTCCCGGGCATAGCTGAACAACACGTTCACTTCGGGCCCCTTGGTTGGCGTAAAGTAACGCCGACTGAACGGTTGCAACGGATGCTCGGTGGTGATCCCCTCCAGCAGCTCGCCGCCATCGGCCCGTTGCCAGCCACTCAGGTGATCTCGCAACTGGCCCACCAGCACCGAGGGCGGGCGCTCGCTGTTGTCGCGAATGCTGCGTCCCACCCAGCTGATGTAGAACTGATCCCGGGCCGACAGCAGGGCCTCCAGCATCAGGTAACGGTCGTCTTCCCGCCGGGAGCGATCGCCTGGTCGATAATCGCCGGCCATCAAATCGAAGTCGAGCGGAGTGACGCTGCGCGGATAATCGCCGTCACTCATGCCCAGCAGGCACACCTGTCGAAACGGAATGGCCCGCATCGGCATCAGGGTGCAGAAGTTCACCGCACCGGCCAGAAAACGCTGGCTGAGCCGACCCTGATCCACCGTCCCCAGCCAGGCTTCGCGCACCACGGTGAGCGGCAGCGGCTCGTCGAGGTTCACCCCGACGCACAGCGCCTGCCATTGCTCCAGTGCCTCGGTCAGTCCGGACAGCAGGGTTTGCTCCCGCTCGCTGTCGGGCAGAAAAAACCGTGCCAGCAAGGCCTGCAGCCGTACCGTCCACTCGGTAGCACCGACCCGTTCGGCCAGGGTGGTATGCAGTTCATCAATGGCGTCCAGCAGGCTCACCAACGGGCCGATAATGGCCGCGTCCAGACCGCCGATTTCATCATAGGGCTCGATGCCCTGGCAGGCTTCCCCCGCTCCCACCGCATAACCGAGCAGCATGCGCCGCAGGCCAAAACGCCAGGTGTTTTGCTCCAGTTTCGCAGGCAGGCCCAGCCCGGCCCTACGCCGCGCGTCCAGCCCCCAGCGAATGCCGGCGCCCTCAATCCAGCGGCGCAGCACCGGCAAGTCTGCCTCGCGAATGCCAAAGCGTTCCCGCAGGGCGGCGACGTCCAGCAGATCCAGCACCTCGCTTACCGGCAGCCGGCTGTCGGGCAGATGCAGCAAATGTTCGAGTGCAATCAGCAGCGGCTCGCTGCCCCGGCTGCCCTGATCCGCCAGGGTGAAGGGAATAAAACGGTCATCGTCCCGCGCATACTGGCCGAACACCGCCTGAATGTGCGGCGCATACACGCTGATGTCGGGCACCATGACAATAATGTCTCGCGGGCGCAGGGTGTCATCCTGCGAGAAGCGCGCCAGCAGCTGGTCGTGCAGGATCTCCACTTCCCGCTGGGCGCTGTGCGCCACATGGAAGCGCACGCTCAATTGCCGCTCGGTCAGCGCCGGCCAGTGCGCCCGGCTTTCTGCCGGCGGGCGAAGATTGAGAATGTCGTCCTGCAACTGGCCCAGCAGATGCTCGGTGTTACCGGCGCCGAACAGATCGATGCGGCTGCCGATGGCGTCGAACCGGGCCTTGTAGTGCTCGGGATCATCGACGCTGTCGAGCAGGTTGATGTAGTCCCGCCCCTGCTTGCCCCAGGCGGCCAGCAACGGATGGGCATGCTGGTGCAGCTCCACCTCGTTCAGCCCCGGTGACTGGCCGGCCTTGCGGGCATGGCGGCGGTATTGATGCCTGAGCAAGTCCTGATCCGGCACTATGTCGCCCCAGTGATACTGGCAGGGGTTGTGTACGCACAGCAGCACCTGGCTGAAACGGGCCATGGCCGACAAGGCCTCCAGGGTCTGGGCCGGCAGCGAGGAAATACCGAACACCACCACCCGGCGCGGCAGCCCGGCCGGGCGATGTTCGCATTGGCGCAGGTGCTCGACAAAGCGCGGATGCACCCCGGCCCGGCTGCCGGCCAGCTCCTGCTCGCCCACATCGGCGAGCAAGGCCCGCCACAACGCCGGCTGCCAGCGCACGGCGTCATCCAGCGGCACCGGCCCCCGGCGCAGACTGATGATTTCATCCCGCCCCTCGGCCCAACCGGCCAGCCAGTCGGCCCGATACACCTGATATTGATCGAACAAATCCGCCAGCCGCTCGGCCAGTTGATAGCGTTTGCGATAATCGGCATCGTCCTGCAGAAAACGACCGAGCGGCGCGAATACCTCATCGGCCAGCAGGCTCGGCAGCAATCGCATCAGCCGCCAGGTCAGCGGCGCCTTGTCGAGTGGCGACAACCGGGGAATGGTGTGGCTGCCCAGCACGGCGCGATAGCTTTGCCACAAAAAACGGGCCGGCAGGTCCACCTGCATGGCCGCCGCAATGCCGCCACTGCGGTGCTCGGCCAGCGCCAGCTTCAGCCACTGGGCGATACCGTTGCTCTGCACCAGTATCACCTCGTTTTCCAGCGGGGCCAGCGGGTTGCGCCGCATCCAGGCCACCGCCAGCGCCCGCAGCTCCTCCAGGTGGTTGCCGTGCACCACCATCAGCCCCGGCGTGAGCGCCTCATTACTCTGCATTCGAATTCCTTGTTATTATCCCGCACCGGCTCATGATAATGCCAAAGGCCCCCACTTGGGACTCCCATTTTACGATGGCCGTGGTCCGCGCCTGTCTGGCGCCCTCTTCATTCACGGTCTGATGCTCATATCCATCGGGTTCCACCGGGTTGACGCCGGATAGCGGCCCCGAAATGCTTCGCCCATTAATAAAAATACCTGTACCACACAGAACCGATCATCATGCTTGAAACAGGTTTATCAGGCATTCATCCCCTTCAGAATCAGCCGCGTCACCAGAAAACCGTCTATCCAGGATTCTTGCCAAACGGCGACAGCACAGTAGAATCGTTTCGGTTCGAAACAAAAAAAGGATATTTACGTGTCACTACACGCCTCTTCTTCATCCCACCTCGGGACCTTTGACGCCGATATGCGTCTCTCATCCCCCACCAGTAACGACGTTCCCGACACCCGAATCGACCGCTTTACCTTTTTTTCCGTGCTGTTGATTGTGGTTGGCGTGACCCTGCCACTCGTCTTGTTCCCCGAGCAGGGAGCGGACTGGGTCGCGCAGGCAAAAACGTTCATTACCGCCAAATTCGGCGTCTTTTACCTGGCGCTGGGGGTCATGGCCGTTCTGTTCGTGATTTACATTTCGTTTTCCGATATTGGCAATATCAAACTGGGCAAGCCGGAAGACGAAATGGAATTCAGCACCAGTTCCTGGGCGGCCATGATGTTTTGCGGCGGTATTGGCGCCAGCATTCTTTACTGGGGCATCATAGAGTGGGCTTACTATTATCAGGGGCCTCCCTTCGGGCTTGAGCCCGGCTCGACCGAAGCCATTCGCTGGGCCTCGACCTACGGCATGTTCCACTGGGGCCCGGTGGCCTGGTCCATTTACCTGATTCCGGCCATTCCCATCGCCTATTTTGCCCATGTGCGCAACTCGCCACGCCTGAAAATAAGCCACAGCCTGATGCCGCTGTTCGGCGAGAAGTTCGCCATGAGCAACTGGGGCAAGCTGGTCGACGTACTCTTTATCTTCGGCATGCTGGGCGGTGGCGCCACTACCCTTGGGCTGGCTTCACCCATGGTGACCGAAGGCCTGCACGAGTTGACCGGCCTGCCCATTAACATCTGGAGTCAGGTAGGGGTACTGCTGGCCACCACGGCGCTGTTTGCCTACAGCGCCTTTCGCGGCCTGAAAGGGGGTATCCAGTTTTTCTCCAACATCAATTTCTACCTGGCCATCGCCTTCGTGGCACTGGTGCTGTTTGCCGGCCCCACCGCGTTTATTCTCAATACCGGTCTCGAAAGTCTGGGCCGCTCGCTGACCCAGATGCTGACCATGATGACCTGGACCGAGCCGTTCGGCCGCTTTGGCGAATATGGCTTCAAGGAAACCAATTTCCCCGGCGACTGGACCATTTTCTACTGGGCCTGGTGGCTGGTGTTTGCGCCGACGGTCGGCTTGTTTATCGCCAAGATCTCCAAGGGACGTACCATTCGACAGATGGTGGTAGGCTCCATTTTCTTCGGCTCTCTCGGCTGCTCCGCCTTCTTTATGGTGCTCGGCAACTACGGTCTGTACCTGCAGTTGTCCGGCGAGCTGGATGTGGTGAACGTGCTCAACACCCTGCCGATGACCAAACTGGTGATCGCCCTGTTCACCCTGCTGGCCGTGATTTTCACCGCCACCACCTTCGACTCCATTTCCTACATTCTGGCGTCGGTAGTGCAGCGCGAGGTGGATGGCGAACCCCATCGCTGGAACCGGTTGTTCTGGGCCTTCACCCTGTGCTTTATGCCGGCGGTGCTAATGTTTCTTGGCGGCTTGTCTACCTTGCAGACGGCGTCGATTTTTGCCGGCGCGCCGCTGATTGTGATCATGACCCTGATGATGATCTCCATCATCAAGGCGGCCAAGTATGATCTGCACTATCAGCCGGATTACTCGCTGAACACCATTCACATCGAGGAGCTGCCCGAGAACTCCCCCTGGGAACACGGCGATACCTCCGAAGCGCCGCAAGGCTCGGTACTGGCGCAACAGGCAGAATACGAAGAAATTCGGCTGAATCTGGAAGAAGAAGAGGCCGCTACCCGCCTCGATACCTGAACCTTGCCGGGCCAGACAACATCTGGCCCGGCAAATTAAGAAGAAGGTAGCGAGGCAGAGTCCGCTTTGCCATCCCCTCGCCCGGCATTGCCCTGCAGCGCCGCCAGCAACCGGTCCAGATCACGCAGATGCAGATCCCGTTGCGGAAAGGGAATTTCGATGTTCGCCTTGTTGAGCTCGGCATAAATGTCGAACAACAAATCAGACTGGGTAGTGACCGAGTCGCCCACGTCCTTCAGAAAACAGCGCAGTTCCATGTTCAGCGCGCTGTCGCCCAATCCCATGAACAACACCATCGGTGCCGGATGCGGCTTGATGGTGGCATGACGGTGCGCCGCCGCCAGCAGGATCTCACGCGTGCGCTGCAGATCACTGCCATAGGCGACCCCCACCGGCACGATCAGACGGCCTATTTTGGAGCCCAGGGTCATGTTCTTGACCGTGCCGGCAATCAGATCCGAGTTGGGCACTATCACATCGTGCCGGTCAAAGGTTTCGATACGGGTGGAGCGGACCGCTATCTTGCGTACGATACCGGAATAACCGGACACTTCGATCCAGTCTCCTTCCTTGATCGGCCGCTCTATCAGCAGAATAATGCCGGACACGAAATTCGAGACGATGGTCTGCAAACCAAAACCGATACCCACCGACAGTGCACCGGCCACCACCGCCAGGCTCGACAAATTAAGCCCGGCAGAAGACACCGCAATCAGCCCGGCCAGCAGCATGCCCAGGTAGCCTACTCCGGTCACCATGGCCGTTTGCGCCCCGCTGTCCAGCCGGGTGCGCGGCAATACCGTGACCCGCAGCAGGCGTTGTAACCAGCGCGTAAGCAGCATGCCCATGCTGAACACTGCCACCAGCATGATCACCATGTCCAGCGACAGGCGGATTTCTCCGATTTGCACGCCGTTGGTCAGCAGATACCATACCTCGGCAATGTCGGTAAAACGGGCGCCCCAGGTCAGGGCCAGCAGCGGCAACAAGGCCACCACCAACAGCGAGGCAATCAGAATAGGCATCAGGCTGGGGGTACCATCCTCCACTCGCCGGTTGCCGCCCAGGGCTCGTATCACCAGCAAGATCAGATGATAAATGAACAAGGCAATGCCCAGTTCGGCCAGCGTCAGAATAAGCGGCACCACCGTCTGCCGTGCCAGATTGACGAACCCCAGCAAAACCAGCAGCGGAGCCAGCAGTGCGGCCATGCGCATCAGCACAGCCATCAGTGACAGCAGGCCGATCGACTCTTCCGGCTCTGACTCACCTTGCCCGGATTGCGAGGTGCGCCCATGCAGAAACAAAAAGGCCAGCCGCCACAGCAACAGGCTGATTGCCACTATGATCGGCAACGACAGCACCGACAGCGTGGCGGGGCTGAATGGATGATCGCTGGCCACACTTTCCAGTACCACCTCGGCCGCCAGTACCAACCCCAATCCCTGACACAGGTGAACACCCTGATGGGCGGCCTGGTCGTTGAACGGCAACATGCGTTTGCGCGACAGCGTGGGCGCAAACAGGGTATGGCCAAGCCAGTGCGCCATGACCACAAACAATGCCGCCAACGGCAAACCAGTCGCCACGGCCCGGGCCGACACGGGCGTCAGATCCAGCATGGGAATGATCAGCAACAGGGCTGCCATCGCTCCTCCGGGCAACGCCAGCCGGGTCAGGTTGGAAGCCACCGCCGCCAGCCAGCGTCGCCAGCGTAACGAGGCACCGGCGGCCGTGGCTTCCAGCCGGGCCGTCATGCGGGGTTGCACTACGCCCACCAGCAACAACGCCAGCATCACCAGCAAACCGCCTTGCAGCAGTTCATCGCTTCGCATCCCGTTGCGCCCCGACTCCTTCATCTTCCGCTCGATGTCTTGCTGCAACTGCGTGGCATACTCGCTCAGCTCGTCAAGGGCGGTGACCCAGCGGGCGGGCCGCAACGGGGACGGATAACGTGTCAACAGCAGGCGAGCCTCATGGGAGCGAATAACCGCATCGATTTCCCGAATCAACAACTCGGCTCGTTGCACGGTTTCCCTGGCATCACGCACCGGGGCATTGGCGCGGGCCAGCGCGCTTTGCAGCTTGCTGCGACGATTGGCCAACTCGGGCGGCTCTGCCTCGTCCTTTGCGGGCGGCGGCCCCAGACTTTCCAGTTGCGCCTCCACCGCCCGGGCCTCGATATTACCCGATTGCGCCACCTCGGATGCCGCATCGCGCAGCACCACCAATTGCTGGCGCAAGCTCATCAGCGTCTCGTCATCTGCCGAATTCCCGGCCAGCAGTTGCTGCGCCTTCGACAAGGTTTTTTCCCGTTCGGCGGCAGATGGCAGTGCGGTCTGCTGCTGGGCTAACCCCAGCATCGGCATCAACAGCAACATCAGGCACAACAAGCACTGGCCATACATTCGGCGGCGGTTAGGCTGCAGGCGATAGCGCTGCTCGTCAACATTGATCATCAAGAGGTAAACTCCGTGCCAGGCGTGGCATGGTCGGTGGGTAGACGGGCAAAGTGCACCGGCATTCGGCGCAGGCATTCCTTGCCTCGGGCGGTTAAATCGGACATGAACTGAAACTGCTGGCGCGGATCCATCGGATAGGCCTTGATGCGATAATGAGTGCCCCAGGGCTGCTCTTTCAGCAGCACCAGTACCGGCCGCTGCAACTTGAGATAGGGGCTGGTCAGCGCCACGTCTTGTAGCACCCGGCGTACCTCATGAGCGTCGTGATCCGGCTCCAGATAAAAGCTCACCACGCACATCAGGCTGGCGCCGCCGTTGTTGGCGTTATGGATGAGCCCGGTCCACAACTTTTGATGTGGAATAAACACCACGGTATCGTTCGGGGTCACGATTTCCACCACCCGCATGCCCACGTGCCTGACTTCACCGTAGCAGCCTTCCACCTCGATCCAGTCGCCGGGGCGATAAGGCAGCTCATAGGCGGCCACTATGCCGGCGATCAGGCTGCTGACGTAATCCTTGAGGGCAAAACCAATGGCCAGACCGGTTACGCTGAGTATCGCCACCGTGTTTTGTACCGTCGGCTCGATAAACAAGGGAACTATCCATATCAGCGCGGCCACAATGACCAGCACGCGAATGGTGGGGATCAACGCCAGTACCAACAGCCGTCGGTTGCTGTGCAATCGACTCGCCAGCCAGGACAGCAAGCGTTGGCTCAGCCACACCAGCAGTATGGCTACCCCTACCACCGCCAGGGCTTCGGTCAGGGTCTGGGTGGTGATATTTCTGAATAATCCGACAACCTGTTCTGTATCCATGCCCGCCCCCGTTAAAAACCGTCCAGCAGATAATCCCGGCTACCCAGAAACTCGCGCACTGCCGGGTAGCCATACACGCTGAGCCGCCAGTGTTCCTTGTTCCGCTCGATAATGCCGAACTGCGCCAGCCGCAACAGCTGTATGTTCAGCTGATCCGGCGCCATGGTCGGCAACACCAGTTGCAATGCCTGCCCGCTCAGACCCCGATGCAATAACAACGCAAACAGTATGAAGGCGGAGCTCTCTTCCTCATCTATCGGTAGTTCAGGCAACTGCCTGCTCTTGTCCAGATGACAGGCCCACAACGCCAGCGCCACCCCCACATTGCCCCGCGCTTGGGCAGCAAGGCGGCCAAGTTGCCGATCCGATCCCTTGAGGCCGAGCTGGCGCAACAACTCCTGGCCGGCCGGAGCAAAGCAATAGACCCGGGACAGATCAAGCGGCCAGATCCGCTGCAGAAAGGCAAAAGTCCAGCTGTCACACACCACCAGCCCCTTGCCAAACTCTCCCTGTATCAACCGGGGCAGTAACGCGCGGATAAAACGCAGGCCATCGGTGCTGCGCAGCAGATAACGAGCCAGGTTATCAATCAACCAGGGGCCGCTGTACAGCCGTTGCTGCTGCCACCATTTGTCTACCTGTACTTCTCGTATCAACTCGATATCCGGTGGTGTCAGTATCATCCAGCCCTGCTTCCAGGCACAATCACGGGCAATGGCGGCGGTGCCGCTGAACGGCGGATCAAGCAGAAAACTGACCGTTTTGTCGTCACCCTCAAGCCAGTCGGTAACATAGGCATCAAGGACACCGGCCGCTCTCTCACGCTCGAATTCCCGGTAGCCCGGCAGAGCGGTATTATCCCCCTGCTCGACTCTGTCCTTGCCACTCAGCCCGAAAATACGCAGCATCAACCGCCAGCCATGCTGCAAGCGGGTCACCGTTGGCGGCGCCGGGCAACGAAAGTCCACGGCCTGAATCAGCTGCCAGTGGTTATGATCTGTCATCGAACTCTCCTTTCACGTCCGCGTCAGTGCTGTGCGATGACCATCATTGTCACCTTTGCAGTCAGTGTAGCCGGTGTAACACGCATTCCCGCTCGCAAAGGTGGCTGATCAAGCAAGAGTCCGGGTTCAGGCTAGCGCCGGATGCAACCTGATCCAGCCCAGCAGCAACAGCACGGCAAAGCCCATCCACACCAGGGTGGCCAGCGACAGTGTCCAAAGCAGATTGAAGCGGTAACTGAAGTAAAGCACCGCCAGCAGATAGGCAGCATAAGGCAGCAGCGAATACAGCCCGAACAGGGCGGTGGTTCTCAGGTCGTCCAGGGTACGTTCGGTACCCACCACATAGTGGGCAATGAGGGCAAAGGTAGGAAACAACGGCACCAGCCCCGCAATGAAGAAACTCTTGCTTTTGGAGAGCAAGGCAATCAACAGCACGGCGGCGGCGCCCAGCAGGCATTTTAAAAATAACGACGTCACGGAATCACCTTGAACTGTGTGATTAATAGCCCATCATTCCCGAGCCCATCCCCAGGCCATGCATGATGCCGCCAAATACGGCCCCCAAAATCATGAAAATAACCGTCAGTATGATAAACGCCGGTATGGAGGCGACGGCAAACTTGACCAGAAACGTCACCATGGACAGAAATGGCATTTTTATATCCACCACGGTCACTTCCTGCTTGTCATTAATTTGCATATCGGTCATATCACACTCCGTTCGATAAGGATTTCAGATTGATTTCACACTCTAGTGTCTTTCGGTTCATCACGTTCGCATTTTTTGCAGGTTAATAAATATCCCCGCATGGCGTCTCTGCCGCTGGCGGTGGTCACCCAGGGGCGATTGATAAAAGGCGGTTGATGACGCACATGCTGAAAATGACCGCACTGCAGTTCTGCCACCCAATCATTCTCTTTATCCAGGTGATAATCAGCAATCGCTTGTTGCATCAGATACCCTCATTTTTCTGGAACTGAATTTTCTTTTTCGGCCATTTAACCGGCGCACACTAAAAAATGCATGCTAGCTGAATGACAGACAATAAAAAAGAGAAACAGACTATCGGCCTGTTTCTCTTTTTTTATCGCCTGGTGGTTACTATTCCTTAACCGCAGCACTTCTTGTATTTTTTGCCGCTGCCACAGCTGCAGGGGTCGTTGCGCTCGGGCGTTTTGTCCTGCTTGACGGTATTCGCTTTGTTAAGCAGCGTGGTCAGTTCGGTGATGGATTCTACCGCGCCCTCATTGCTATCGACCGTCACGTCGGCGAACAACTGCGCCTCGGCAGCCTGAGCTTCGACTTCCCGCTTGCGAGCCTCGCTGGTCACCACCAGTGTCAGCGGATTCTTTTTGCTGCCGAGCTTATGGCTGGCCTTGGGGTTATAGCCATAGCTGATGTGGCTTTGGCGCGCATCCTGGCGGCCCTTGAAGAAAAACTTGTCTGACATCTTGTCATCCCTACTGCTTGAAAGGACAGAGGCGAACCTCATTTATGCGATGGTC
Organism: Gammaproteobacteria bacterium; assembly: GCA_018222825.1. Classification (GTDB taxonomy): domain Bacteria; phylum Pseudomonadota; class Gammaproteobacteria; order Enterobacterales; family Aeromonadaceae; genus Oceanimonas. The sequence goes on from JAAEZO010000025.1 coordinate 11,121, forward strand.
GCCGCCGATGTAACCTGGTTGTATCAAGGTTGTGTGCTTTATGGTTGTACGTAAACCTAGTCACATACCAACCGGAGTGATGCCGCACATTGTACGTGAGATCACCGACCCCGTCACCGGAAATGCCGCCAACCCGCCACAGACCGGCGGTGATGCCTCTATGGTGAGATCAATGAATTCCCGATGATATAAACCGCGATCGTACTCTTTAAAAATAGGGTCAATGGGTTTTCGTACCCATCAAACCCGCTTTTTATTTATCAACTTACCCGGTGAATATGAATTTATTCCGCAACACTGCCCACACGATATAAAGCACAATTACATCAACTTACTGGTGCCTGATAAAAATACAAAACTCACACTTTAAAATCGCGCCAACAACTTGTCATCGTAATCATCGGCATTCAGTGTCAGGTTGAACTTTTCGGCCAGTTTATCAAGCTGGGCCTGTTTGGCATTTAATTCATCCATGATGATGATGTTATCATCCAGCTTCCACAGTTGTCGCGAGCCGGCATAGCTGTATTGCAGTGCCAGTAACGCATCGGCATCGCCGGTTTGAGCGGCGGCTTCCAGCTTGCGCATCTTGCGGGTAATCTTGTTCAGCGACTGCTTCAACTCCCACACATACAGCACTTCGGTCAAATAATCATGGTGGCGATATTTACTCAGGCCCAACCCGATAACGGCCGCCGCTACCAGCACCCCCAGCGCATTCCAGTGAAAATGGCTGCCACTGGGATCGGGAAACAGAGCGATCAGGGTTTGCGAAATCAGCAGGCTGCCCGCCGCCAAAGCCAGGCCACTGCCAATGAGCACGCGATTTAAATGGCGACGATAGCGGGTTTTATCGATGTCGATTAACTTCATAACAACCTGAAAGAAAAGTAAAAAGTGGCCGCATTATAACCAGAAAGCGCATCACTCACTACCACCGAGCGCAAAGCCGGGCCATCGAAGGTCAAATCCTGCTACCCTAGACGCCAGATTAAACAGCACAGAGCAACCCCGGACCCGTCATGCCAGAAAAAGTCGCGATTTTTGTAGATGTGCAGAATGTGTATTACACCTGCCGGCAGGCGCTGAAAGGCAATTTCGACTATAACGCCTTCTGGGCTCGAGTGGCCGACGGTCGCGAGGTGGTATTGGCCTATGCCTATGCCATCGACCGGGGCGACGAGAAGCAACGCCAGTTTCAGAATATTTTGCGGGCCATTGGCTTCGAGGTGAAGCTCAAGCCTTTTATTCAGCGGGCAGACGGCTCGGCCAAGGGCGACTGGGACGTGGGCATTACCATCGACATGCTGGAGTCGGCTGCCATTGCCGACACCCTGGTATTGGTATCCGGCGACGGGGATTTTGCCATTCTGGCCGACAAGCTGCGCCGGCATTACGGCAAACGGGTCGAAGTGTATGGCGCGCCCGGTCTCACGGCCAAGGCGCTGATGGATGCCGCCAGTGATTTTATTGCCATCGATCAAAAGCTGCTGCTGTAACCTCATGCGAGGTGTTCGACTGCGGATCAGCAGGCACAAAAAAACCGCCTTTCGGCGGTTTTTTCAGAATGACATTCGCGATTAAGCGCGGATGAAATCCAGGTGGGTCAGCTTCGGCTTGAAGGGATGACGCTGTACGTCTTTCACTTTAACCTTCACTTCCTGACCGTCGATAACCAGAGTCAGCACTTCGCTGTAGAAAGCGTTGTCGGCTTGGGCGATGTTGGCTTTTTTGTGATCCAGAGCGATGGCTACCGGCTCCTGGCCTGCACCGTAAACGATGGCAGGTACTTTTTCTTCATGACGCAGGCGGCGGCTCGCACCTTTCCCCAGGTCTGAACGAACTTCAGCTTCAAATACGAATGACATAATTTTCTCTCTTAAAGGTTGGTGGCGAACGCTGCGACCGGCATTCGCCTGTAAAAAGCGCGCGGATGGTAACATGTGCCCGCATCGGCGACAAGGTAAAGCAAAAACCTTGAAGCATTAACGCCCCCCTACTCTCTCACGCCTCATACATCACAGCGCATTTATCTGCTGCAGGATGCGCTTGTCGGAAATGGGATACGGTGTACCCAGGGTCTGGGCGAAATAAGACACCCGTAGCTCCTCTATCATCCAGCGAATCTCCGCCACCTCGGGCGCCAGTGGCTTGCCCTTGGGCTGCTTGTTCAGGAGCGATCGATACGCCTGCTGCACCTGCTGAATTTTCAACAGCTGTGCCCGATCCCGGTGCGGGTCGATCGCCAGTTTGTCCAGCCGGCGCGACAAGGCCTCCAGATAGCGACCGAGATCCTTCAGCCGCTCGGCCCCGGTGTCGGTGACAAAGCCGCGGAAAATCAGCCCGTCCAGCTGGGCCTGAATGTCCGACATGGCCATCGCCATCGCCAGATCGATCTTGCCCTTGAGCCGTTTCTTCACGCCGTGGGCCAAGCTCAGCACCTCTTCCACCTGCAGTGCAATGTCGGCCACCGCCTGGTTCAGCTCACCGGCCACCTTGTCTTTCAGCTCGGCAAAGGCCTCCGGCGTCCAGGCCGGTGCGCCATGCTTGCGCATCAATTGGTACACACCGGCACGAATGCAGTCGTCCACCAAATCCAGCACCTTGCCGTAGGGATTGAAATACAGCCCCAGCTTGGCCTTGTTGGGCAGCTTTGCATGCAGGTACTTGATGGGCGACGGCAATTGCAGCAGCAAGAGACGGCTCTGGCCGTTCCACATGGTCTGGGCCTGACTGATTTCGTCTTCGCACAGGGTCAGCGCCACGCTGTCGCCCTGATCGGCAATGGCCGGATAGGCCTTCACCTCGAAACCGGCGCGCTTGGCGGCATAGGTTTTGGGAATGGTGCGATCGGGAAAGGCCAGCAGCCCTTCCTGTTCGAAGCGATCGTCGTCCACCGCCTGAGTCAGCGCGGTCTGCACCTGCCCCTGAAGCGACAACTTGATCGCCTCCAGATCCCGGCCCGCGGCCAATACCTTGCCGTCGGCATCCAGCACGCAAAAACGCATGATCAAATGCACCGGCAGCGCCTGCCAGTCCCAGTCTTCTCGCGGTACCGTCACCCCGGTCATGCGGCGCAGGTGCTTTTCCATCTGGTCGAGCAGCTCGCCTTCCAGCGGAGTCATCGCCGCCAGCAGCGCCTCGGCAAAGTTGGGCGCCGGCACAAAGTGTTTACGCATCGGCTTGGGTAGCGACTTGATCAGGCCGATCAACAGCTCCCGGCGCAGGCCGGGCACCTGCCAGCGAAACGGCGCCGGTTGCACCTGATTAAGCAACGGCAGCGGTATGCGGACCGTGACCCCGTCTTCTTCCTGACCCGGCTCGAATTGGTAATCCAGCGCCAGATTCAGGCCATCGTGCTGCCAGGCATCGGGGTAATCCAGCGTAGTCACCCGGTCGGCCCGCTCGTTGAGCAGCATCTCTTCGGTAAAGTGCAGCAGTTCGGGGGTCTCTTTACGCGCCTGCTTCCACCAGTCATCGAAATGGCGAATCGACACCATGTCGGCGGGCAGCCGCTCGTCGTAAAAGCGGAACAGGGTTTCGTCGTCGATCACCAGATCCCGGCGGCGCGACTTGTGCTCCAGCGCTTCGGCCTGCTCCAGCAGGACACGATTGTGGTGAAAGAACTCATGGCGAGTGTTGAGCTCGCCTTCCACCAGTGCCTGGCGAATAAACAGCTCGCGGCATAGTCTGGGATCGACCTGGCTGTAGTTGACCCGGCGGCGTATCACCACCGGCAAACCAAACAGGCTCTGGCTCAGATAGCCCATGACCGCCCCCTGCTTTTTCGACCAGTAGGGTTCGCTGTAACTGGACTTGAGCAGGTGGGCGCCCGCCCGCTCCAGCCAGTCCAGCTCCAGCCGGGCGGCGGTGCGACCGTAAAGACGATGGGTTTCGGTCAGTTCGGCCACCATCAGCCACCGAGGCGGCTTTTTGGCAAGACTGGAGCCGGGCACCAGCACAAAACGGGCGTTACGGGCACCGATGAATTCTTTTTTGTCGCCGTCGCGCATGCCAACCTGGCTGAGCATGCCGGTCAGCAGCGCCTGGTGCAGGCTGTTGTAGTCGGCCGGCTCGCTGTTGAGCGCAAAACCCAGCTCGCGCACCACCAGCCGCAGCTGGCTGTAGATGTCCTGCCACTCGCGTACCCGCAGGTAGTTGAGAAACTCCTTGATACACTGCTTGCGAAACTGGTTGCCGCTGAGCGCCTTTTGCTGCTCTTTCAGGTAGTTCCACAGATTGATGTAGGCCATGAAATCCGAGTCTTTGTCGGCAAAACGACGGTGCATCTCGGCGGCGGCCTGTTGTTTGTCTTGCGGTCGCTCACGCGGGTCCTGAATACTGAGCGCGGCGGTGATCACCATCACCTCGGTCACACAGCCGTGTTCGCGCGCGGCCAGCACCATGCGGGCCAGTCGCGGATCCACCGGCAGCCGGGCCAGATCGCGCCCCAGTGGCGTCAGTTTCAAGTCGCCCTGATCACCCAATACCGCGCCCAGCTCTTCCAGCAGCCGAATACCGTCGCTGATGTTCTTGCGATCCGGCGCTTCCACGAACGGAAAGGCGGAAATATCGCCCAGGCCCAGCGACAGCATCTGCAGAATGACCGAGGCCAGGTTGGTGCGCAGAATCTCGGGGTCGGTAAATTCGGGCCGGTTCAGAAAGTCGTCTTCACTGTACAGACGAATACAGATACCCGCCTCTACCCGGCCGCAGCGACCCATACGCTGGTTGGCGCTGGCTTGGGAAATGGGCTCAATCGGCAGCCGCTGCACCTTGGTACGGTAGGAATAGCGGCTGATGCGCGCGGTACCGGGATCGATCACGTAACGAATACCGGGCACGGTGAGCGAGGTTTCGGCCACGTTGGTGGCCAGCACGATGCGTCGGCCGCTGTGGGATTCAAATATCTTGTTCTGCTCGGCGTTGGACAGCCGGGAATACAGCGGCACCACTTCGGTATGGCGCAGTTCCAGCTTGTTGAGCGCATCGGCGGTATCGCGAATTTCCCGCTCGCCGTTCATGAAGATCAGAATGTCACCCGGGCCTTCCTGGGTGAGTTCGGTCACCGCATCGAACAGGCCCTGCAGCTGATCCCGCTCCCGGTTGTCGTCCACCAGCGGCCGATAGCGCAACTCCACCGGATAGGTGCGGCCCGACACCGAGATGATGGGTGCCTGGTTGAAATGGCGGGAAAAACGCTCGGGGTCGATAGTCGCCGAGGTGATGATCACCTTGAGATCGGGCCTTTTCGGCAACAACTGCTTCAGATAACCCATGATGAAGTCGATATTAAGACTGCGTTCGTGGGCTTCATCGATGATGATGGTGTCGTACTGGCGCAACATGCGGTCTTGCTGAATTTCGGCCAGCAGTATGCCGTCGGTCATCAGCTTGACCTGGGTGCCTTCGCTTATCTGATCGTTGAAGCGCACCTTGTAGCCGACCCGCTGGCCCAGCTCGCATTCCAGCTCTTGCGCCAGGCGGGTGCCCACGCTGCGCGCCGCCAGTCGCCGGGGTTGGGTGTGACCTATGGTGCCGTCTATGCCCAGCCCCAGCTCCAGACACATCTTGGGGATCTGGGTGGTTTTGCCGGAGCCGGTTTCGCCGGCGATGATCACCACCTGATGGTCGCGAATGGCGGCCTTGATGGTGTCACGCTTTTCGCTGACCGGCAGCTGCGGCGGATAATGAATGGGATTGTCCAGCAGTGCCTGCCGACGGCGGCGCTCGGTGATCGAGGCGGTCATCTCGGCGGCAATGTTTGCCAGCACTTTTTCCTGTTTAGCCTGAGGCAGCTTTGCCAGCCCCTGCAACCGACGACGAAAACGGCCGCGCACGGCACCCCGGCATTCTTTCAGCTTTGCCTGCCACTGTTCAACGGACTGCGTCAAACCCAACCCCATGTACTCGATGAAAAACTGGCGCGCAGTCTAGCAGAAATGAGCCGCGAAGGGAGCCAGGATGGGCATTGCTTGCCGCTACCGCGTGCTGCCGCCCCAGGAGCCAACCACGATGTTCACCGAGAAGCGGATCACTATCATGCCGAATGTCATCATCGTCATTTTGGCGGGCCGATAGCCTCGGGGCGCAGGCATCCGCTTTTTCGCGCCCTTGCGCGAACATCTGTGATGGTTTTTTAGCCGCAAAAGCTGAATGCCGAGACCAGCAGCGAACAAAAGCATGCCTCACCGGCAAGTTAAGTCGACAACCGGGAGGAAGATAAACTTCCACCCCCAAGTATCTCCCGGAAACCATGTGTAAATATAACCACATGATTACATTCAATTTATCAAATTAAACCCTTCAGTGAACCATGTCGTTACCGGGGTAAAAAAGCCATTATTGATAAGGTAAACATACAAAAATGAGCACTAGAGATGAATCAGGCCGCATAATTCAAATAAATAACAAGATACTGATTGAAATGACGACAGCATCCCCGTATATTGTGTTCACAGCCCATCGTTGAGGAAGGTTAAAAATGAAAGAGTTGATTATCACCGTCATTTTTACAGTTGGCGCCGCTTTAGTCGCCGTTTCTGCACCTTCCTTGGCACAGATGTAAATGAGCCCGGGAAGACAGGACTGTAAAATACTAAAAAATAAAAATATTTCCAGATAACACAAAGGCGCCTCCAGGGGCGCCTTTGTGTTATCTGCCATTTGGTTTCGGGTATTAGTTAGTAGGGAGCCACACTCATGGTGCTGCCCGATCCTACCAGCCGGACTCGCTGACCCGCTTGCCAGCTACGATCGGCCTTTTGCACCACAATCAGGCTATCACCACTGTCGGTACGTATCTCAAGCTCTACCGCACTCACCTGATTAATCTTGTCTTCGGCCCGCGAGCCCACCATGGTGCCGGCAATCGCCCCCGCCGCCGTGGCCAACGCCCGACCCGAGCCGCCACCAATCTGGTTACCCAGAATGCCACCAACCACACCGCCGCCCAGGGTACCGATCAGATTCGGATTTTGATCACCCGCCTGAATGGTCACCGGTCTCACCGACACCAGGGTGCCGTAGGTGACCGTTTGCGCCTGTTTGGCAGCGCTGCTGCTGTAGACATCGCCGGAGTACACGTCCGGGTTGGCACAACCCGCCAGACCGAGCGCGGACACCACGGCAACCGCTGACAATGTTTTCAGTTTCATCTTCAACCCCCTATGGAAAGCGATGCAGTCATTCTCGTTTCTATTGCCGCAAAAGAATACAGACCCGGCCGTCATGGCCTTTATTGCGTTATTCCCGGCCGAGGCCGACTGCCTTTGATTAATATCAGTCTATCCTCATTTGGCACAGAAATAAGCTTGATTGCTCATGATTTCAACCCCGCGACGAAGGCCAGAAACCACAACGGCCGACCCTGGGGCCGGCCGTTGCCGTTAACAAGCAGAAAAACATGCGGCGTTAAATGGTGGTGCCCACCGGCTTGTCGGTCAGCAGACGCATCAGCAGCAACCACAGCGCCCAGCCGGCCACCAGCAGAATGACAAACAGGAACAGGCCGGAATGGAATTTTTCCAGCATCATGCCCGCTATCATGGGACCGGTCAGCGAGCCGATGCTGTAGGTAAACATCAGCTTCTGGGTCATTCTTACCAACGCCCGGCCATGCATCTTGCCACAGGCATAAGACATGGTGGTGGGGTACAGGGTAAAGCCGCCCGCCCCCAGCAATGCAAAGGCCATGAGCATGGCGCCCTTGCCGTCGAACTCCCACAACAGCAAACAGCCCGCGGCAATCATCAGGGTTTGTACCGCCATCATGGTGCGCTTGCCGAACCTGTCCGCCAGGCTGCCGTTGGGCAACTGAAACGCCATGCCACACAAAATCAGCCAGGCCATATACAACCCGATTTCATTCCCCAGCGCCAATTGCTCCAGCTGAATCGGCATCAGCGCATAGAGGGCGCCGAGCAGCATGCCCGCCACCAGACAACCGACCAGGCCCAACGCCCGCTCTGCACGAGGGGGCTTGCCGCTGTTGGCATTAACGTTGCCTTCGGCATTCAAATTCGGGCGGTTGGCCCAAAACAAGGGCATTACCGACAGCACACACAAACCGGACGCCAACCAGAAGCCCGTTGTGCCGGTGGTCGGCACCCAATCGATGAACAGCTGGCTGATACCGTAGCTGAAGTAATAGATAAGCATGTAACGCGCCATGGCACTGGAACGACGATGCAAGGGCGCCACGCCCAGTACCCAGCTTTCTACCGCCACGAATCCCACCGCCGCGGCAATACCCGCCAGCATACGCAGTACCAACCACACCGGTAACAGACTGGTCCAGGTCAGCGCCATGGCGGCCAGCGCCAGCACCAGACAGCACAATACCAGCGAACGTACGTGGCCCAGCTGCTGGATCAGTTTATCGGCAAAGAAGCTAGCGCCCAGCATGCCCAGATAAAACGCCGAGCCCGCCAGACCGATTTGTGCCGCCGGCGCCCCCTGATCATTCAGGTACACCGCTACCAGGGTCAGCAAAAAAGCATTACCCAGGGTAAGCAGTGTCAAATGCAGATAAAGGGGTATTAAGTACATGGCGCCTCCGGTTTTTGAGGCGCGCATTCTAGGTAGGGCTAATAGGCAAGTACAACGAGAAAAATTGGGGGTTTACTGCAATTTTTTTGCTGTTTAACTGATGTTAACGCTCAACTGCCAGATAATGCCCTGTCCGGTTGTCAGAGCCCCCAAAATTAACAAGGCCGCAACCGCGATCACCGGCGGCCGGGTCTGTTCTTTTCGCAGCAAGGGCAGTAACCAGATGATGGCGCCAAGCAATATCGCCGCACTCATCTGGGCGAATGGCACAATCAAGGGGCTCATGTCCGGCTGAATGCCCTCAGTCGTATTTGTGGCCAGCAGAGCCTGCACCAGCAATGCCAGCAACCAGCCGATGGCCGAGGCAATGCCCACCAGCGGCAGCAACGTATTGAATGCCTGCAAGCGATGCTTGGCCCGCACCATGATAAGGTGCGCAAACACACAACCACCGGCACCGGCCGCCAGCAGTGCCGCCGGCCCCATCATGACCATGATCCAGAGCCCAAAGAGCACCGCCAGTACCAGCGCCGGGGTGTGCCAGTTTAACGGCAGGCTGCGTTTACCCTGCAGCCGCGCCTGATACAGAACAGTACCCAGGCCGGCCACCAGGGCCGTGCCCCCCAGCCACAACAGGAGTGTCGGCACGGCGGCTTCCACTCCCAGCATCAACGCCAGACCAAATACCGCCCAGGCCGACAGCAAACCGTCACTGATGCGCCGGCGCTGACCGGGGCAGAGATCGCCGTTGCGTAATACCCACAGCAGCAGGCCAAGGGCCGTAATGGCGGTTAATGCCAGTGGCGCAAACAACCGCGCCGGCAACAGTTCTGTCATCGGTGATTCTCCTGAATTTAAACCCGTGCATTCTACCTCTGTCGACGGGCATTCGCGACCATACGGGCAAACATGCGTCGTAATTCTCGCGGCACCAGCTGTGCCCCTTGCAACTCGATGGCTTCTACCACCGCCAGCGCCATACCCGGTTTAGTGCGCCGATTGAGGGCCCGTTCGATAATGCGGGTGGTCGGGGTATGCTTGTCGTGAATTTGCGCCTGCTCGCGAAACACCGACTCCAGACCGCGATCAAACAGATAATGTTCAATATCGAGCCGCGGCAATACGGTCAGATGATCCTCTTCCCGCTCGCCGCGCAGCATGCTGCGCACACCCTGGGCGTATTTCTGCCCCGCTTCGTCGCCATCGGTCAGCAGGTGCCAGCCGATGCCGAAATCCCGCGCCACCTTGATAAGCGGGCTGTGGCCACACTGGGCAAACTCGATGATACGAATGCCCTCGGCGGGCAGCACATAACCACAAATTCGGGCCAGTTCGTTCAGCAGCCAGATCTCGGTTTCCCCTTCCACCAGCAACCAGTAACGGGCAAACAGCGACATGGGTCTGTTGATGCGCACATGAAAGGCGATGCGGCGCATGTCTTCGCCGCTGTATTTTTCGTTGCCAATGTGAAAACTTTTGGTTTCGTGCTCCATCCGTACCAGCCGGCGCAGGTGGTTGAGCGGAAAGGCCGACAGCAGATCGCCGGAATTGGTGGTGACCAGCTTCTGCCCCGGAAAACGTTCCAGAATACCCCAGGTCACCGCCAGCATGGTGGGATGCAGCCGACTCTCCGGATCTTCAATCAGCAACATGGGCCGGGATCCAAGCTCGATCGGCCGACCGCCCCGCGCCTGCAAGATGGTACGGGCCACCGCCGACAGCGCCAACGACAGCCCGCTTTCTTCACCCATCGGCTGCCAGTCGTTCAGCTTGCCCAACTGGCTCAGGGTGACCGGGTGAATGGCGATGTCCCGTGCCCGGCGGGGCGCTCGGCTGGTGGCACCCTGGGGAGTGAAATAGTGTTCAAACAGCTGGCGCACCGCATCCAGACCGGCCTTGATATCCCGCTGGCTCAGCTCTTTTTCTTCCGCCAGTTGCTCACTGAGTCGGGTCAGCAATTGCTCGTAATCGCCGTTCAGATTGACGATGGGCAGATCCTGAGGGGTGCCGCGCGAGTCACGCAGGCGGAACACCGGGTTCATTTCGATCAGGTAGTGCACCAGCTTGTGAGAGTCATCCAGCTCGATGGGCAGGCCGGCACCATCCACGAAGTCGTGTTCGCTGACAATTCCCTCGGCCGTACGCTTTGCCCGCGCCCGGTAATGTACCCGGTGGAAACTGTCTTTATGTTTGATCCATACCGGCTCCAGTCGCGCCAGCCGTGCCGAATGCTCGCTGATGCCGGGTCTGTGCTCGCGGTAACTGAGCACGATTTGCAGCTCGTCGATCGTCTCGCCCGGCTCAGGCCGGTAAAAGTCCTCGTCCGTAAACTGGTAGCAACAGCCACCCTGCCCCATCAGCCGCCACAGCGCGCGAAACAGGCTGGTTTTACCCCAGGAATTCTCGCCCATCAACGCCGTGCTCTGATTAAGTGTCAACGACAGCTGATTGAGGCCCATGAAGTTGCGGATCTGAATATGCTCGAGAAACATGCGCTGTCCTTGGTAAGGCCCGACCTTGTCAACCGATGAAATGATCGATCACTTGCGATACAGCACCTTGATCAGATGATAGCCGAAGCGGGTTTTCACCGGTCCCTGAATGACCAGTTCGGGGCCGGTGAACACCGCCTTGTCGAAGGGGCCAACCATATCACCCTTGTTGAATTCACCCAGATCGCCACCGCGCTTGCCGGAAGGACAGGTAGAGTGTTTTTTGGCGAGCTTGTGAAAATCGCCCCCCTTGTCCAGTTGCTGTTTTATCGCCAGACATTCGGCTTCGGTTTTTACCAATATATGCAGGGCACAGGCACGTTTTGCCATGAGAAGAGTCCAGATTACAGAAACAAGGGGTCAGTGTGCCAAAAAGTGGGGATGCAGGGAAGGTTGAGCGGGTGAAGCGTGCGCGATGCGGGTCTTATTGGTCATGCCTGCAAAGCAGGTAGCAATGAACGGAGCCAGAAAGTGCAAGCTCCGCTCATAAGCCCCTGCCAAGGCAGGGGCAACGGGCTATTTATTGCAATGGGTAATCAGGCCACCGCCAGCGCGACCGTGTCGGCGTGGGTCTGCACCAACTCGTCATGCAGAGAGACGACTGCCTGCTCGTAATACTCGTCATCGACGATAAACTGCATTTCCACCGCCCGCAGCGACTGGTGCACCGCGCGCACCGGCACATCGGCCTTGTTCAGGGCGCCCACCGAACGGGCCAGCAGACCCGGAATACTCATGTCGCTGCCCACCGCCGACACCAGTGACACCTTGTGGGTATTCACGTCGGCATTGTCGAATCGATGCTGCAGCGCGCTGACCAGGCGACGTACCTTCTTGCGGTTGCCGGACACATAATAGGTCAGGGTATTGGCGTTCATGTCCTTGGCCACCAGATTCAGCTTCATGCGATCCAGCTCGTCGGTAAAGCACTCGGCATAGTGCGAGACCCGGCCTACCATGTCCTGATCGAACAGCTCCACGGCAAACAGATTACGACGACCGGCCACCATTTCCACACAGGGAGAAGGGCTGCGATAGTCGGTGGTGATCAGGGTGCCTTCGTGATCCGGCTCGAAGGTGTTGCGTATCCGCAGGGGGATGTCCTGCTGGCGCAGGCCCTTGGCGGCCTGGGGATGAATGGCTTCCATCCCCAGGTTGGACAACTGATCGGTCACGTCGTAGTTGGTGCGACCGATGGGGATCACCTGGTCTTCGCCTGCCAGTCGCGGGTCGGCACTGCTCAGATGATACTCCTTGTGAATAATGGCCTCGCGAGCGCCACTCAGCACCGCCAGTCGGCTGAAGGTCATTTCACTGTAGCCGCGGTCGAAGCGGCTCATCAGCCCTTCCTTGCAATGGGCGTAACCGGTCACCACCGGCAACTGACTGGACAGGTCGAATCGCTCGAGTGCCTGCTCCAGCACCTGATCCAGCGGCAACGCCTCGTCGGTGCGCCAGCCGGTCAGATCCATCAATACCGCATTCACACCACTCTGGCGCAGATACAGCACCATATTATGGGCACTGTGGGCCTCGCCCATGGCGGCCAGCAGTTCACGAATGGTCAGCAACTGCTCCGCCAGCTGAAACTGACCGAAGGCACAGACCTGACGCAGATGGTGCAGGCAGTCACGAATGCCGGCGATGCGCTCATGCAGAAACGAGTCGGCCAGCGCCCGCTCCGGGCTCAGACCGAACATCTCCTTGTTAATCTGGGCCATGCGGTTACTGACGTTATCCAGCGTCTGTTCCCAGGCGCTGTCGTCTTCCGCGTCGGCAAAGGTGGCATACACGCCGGGAGCGCCGGTGCGCTTGCATTCCAGCAGGCCGTCGGTAATGCCGCCAAAGGCCGAGACCACCAGCATGCGTTGATAGTATTCGCCGGACTTGCGCTTGTGCAGCACGATATTGTCGCGCACCGCCTGATACTGGCTCATAGAGGTGCCGCCAATTTTTTCTACTGTGTGTGACACTATTATTCCCTTAATTTTTACTGGTTCAGTATTGTGGTCGCACATTTTCAGTGGGCCTGGGATGCTTAGCCAACAACGAAGCCCTGCCCAGTGAAAATGTCCGTCATCGGGGGCTTTTGCCCCCGAAGAACTGTTTTCAGGCTTCGGTTTCCAGCGCATAGACACCGTCCGCGTCGTGCACTTCCTTACCGGTCAGCGGCGGATTGAACACGCAGGCCAGTTTCATGTCTTCGCTGCCGCCGCGCAGCAGGTGGTTGTCGTGCTTGTCGAGGATATAGAGGGTACCGGGCTGGATGGGATAAATTTTGCCGTCGGCCAGATCTTCTATTTCACCGTTGCCGCTCATGCAGTACACCGACTCCAGATGATTCTGGTAATGGATATGGGTTTCGGTGTTCGCATAGATGGTGGTGATGTGAAACGAAAAGCCCATGTTGTCGTCTTTCAGCAGCATGCGGGTGCTTTCCCAGGTGCCGGTTTCGGACTGGACACGGCGTTCGCTTTGTTCACATTCGGCAAGAGTACGTACGATCATGTTGTTTCCTTTCTTTCTTCTATTCTGTTTTTGCCCGCCTGAACGGGTTCTGAAATTGATCAATATCTTGATTTCCAGCTTTTCCCCTTGAAGCCACCAACTGGCGTTCAGGGGATAAAGGGAACGGCTCCACCGACCCTCCGCGCCAGGGATGGCGCGGCGGAGCCCCCATGGATGGGTTTACGGCGTGTCGGCGGAGCTGGCCCTTTATCCTGTCGGGTCATGACTGGTAAAAACCGAGCTTAAGACGCCTTCTTCAGCCGCTCACTGGCAGTTTCGACGATGGCATCTTCCAGCCAGTCCAGACCCTGGGTCAGCTCGGCTTCGGTGATGATCAGCGGGCACAGACACTTCACCACTTCGTCGTTGGGGCCGGCGGTCTCGATGATGAGCCCTCGCTCGAAACACTTGGAGGTAATGACATCGGCAATGTCACCGTCGCGACAGGCGATACCCTGCATCAGACCCCGCCCCTTCACCTTGTCGAACAGCTGCGGGAAACGATCGGCCATCGCCTGCAGGCGTTTGGTGACCAGTTCACCCTTGGCGCGTACGTCGGCGGCAAAGCTGTCGTCCTGCCAGAAAGTTTCCAGTGCCTTGCGCGCCGTGATAAAGGCATGGTTGTTACCGCGGAAGGTACCGTTGTGTTCACCCGGTGACCACTGGTCCAGCTCGGGACGCAACAATACCAGCGCAAAAGGCAGGCCCATGCCGCTCAACGACTTGGACAGGGTGATGATGTCCGGTTTGATACCGGCCGGCTCAAAGCTGAAGAAGGTACCGGTACGGCCGCAACCGGCCTGAATATCATCGGCAATCAGCAGAATGTCGTGGGCCCGGCAGATTTTTTCCAGTCGCTGCATCCAGGCAACCGACGAGACGTTCAGGCCGCCCTCGCCCTGCACTACTTCGAACAGCACGGCAGCGGGCTTGTCGAGACCACTGGAGTTGTCGTTGAGCATGGTTTCAAACAGCAACAGGCTGTCTTCGCCAGAGCCCGGATAACCGTCATACGGCAAACGGCTGATATCGGCCATAGAGGTGCCCGCGCCGCCTCTGTGATGCTGGTTACCCGTGGCAGCCAAGGCACCCAGACTCACGCCATGGAAACCGTTGGTAAAGGCCACGATATTGCTGCGACCGGTGACTTTGCGGGCCAGCTTCATCGCGGCTTCTACCGCGTTGGTGCCGGTGGGGCCGGTAAACTGGGCTACATGATCCAGACCGCGCGGTTTGAGAATAATTTGCTGCAGGGCGGTCAGAAACGACGCCTTGGCAGAGGTGTGCATGTCCAGGCCATGGGCGATGCCGTCCTGCTGAATATACTCAATCAGGGCCTCTTTCAATATCGGGTGGTTATGACCGTAATTGAGGGTGCCGGCACCGGCAAGGAAGTCCAGATAACGCTTGCCGCTTTGATCGTGCAGCCATACGCCCCGGGCCTCGTTGAATACCACCGGAAAAGAACGGGCGTAAGTTTGTACACTGGATTCCATTACATCAAAAATACTCATCTCGACTCCTTAAAGTC
>JAAEZO010000227.1 GCA_018222825.1 Gammaproteobacteria bacterium
GCTATCAGGACTTGTTCTTCAGGGTTTCCTTGAAGGATTGGTCTACAAACTCGCCGCTGGCCGGATTGAACTCCTGGCCATCGAAGGTGGTTTTCATGGTGATTTCGCCGTTGATCAGTTGTTTCGCCAGCTCGTCCAGCTTCTCTTTTACCTCCGGCGATACATCGTCGGCCAGGGTCAGCTTGACCACGTCACCCTGGCCCAGACCGATTTCGGTGATCTGGTTGGGTTGCCATTCGCCTTTGGTGAAGTCCTGAGCGGCGTTGAGGATGGCGACGCTGGCATCGGCCACCGCCGAGCCGACGAAGGTCGGGTCAACCTGGGTCCAGTCGGACACGTTGCCGATGTGGCGCACCTTGCCGTCGTGAGACTTGATCTCGTCGATCACGCCCTGGCGCCCGGCGTTGAGCATGGTGTAGATGACGTCGGCACCCTTGGCGATTTCGGCGGCAGCCGCCTCGCCGTTGATGGCGGTATTATCCAGGTCGCCGGTGAACCAGGTGAGGAACTGGGCGTCGGGATTGACGTGTTTCACGCCGTCATAAAAGGCGGCACGACCGATCAGGCCCGGCGTGGGCCAGGCACCGGAAATGTGACCCACCACGTTGGACTCGGTCGTCAGGCCGGCCAGGGCACCGGCCAGCCAGGCGGAGTCTTCCTGGCGCACCACATAGCTGGACAGGTTGGGGCCCTGCACATGGCCCTGAATGACCACAAACTTGATATCGGGAAATTCCTGACTCACGGTCTGGGCCGGGCCGTTGCACTGGCCACCGTGGGCGATGATCATGTCCGGGCCTTCCTTGGCCAGCTTGCGCATGGCGTCGGTCAGCAGCACCGGATCCGAAGTGGCGGAAATATTGGATACATAACTGGCGTTCACATCCAGCTCGGCCTTGATCTTCTCATAGCCCCGGTAGGCGGCCTGCATGAAGCCGTTATCGTTGTGTTTACCGGGGATCAGCACGGCGATATCGGCCTTGTCGGCGGCCATGGCCTGAGCCAGGGGAGCCAGAGTCAGACCGGCGGCGAGCAGCAGAGTACTTCCAAATTTGTACATGGTGTTGTCCTTCATTTGTCTCGGCGTGTGTGCGTTTTATGAGTTATTTGTGTGCATTAGCACTCGTTCGTAAAGTTACCTAAAGGTTTGTGCTTTGTTAACAATAATAACATTCAACTGCGATCAAGGTCACAGAAAAGGGGGGAATGGGGGAAGCTGACATAAACGAAGAGAAAAAAGAGGGTAGAAAGAGACAAGATCGCATCCCTGCGATCGGATTATTCGTCGTCGCGCCTGCTGCTCCAGCGGGTGAGGCTGGCGGAGATAACGGTATTACCGAAGAAGCCCCAGTCTATCCAGGCTGGTTTATCGGCATGTTTGTCGATGGCGGCGGCGCTGGCCAGCAACGGCAGCCACAGGGCGGCGAGCAAGGAGCAGGTGACCACGCCTTTTCTTACTTTTATTTTTTGTTTTTTTGGTTTCATCAGGGCACTCCCGAATTAAGGGAGCATAGTTATAGCACGGAGTTTACGGCCCCAGAAGTCAAATAAACGGGGTCATTATTCGCCAGAGAGCAGGCAGATTAAGGGCATGGCATCGCGTGCCTGCCCGGGCGTTATTCTGCTGCCGAAAAGACCTCGGCCAGGCTGATAAAGGCCTGGGCGGCGGCACTCATATAGGCCCCCTTTCTCAACAGCAATACGGCGTTTCGTTTCAGCTCTGCCGGTGTCAGCGTCAGGGCGATCAGATCTTCCCGCTCCTGTGTGACCTGGGCCGGCAGCAGGGAGGCCAGCGGCGTGTTTCTCACCATTTCGATCACCGCGCTGACCGAGTTGGCTTCCATCATCACCTGTGGCTGTAGTGCGTGCTGGCGGCAATAACGGTCTATCTGCTCGCGGGTGGCAAACTCGGCATTAAGCAGCACCAGCGACAGGGTGCCGAGGGTGGGGGCATCCAGACTTTGCTGCCCGGCCAGCGGATGATCCCGGTTGATCACCAGTGCCAGCCGTTCTTCCAGCAGAAACCGGGACTCGATATCGGCGCTGTGTACGTCTTCAAAGGCGATGCCCAGATCGAAGTCGTCATCCAGTAGTCGCTCTTCCATTCGCTCCTGCGACATCTCCTCTATTTGCAGCCTGATATTGGCATAACGCCGATGAAAGCTGCGTACCAGCGGGCCAATCAGGTAGGGCGTAAAGGTGGGGGTGATGGCGATGCGCAGGGTGCCTCGGCTGAGATCGCTTACATCGTGAATGGCCCGCTTGCCTTCTTCCAGATCACGCAGCGCCCGGCGGGCGTAGCCGGCATAGACGTGACCGGCATCGGTCAGCGTTATGCGGCGCCCCGAACGGTCGAACAGGCGGGTGCCCAGGCTTTCTTCAAGCTGTTTGATCTGCTGGGACAGCGCCGGCTGCGACACATACAGCGCCGAGGCGGCGCGGGTGAAGTTGCGGTGTTCGGCGACGGCCAGAAAGTAGTGGATATGACGCAACAACATGGCATTACCTATAAGTAGGGCTTATCGCCTGCATTGTAAATGGGTCTTTCACCTTATGAAACAGGCGGCGTAATCTTCAGCCATCGATTAGCGAGTGGCCCGGAGAAACCTGCCATGAAAGAAATCATCGAAGGCTTTTTGAAGTTCCGCAAAGACGTGTACCCGGCGCATGAAGACCTGTTCAAGGATTTGGCGCACCAACAGAGCCCGCGCACCCTGTTCATCTCCTGCTCCGACAGCCGTCTCGTCCCGGAGCTGGTGACCCAGCATCAACCCGGTGGCCTGTTTGTTATTCGCAATGCCGGCAACATAGTGCCTTCTTACGGGCCCGAGCCGGGCGGGGTAACGGCCTCGGTGGAATATGCGGTAACCGCGCTGCGGGTAACGGATGTGGTGATTTGCGGCCATTCGGATTGCGGCGCCATGAAGGCCATTGCCACCTGTGCCTGCATGGACTCGATGCCGGCGGTTGGCAGCTGGTTGCGCTATGCCGACTCGGCCCGAATCGTCAATCACGCCCGTCATCACAACAGCGAGCGTGAGCGCATCGAGGCGATGGTGCATGAAAACGTGATAGCCCAGCTCGCCAATATTCAGACTCACCCCTCGGTACGCCTGGCGTTGGAAGAGGGCCGGCTGGCCCTGCACGGCTGGGTGTACGACATCGAATCGGGACACATAGAAACCTATGACGGCACCCGCCGCGCCTTTGTGCCTCTGGCCGAGCATACAGAGGTCTGTGCCACACCGGTGCAGTTTGCCACGGCGGTGTAATGCCACCCTGATTTTTACCAACAACCCAAGTTCTATCCACCAACCTATAGAGGTATTACCATGATCCACTCTCAAAACAGCAAAGACGCTCGCCAGGCCCTGACCGACCAGATTCTGGCGATCAAAGG
>JAAEZO010000228.1 GCA_018222825.1 Gammaproteobacteria bacterium
CATGGCGCGACGCAACTGCTCGGGACTTGCCAGACCGGAGGCCAGCACTCGGGTCGGGCCGGTGCGGTTCGTCGAGTCGGTACCGCGCACGCCGTCGCCATAGTCGTTGGCCAGGTTGGACAATATCTGCAGCAACAGCGCGGTCAACAGCGCCAGCGCCAGCACGCCGCCGTTAAAGGCGCCGGCCTGAGCGGCGGTGCCCGCCCCCAACAGCATGGAGGCTACCGCCAGGGGCAGGGTTCTGGGCCGAATCGCCAGCAGCCAGGATTGTGGTGACATGTGAGTTTCGCTTAGCAGTCGGATTCAAACGATTATGATAACCAAGCTCGGCGGCCCAGTCCCGGTAAAAAAATGGAGCTATCCCGACCACTGACATCCATGTTAATTTCAGGTAAAGATATATCTGGCGTCATTAAAGGGAATTTCCATCATGCAGATTGCGGTTTATGGCTATGAGCTTCCTCTGACCATGCAGCTAACCATTAACGGCTCCTCGTTGAGCCGGCGCCGGGGCCTGTATGTCTGTATCGACCATCACTGGGGTGAAATCGCGCCCCTGCCCGGCCGGTCGCGCGAATCGCTGGCCGACGCCGAGCAGGATTTGCTAGCCGCCTGCGAACGGCTGAGCCAGGGCCGGGAACACGGCGCCCGCCAGCCCTCGGTGCAGTTCGGGCTGGACTGCGCCCTGGCCGGAGTAAGCGAGATGAGCGGTGAAACCGCACCTTCCTTGCCGCTGCTGGAAGGCGCCCGCGACCCCATAGTTCGCGCCTGGCGCTGTCGGCGCAGCCACCCAAACCGGGCCTGGCTGACCCTGACCGGCGATGTGCAACACGACGCCGGCCTGGTGCGCGAGCTCACCCTGCTGGCACCCTCGTTGCGGCTGGTGCTGGACGCGGGTGGGCGGCTGTCGCCGGAACAAATAATCAGCCTGTGGCGGCGTATCGACGGTGACCGCATCGACTGGCTGCTGGATCCGGCCGCCGATATGCACACCGGCCAACAACTGGCCGAACAGCATGGCTGGCCGGTGGCCTTCGATCTGGCCCGCCGTGCCGGCACCGACTATATCCCCTTCCCGCAGCTCAAGGCGCTGGTGCTGCGCCCCGGCCAGCTGGGCGGGCTGGATTTGTGTCGGCTGCTCGTCGAGCAGGCCCACCGACAGGGGCTGGAAGTGATGATCGCCGACAGCCTGGAAAGTGGTCTGGGCAGCCGCCAGCTGGCCAGACTGTCGCAGCAGTGGAATCCCGGCCAGCCGGTGGCGCTGGGCCGCTGTCGCTACCTGTTGAATCAGGGCGTTGATGAGGCCGGTCACCCCGAAATGTCCAGACTCAGCCTTATCCAACGCCACGGCTAGCGTCAAGGTTTCCTTGGCATATCGGGGGTAAATCCGTATAGTCAGGCGCATATTTCGACAGGTCTTTACTTATGTTTCAAAACAACCCCCTGCTGGCCCAGCTCAAGCAACAGATTCGCGAAACCCTTCCCATTAAAGAAGGCATAGTGAAAGGTACCTCCAAAGGTTTTGGTTTTCTTGAAGTAAGCGAAAAAGAAAGCTTCTTTATTCCACCACCACAGATGAAAAAAGTGATGCATGGCGATCACATTACCGCCGTGGTGCGTACCGAAAACGAGCGCGAGCTGGTTGAGCCCGAGACCCTGATCGAAGCCGGTGTAACCCGCTTTGTGGCCCGGGTGAAGTGGTTCCGTGATCGGCTCAATATCGTGCCCGATCATCCGTTGATGAAAGATGCCATCAAGGCACGCGCCATCAAGGGGTTGGACGAAAAAAGCCTGAAAGAAGGCGACTGGGTACTGGGCGAAATGACCCGCCATGCCCTGAAAGACAGCGGCTTCTTCGCCAACGTGGTAGAAGTGATTGCCGGCGTTGAAGACCCCATCGCCCCCTGGTGGGTGGTGCTGGCCCGCAACAAGCTGGCCAACCAGGCGCCGGAAGACAGAGCCGAATGGCAAACGCTGGAAGACACCCTGCCGCGCCAGGACCTTACCGACGTGCCCTTCTTCACCATCGATGGCGAATCCACGCTGGATATGGATGATGCCCTGAGCGTGAAGAAGCTGGATAACGCCTGGGAACTGACCGTTGCCATCGCCGATCCAACCGCTTACGTCGCCCACGACAGCGAAATGGATCGCGTCGCCGCCGAGCGCGCCTTTACCGTTTATCTGCCCGGCCGCAACATTCCCATGCTGCCCCGCACCCTGGCCGACGAACTCTGTTCGTTGCAGGAAGGGGTAGAACGTCCGGCTCTGTGTGCCCGCCTGCTGATCGACTTTGACGGCAAGGTGTCCGGCAAGGCCGAATTCTTCGCCGCCCACATTCGCTCCCAGGCCAAGCTGAGCTATGACAAGGTCTCTGACTGGGTCGAGCAAATCGGCGACTGGCAGCCGGCCAGCGAGGTCATTGCCGAGCAGTTGCGTGAACTGACCGCCCTGACCCATGCCCGCAGCGCCTGGCGCAGCGAGCACGCCATCGTGTTCAAAGACAGACCCGATTACCGCTTTGCGCTCGACGAAGACAGCAACGTCACCGCCATTCTGGTCGATCACCGTCGCATCGCCAACCAGATGGTAGAAGAGGCGATGATCGCCGCCAACCTGTCTTGTGGTAACTGGCTGACCGAACATGCCGGTACCGGTGTCTTCAACGTACACGCCGGTTTTGACAGTGAAAAAATGGAAGGCCTGGTCGAACTGCTGCAGACCCACGAAGCCCCCTTCGAGCCGGAAACCCTGTCGAGCCTGGAAGGTTTCTGTGCCCTGCGCCGCTGGCTGGATGCGCGCGACACCAGTTATCTTGACAGCCGTACTCGTCGCTACCAGTCGTTCGCTGCCATGAGCGCCACCCCGGGTGAGCACTTTGGCCTGGGTCTGACCGCCTACGCCACCTGGACCTCGCCGATTCGTAAATACGGCGACATCGTCAACCACCGCCTGATCAAGGCCATTCTTGCCAAGCAGGAGCATGGTGTACATGCGCCCAGTGATGAACTGGCAGTGCATCTGTCCGAGCAGCGCCGTATGCACCGCCGGGCCGAACGCGATATCGCCGACTGGCTGTATGTGCGTTATCTGCAGCCGGCCGTGGCCGAAGGCAAGGTGTTCGATGCCGAAGTGATCGATATCGGTCGCGGTGGCGTCAAGCTGCGCCTGCAGGAAAACGGTGCCGTGGTGTTCATGCCTTCCTCGCTGATCCTGGCCAACCGGGATCGTCTGGAATGCAGCTGGGACGACGGCCGCGTTTACCTGGACAAGGCCCCGCTGTACGAGCTGGGTCAGGCGGTACAGGTGATCATCACCGAAGCGATTGAAGACACCCGCTCCTTGATCGCCAAGCCGGCACAGCCGATTTCACCGGTCGCCCCGCAATAAGGC
>JAAEZO010000026.1 GCA_018222825.1 Gammaproteobacteria bacterium
ACGATCCCAACCTGGTGTATCTGGATGCGGACAACAACATAGTACGCACCAGCAAGAATATCCCCCTGCAACTGGCCTGATCGCCACCATTACCCGCAGGTAACAAACAAAAAGGCAGCCATTAGGCTGCCTTTAAACTCAGGTGCGTAATCCGCGCCCAGTGTGAATCAGATACCAGGCCAGCCCATAGAACAGACCGATAAAGCCGATGATGATGCCGTAGGCCACGGTCAGCGGCACATCGCTGATGCCCAGAAAACCATAACGGAAGGCGTTCACCATATAGAGCACCGGGTTGCCGTGCGAAATGGTTTGCCATACCTCGGGCAGCAGGTCGATGGAGTAGAATACCCCACCCAGATAGGTCAGCGGCGTCAGTATGAAGGTAGGAATGATACTGATATCGTCGAAGGTGCGGGCGAAAATAGCGTTGAGCAGCCCCGCCAGCGAGAACAGCACCGAGGTCAGAAAGACGGTGAAAATCACGCTGAACAGATGGCTTATCTGCAGGTCGACAAAAAACAGCGACACCATACTAACGATTAAACCCACCAACAGGCCGCGCACCACGCCACCGCCCACATAGCCGGCAATGATGACGTAAGTGGGCACCGGCGCCACCAGCAGCTCTTCCACATTGCGCTGGAACTTGCTGCTGAAGAACGACGAAGCCACGTTGGAATAGGAGTTGGTGATCACCGACATCATGATCAGGCCCGGCACGATAAAGGCCATGTAGGAATAACCGCCCATTTCGCCGATACGGCTGCCGATCAGGTTGCCGAAAATCACGAAATAGAGGGTCATGGTGATGGCCGGCGGCACCAGGGTCTGTACCCAGATGCGGGTAAAGCGCACGATTTCCCGATGTAATATGCTGCGAAAGGCGATGTAATAATGCTTACCGCTCATGCTGTCGTTCTCCCCTGCTCCACCAGCGTGACGAATAATTCCTCCAGCCGGTTGGCCTTGTTGCGCATACTCAGCACTCGAATACCCTGCTCGTTCAGCTGGGCAAAGACGCCGTTCAAGCCCTGATCTTTCTTCACTTCCACTTCCAGGGTGTGATCGTCCAGCAACTGCCAGTTGAAACCGGACAGAAAGGGTTCACGGCAGTCGGCGGCCAGATCAAGAATGAAGGTTTCCACGTTGAGCTTGCCGAGCAGGCTCTTCATGCTGGTATTCTCGACCAGGCGGCCCTTGTCGATGATGCCGATATTCCGGCACAGCATCTCCGCTTCTTCCAGATAGTGGGTGGTCAGGATGATGGTAATGCCCTGCTCGTTGATAGCCTTGAGAAAATCCCACATGGCCCGGCGAATCTCGATATCCACCCCGGCGGTCGGCTCATCCAGAATCAACAACTTGGGTTCGTGCATCAGCGCCCGGGCGATCATCAGTCGTCGCTTCATGCCGCCGGACAGGGTGCGGGCCGGTACGTCGCGCTTGTCCCACAGATCCAGCTGTTTCAGGTAGCGTTCGGCACGGATCTTGGCTTCCTGGCGCTCAACTCCGTACAGCCCGGCCTGGTTGACCACGATCTGGCCGACTTTTTCAAACTGGTTGAAGTTGAATTCCTGAGGTACCAGACCAATCTGGGTCTTGGCCTGATTCAGCTGAGTATCGATATCGAAACCGAAGACCTTGACCTTGCCGGCGGTCTTGTTCACCAGCGAGGAAATAATACCGATGGTGGTGGATTTACCTGCTCCGTTAGGGCCGAGCAGAGCATAGAAATCGCCCTTGTTGACTGTCAGATCTATGCCTTTCAATGCTTCTACACCACCGGCGTAGGTCTTGCGCAGGCCATCAATCTCCAGTGCTTTGGTCATTATTGGCTCCATGGAATAAAAAATACCCGGGGCAGGTAACGGGCATAAGTCCGTAGCCCCATCCCGGGCAGATTTGATGAGTAAGCAAAAACTTAATCGAGCGGTATCACCTTGCCGATATAGGGCAGGTTGCGATAAAGCTGGGCATAATCGATACCGTAGCCGACCACGAACTCGTCGGGAATGGTAAAGCCAATCCAGTCTACCGGCACCTGTACTTCACGCCGATCGGGCTTGTCGAGCAGCGAGCAGATGGTCAGCGAGGCCGGATTGCGCAGCGACAGTATTTCCTTCACCTTGCTCAGGGTGTAACCGGTGTCGATGATATCTTCGACGATCAACACGTGCTTGCCGTGGATCTCGTCGTCCAGATCCTTGAGGATCCTCACGTCTCGATTACTTTCCATGCTGCTGCCGTAGCTGGAAGCGGTCATGAAATCGAGCCGCACCGGCAGGGTAAGCTTGCGACACAAGTCGGCCATAAATACACAGGAGCCGCGCAGCAAACCGACCATCACCAGCTCGTCCACTCCCTGATAATGGGCGTTGATTTGATCGCCCAGGGCCTGGATCCGCGCGTTTACTTCTTCGGTGCTGATCAGGACGTCTACTCTGTGTTTCATTTTTAGCTCCGTTGGGCCTGAAATGCCCGACTGTGATTAAAGCGGTATTCTAGCGGAATTCTCGCTTATCTGCATATCGGGTCAGCTTTCCGCTCCGCCATAACCCCAGCGCGGCACCAGCTCCTGATCCACCTCGAGATGATCCAGAATACGCGCCACCATGAAGTCGACCAGATCCGCGATAGTACGCGGCTGATGATAAAACCCCGGTGACGCCGGCATTATGGTAACGCCGAGCCGGGCCAGCTTGAGCAGGTTCTCCAGATGCAGCGCCGAGAACGGTGACTCGCGTGGTACCAGGATCAGCTGGCCCTTCTCTTTTATCACCACGTCGGCGGCCCGCTCGATCAGATTGTCGGACACGCCATTGGCGATGGATGCCACAGTGCCCATGGAGCAGGGACAAATCACCATGCGCCGGGGTGCGCCGGAGCCAGAGGCCACCGGCGAGAACCACTCTTCCTTGCCATAGACTTGCAACTGCTCCGGCGCCGCCTGATAACGCTCGGTCAGCATGGCCGCCAGCGCATCCGGCTTGCCCGGCCACTGCTCGCCCTCTTCGGTCGCCAGCACCACCCGGGCGGCGCTAGACACCAGCAGGTGCACCTGCATACCGGCGGCCAGCAGCCGGCCCAATAGCGCCAGCGCATAGGGAGCGCCGGAAGCGCCGGAGAGCGCCAGGGTGACCTGACGATGACGTGGATACTCAGGCGCAGACATGAGCCGCCTCCAGTGCCTGCAACAGTCGGCCGTGAATACCGCCGAAGCCGCCGTTACTCATCACCAGTATCTGATCACCCGGCTCTGCCGCTTCAGTCAGGGCCGCAATCAACTCGTCCATCTGCTCGAATACCCGCCCCTGCGGGCAGGCCTCGGCCACCGCGGCCAGATCCCAGGTCAGATCCGTCGGCCGGAACAGGTAGGTCTGATCCGCCAGTTGCAGCGAGTCCGCCAGCGGCTGCTGATGCACGCCCATTCTCATGGTATTGGAGCGCGGCTCCAGCACCGCCAGCACTCGGCCGCCCTGTGACTTCACCTGGGCCTTGAGTCCGGCCAGGGTGGTTTCGATGGCGGTCGGGTGATGGGCAAAATCGTCCCATACCCGAATGCCGGCCACCTCGCCTTTCAGCTCCATCCGTCGCTTGGGCGACACGAACAGGCACAACGCCTTGATGGCTTCCGCCACCGGCACTCCCGCATGGCGGGCCGCGGCCAGCGCCATCAGGCCGTTGTGCACGTTGTGCAGGCCGATACAGCCCCAGCGCACCTCGCCCACCGGCTGGCCGTCGAGCAGCACGGTAAAGTGGCTACCATCGGCTTGCAGCGGCTCGGCCTGCCACAGACCGTCTTCACCTGAGTATTCCACTTCACTCCAGCAACCCATGGCCAGCACCTGATCCACCGCCGGCGTACGCGTCGGCACCAGCACCCGGCCATGACCGGGCACCATGCGCAGCAGATGATGAAACTGTCGCTGAATGGCCGCCAGATCATCGAAGATATCCGCGTGATCAAACTCGAGGTTGTTGAGGATCAGGGTGCTGGGGCGGTAGTGAACAAACTTGGATCGCTTGTCGAAGAAGGCGCTGTCGTATTCATCGGCTTCGATCACGAAAAAAGGCGCCTCGCCCAGCCGGGCGGACACCTCGAAGTTGCCGGGCACGCCACCGATCAAAAAGCCGGGCGCCAGGCCGCAGTCTTCCAGAATCCAGGCCAGCATGCCGGCGGTGGTGGTTTTGCCGTGGGTGCCGGCCACCGCCAGTACCCAGCGATCCTGCAGCACATGTTCCAGCAGCCATTGGGGGCCGGAAGTATAGGGAATGCGACGATTGAGCATCGCCTCCACGCAGGGGTTTCCGCGGCTCATGGCGTTGCCCACTACCACCAGATCCGGCGACGGATCGAGCTGGCCCGGATCATAACCTTCAATCAACTCGATGCCCTGCTGCTCGAGCTGGGTGCTCATCGGCGGATAGACATTGGCGTCACTACCGGTGACCCGATAGCCCAGCTGTTTGGCCAGTACCGCCAGCCCGCCCATGAAGGTGCCGCAAATACCCAGAATATGAATGTGCATAAAATGCCCTTGGCTGCTGTATTGACTGCATTCTAACAATCCGCCGCCGCTTTGGGCACTTGTATGGTGATCTGTGCGACAGTGGTTATAATATGCGCCCTGATAACCGTTACCCATTTGTATAACAGATGTCTCCCGGTAAGGGTGATAAACTCGGTTATCAAACCCGTCACAGACAACACTAAAGGAAACGTCATGAGCCTGAACCAGGTACCGGCCGGAAAGAGCCTGCCCGAAGATATCTACGTAGTGATCGAGATCCCGCAGAATGCCGATCCCATCAAATATGAAGTCGACAAGGACACCGGCGCCATCTTCGTGGACCGTTTCATGTCTACCCCCATGTTCTACCCCTGCAACTACGGCTACGTAAACCAGACTCTGTCTCTGGACGGCGACCCGGTTGATGTACTGGTACCGACTCCTCACCCGCTGGTGCCCGGCTCTGTGATCCGCTGCCGTCCGGTTGGCGTACTGAAGATGACCGACGAGTCTGGCGAAGATGCCAAGATCGTGGCCGTTCCGCACAGCAAGCTGACCAAAGAATACGACCACATTCAGGACGTTAACGACCTGCCCGAGCTGCTCAAGGCCCAGATCAAGCACTTCTTCGAGCGCTACAAAGAGCTGGAAGCCAACAAGTGGGTGAAAGTGGATGGCTGGGAAGACAAAGCCTCGGCCGTTGCCGAAATCCTCAGCTCTGCCGAGCGTTACAACAAGGCCTGATCGCCTGCCGGTAACAAGACATGAAAAAGAGCACTTCGGTGCTCTTTTTTTGTGGGCGATTCTGGTGGGAAATTTTGTTTTAAACGCTCGGTTTGGCGAAGACAGCGTATTCGTCTATCGCATGCCAGCATTGAATAGCAAGGGGTCAGCGCGGTAAATAAGGCCTCATTGTGGGCCTTATTTTTTGTTGAGGGTTACTCTATGATGGCAACAATGGTCGCCAGTATTCCCAGGCTTGAGAAGTAGCCCAGCAATAGAAGCACCCTGGCCATGCGGGATTTACCTTTCTGGATTTGTTGCATGTACATCCGGTGCTCCTCTTGGAATTGGAATTAAGCTCAAGGCCTTAATTTTAACATGATTGCAACCTGGTTAACAACAGAAGTCAATGATGACGAAAACCGCCGTACAGGATCACAAAATCAGAAACAGCAGGACGCTGTTGCTTGGCCTGGCCGAGCAACGAGGATTGGCGGGGTTGCTGCACGGTGACTCACCACTGAGCTTTGGCGACCGGTTCGAGATTCGGCGCCAGCTGGATCAGGCCGCCCGTCAGAAAAACCTGGAGACCATCGTCAGCCTGGCCAGTAATGCCTGTTCCGACGACGTCGGCAGCGATCCGGATCCGGATTGGCTGAGTTGCTATCTGGAGCTGGCCGAGAATATCCGTCATCCCGCCATGCAACAATTCTGGGCCAGCATACTGGCGCAAGAGATCAACCGCCCCGGCCATTGCTCCATCCAGGCCCTGAGCCGCCTGCGACAGATGACCCAGAAGGATGCCCTTCTGCTGCAGAAAGCCAGCGCCCTCAGCTGCCATTTTGGTGACGAAAATCTGCGCCTGCTGTTTGGTTACCAGTACCGCACCCTGCTGCAGGGCCAGCGCCAGCAAAAGCTGAACCTGGGCCGCTATCGCCTGCCCTATGCCGGCTTGCTGCAGCTGTTTGAACTGGGATTGTTGCATCAGGCGGAGCTGGAGTCCGGCGAGCTGTCGGTCACCACACCGCTACGGCTGGAACTCAACCCGCAGCAGATGACGCTGCAACCGCAAAAGAAAGGCATTCGCCTGCTGTATTACCGCTTCACCACCATAGGAAACGAGCTGGCCGGGCTGATGACGGAAGCCACCCCGGCAGATTACCGGCGTGAATTGCAGGACTTGCTGTCGCCGCTGGGGCAACTGAGTCAGAAATGACGGGAGAGTGAGTCTGAGGCGAACGAGGTGAAAGGTGCGACGCTGCCGCCACACCTTTCACCTCGCAGGGGATATCTTCAGGCGTACTGTTCTTGCGCGACCTCGGTTTCGGGCTGGGGGTTGAACCAGGCCAGCGAGTCGGCCAGTGCCGCCACTTCGCCGATCACCATCAGCGAGGGGCTGACCACCTGCTCCGCCAACGCACCCAACTCCCTGAGTTCACCGCGAACCACGCGCTGATGGACCGTGGTGCCGCGTTCAATCAAGGCCACCGGGGTGGCTGCATCCAGGCCGTTTTCAATCAGCCGCTGCTGAATATGCGCCGAGCGCATCAGCCCCATGTAGATCACCAGGGTCTGGCGACCCCGGGCCAGCGAGGCCCAGTCCGGCTCCTTGCCGTCCTGCTTGCTGTGGCCGGTGATAAATACCGCACTCTGGGCATGATCTCTGTGGGTGAGAGGAATCCCCGCATAGGCGGTAGCACCGGCGGCGGCGGTAATACCCGGCACCACCTGATAACGAATACCGGCGGCTTTAAGGGTTTGCAGCTCTTCGGCACCGCGACCGAACATGAAGGGATCGCCGCCTTTCAGCCGCACTACCCGCTTGCCGGCCTGGGCCTGCTCTACCAGCAACTGATTGATTTGATCCTGAGGCACGCTGTGATGACCGGCTTTCTTGCCTACCGAGATCAGCTCGGCTTCGGGGCGGATCAGCGCCAGTATTTCTTCCGACACCAGTTGATCGAACAGCACCACTTCGGCTTTCTGCAATTCGTTGAGCGCCTTGATGGTCAGCAAGTCCGGATCGCCCGGGCCGGCTCCCACCAGAATGACTTCGCCGGCCTGGGGGGCCTGCATTTCCTGCTGCAACCAGAGTTCGGCGGCGGCCAGGTTACCCTGCTTCAAAAAGGCGTGCAGGGTGGTGTCGTCCTGGGTTCTGGCCCAGAACCGACGTCGTGCCTCGCTGCTGCTCAGCGTTCGCTTGACCCTTTGGCGCAATTTACCCGCCACCTGACTGAGCTGTCCCCAGTGTTTCGGCAGCAGCGCATCCAGCCGGGCACGCAACAGACGTGCCAGCCAGGGCGCATCGCCACCGGTGCTGAAGGCTACCTGAATAGGAAGACGTTCGACGATAGAAGGAAAGATCACCGCCGAGCGCTTGCTGTCGTCGGCCTTGTTGACCAGCTGACCGCGCAGATTGGCGAGCTGGTAGACACGGGCGTTGACCTCGGTGTTGTCGGTCGCCGCCACCACCAGAAACTGGTCGTCGAGGTAGCCTTCGGCAAACACATCATTCTGCCAGACAAACCGGTCCTGCAGTTGCTGCAGCTCGGGGGAAAGCTCGGGCGCCACGACCGTGACCCGGGCGCCCCGCGCCAGCAGGACCCGTACCTTGCGGGCCGCCACGGCACCACCACCCACCACCAGACAAGGGCGATGCTTGATTTTGATAAAGAGGGGCAGATGTTCCATGGCCGGTTCCACTGATGTGTTGAGATAACCCGACTATAAACAGAAATGACTAGCGCACAAAAGAATATAAAATGACTTTTTATTCCAAATGGGAATTAAAAAGATACAGGAGGGCAAGAGGAAAGGATAAAGAAGCACGGCCGACCTAAGCCGACCCGTGCTGTCTGATCAGATACCGCTACCGTCGGACTCGGGGATTTCATGCAGGCCACACTCACGCTTCAGACCGTTGAAGCGGGTATCGGCCTCGCTCATTCCCGGCTCCCACTTGGTGGTGGTATGTACATCGCCGACCGAGACATAGCCCTGCTCCCACAGCGGGTGATAGGGCAGATCGAATTCCTTCAGGTAGTAGTGAACGTCCTTGTTGCTCCAGTCGATGATCGGCAGAAACTTGAACAGGCCGTTCTGCAGCCCCAGCACCTCGAGCTTGCCGCGAGTGTCGGACTGGCTGCGGCGCAGGCCGGAAAACCAGGTCCCCGCCTGCAGGTCGCGCAGGGCCCGCTGCATCGGCTCCACCTTGTTGAGCTGGTTGTAGCGGCTGATGCCCTCTACTCCCTGCTCCCACAGCTTGCCGTAACGGGCCTCCTGCCAGGCCGCCGAACTGGCGGCCTGATAGACCTTGAGGTTGAGCCCCAACCGCTCGGTCAGCTCGTCGATGAAACGATAGGTTTCCGGAAACAGATAACCGGTATCGGTGAGGATCACCGGTACGTCGGCTTTCGCTTGCGTTACCAGATGCAGCATCACCGCCGCCTGAATGCCGAAACTGGAGGAGAGCACCGGCTCTCCTTCCAGATTTTCCAGCGCCCAGCGTACCCGCTCGGCGGCCGTCATGGCCGCCAGTTGCCGGTTCAGAGGAGCCAGAGACTCCTGTTGTTCCGCCCGGGATAGCCGGTTCAGCTCATCCAGGCTGGGCAGCAGACTAGATGTCATAGTTGCTGGCATAAAAGTCCCTCGCTGAATCTACCACCGGCGCTATGATGCCGGCCCGGATCACAAAGTCACCGAAGCCTTCACCCGCTTCCCGCTCGGATGCCCAGCGACCGATAAGAGCGTCCATCTCTTCCAGAATCTGGCTGTCGGTGATGTTTTCCTTGTACATGCGCGGAATGCGGGTGCCTTCGCGGTTACCGCCCAGGTGCAGGTTGTAACGTCCCGGCGCCTTGCCCACCAGACCGATTTCGGCCAGCATGGCGCGGCCACAGCCGTTGGGGCAGCCGGTGACACGGAAGATGATGTTCTCATCATTCATGTCATGCTTGGCCAGCAGGCCTTCGATGTCGGTCACATAGGCAGGCAGCATACGCTCCGCTTCGGCCATCGCCAGCGGACAGGTCGGCAGCGCCACACACGCCATCGAGTTCTTGCGCTGCTCGGAGACACCGTCTTCCAGCAGGCCGTGTTCCCGTGCCAGTTGCTCGATCAGCGCCTTGTCTTCGGCGGCAACGCCGGCGATGATCAGGTTCTGGTTGGCGGTCAGGCGGAAGTCGCCCTGGTGTACCTTGGCAATCTCGCGCATGCCGGTCTTCAGCGACTTGCCCGGATAATCCAGCAGACGACCGTTTTCGATAAACAGGGTCAGATGGTGTTTGCCATCGATGCCTTCCACCCAGCCGAAACGATCACCGCGTTCGGTAAATTCGTAGGGGCGCGTGTCGGCAAACTTGATACCGGCCCGCTTCTCCACTTCCGCCTTGAACACCTCGACTCCCACCCGCTCCAGGGTGTACTTGGTTTTGGCATTCTTGCGGTTGCTGCGGTTACCCATGTCGCGCTGGGTGGTCACCACGGCAGCTGCCACCTCCAGGGTGTGCGACAGCGGAATAAAGCCGAAGTCGGTGGCCTTGCGCGGATAGGTGGCGTTATCGCCATGGGTCATGGCCAGGCCACCGCCCACCAGCACGTTGAAGCCCACCAGCTTGCCGTTGTCGGCAATGGCGATGAAGTTCAGGTCATTGGCGTGCACGTCCACGTCGTTCTGCGGCGGTATGACCACCGTGGTCTTGAACTTGCGCGGCAGGTAATTGGAACCAAGAATCGGCTCTTCATCCGGGGTATCCAGTCGCTCGCCGTCCAGCCAGATTTCGGTGTAGGCACGGGTCTTCGGCAACAGGTGCTCGGAAATTTTCTTGGCCCACTCGTAGGCTTCCTGATGCAGCTCGGACTCGACCGGATTGCTGGTACAGAGCACGTTACGGTTCACATCACCGGCGGTAGCGATGGAGTCGATGCCGGTGCTGTTCAGCACCTGGTGCATGTGCTTGACGTCCCGCTTGAGCACGCCGTGAAACTGGAAAGTCTGACGGGTGGTCAGGCGAATGCTGCCGTAGATGCTGCTTTCTTCTGCAAACTTGTCGATCACCAGCCATTGCTCGGGGGTGATGATGCCGCCGGGCAGGCGGGCGCGCAGCATCACATTGTGCAGCGGCTCCAGCTTCTGGGCGGTACGCTCGTTGCGAATGTCGCGATCGTCCTGCTGATACATGCCGTGAAAACGGATCAGCTGGAAGTTGTCGCCGTTGAAGCCGCCGGTCAGCTCATCCTGCAGATCCTGCTCTATGGTGCCGCGCAGAAAGTTGCTCTCGCGCTTGAGGCGCTCGTTGTCGGACAGTTTTTGTTCGCTCATCAGTAAACATCCCTTTGGTAACGCTTGGCGCTGCGCAGCGCATTCACATATTCTTCGGCCTGTTCGCGGCTTCTGCCGCCGTGCTCGGCCACCAGCTCAATCAACGCCTCGTGTACGTCTTTGGCCATCTTGTTGGCATCGCCACACACATAGAAGTGGGCGCCCTGCTCCAGCCAGGCATAGACCTCGGCACCCTGCTCGCGCAGTTTGTGCTGTACGTAGACCTTGTCGGCCTGATCCCGGCTGAAGGCCAGTGAAATTCTGCTGAGCAGGCCGGATTTGACGTAACGCTGCCATTCGGTCTGGTAGAGGAAATCCTGGGTGAAATGCGGGTTACCGAAGAACAGCCAGTTCTGGCCTGCGGCATCCTGTGCTTCACGCTGCTGCATGAAGGCACGGAACGGCGCTATACCGGTGCCGGGACCCACCATGATCACCGGGGTCTCGTCGTTGGCCGGCAGGCGGAAGTTGTCGTTGTGCTCGACGAACACCCGCACCTGGCCGCCTTCCTGCAGTCGATCCGCCAGGAAGGAAGAAGCACCGCCGCTGCGCGGCTCGCCATCCTGCTCGAAACGCACCACACCCACCGTCAGGTGAACTTCGTCTTCCACTTCCGCCTGGGCAGAGGCAATGGAATAGAGGCGCGGGGTCAGGCGACGCAGGGCGCCTTGCAGTTGTTCGGCACTCAAGCCGGCAGGCTGTTCCCGAACGATGTCCAGGATCTGGTGATTGGCACAATATTCACGCAGTGCCGCCTTGTCTTCCACCAGCGCCTTAAGTTTGTCACTGCCGGACAGCTCGGCATAAGCCTGCACGAAACTGGCGTAACCCTGGGTCAGTTCGTAATGGTTGATCAGTGCCTCGCGGATACCGACCGAGTCATTATCAAGCTTGACCGGGGTATCGGGGGCCAGTTCAACCAGTGCCAGCAGAGTATCCACCAGCTGTTCGTCATTGCTGAACCAGACACCCAGGGCATCGCCGGGCTGATAGCTCAGATCGGAGCCGTCGAGCGAAATCTCGAAATGGCGAATATCCTTGTCGGAATCCCGACCGGTGATCTTCTGATTGGTCACCAGCTCGGCGGCAAAGGGGTTCTTCTTGTTATACAGGCTGGTCGCGCCCTGCGTCAGGGGAACCACAGGTGCCACGTCATTGGCGGCATCTGCCTGCAACGCGTCTTTCACCAGCGCGACGACCGACTGACTCCAGCTCTCGGCGACCGTCTCGTAGTCGACATCGCCGTCGAGGCGGTCCAGCAGCGGCGTGGCCCCGGCCTTGTTCAGGTATTCGTCGAAGTCCTTACCGGTCTGGCAGAAGAATTCGTAGGACGAATCACCCAGCCCCAGCACGGCATAATGCAGGCCGTCGAGCTTGCCGGCCTTGCCGGCCTTCAGCTGCTTGTGGAACTCGATGGCATCATCGGGTGCCTCGCCTTCGCCGTTGGTGCTGGCGACGATCAGTACATGGGTCTCTTTCTTGAGCTGCTTGACCTTGTAGTCGGCCGCATTGAACAACTCGACCGCCACGCCCGCGGCTTGCGCCTGGGCCTTGAGGGTCTCGGCAAGGCCCTTGGCATTACCGGTTTGAGAGGCGTAGATAATGGTCAGCTTGCCGGCAGGCTGAGCCGCCGCCGCAGGAGCGGCAATGCCGCCCGGCTGCTGGCTGATGCCGTAAAAATAACCGCTGACCCAGGCCAGCTGAGTCGCGCTCAACTCGGCTGCCACCTGAGTAAGCTTATGGACTTGCTGTTCGTTGAGCGGGCTGGCAGACGCCGCGAGTTCCTTTAAAAGCATGACATTAACTTCCACTTTTCCAGATTGGAT
This sequence comes from Gammaproteobacteria bacterium, assembly GCA_018222825.1. Classification (GTDB taxonomy): domain Bacteria; phylum Pseudomonadota; class Gammaproteobacteria; order Enterobacterales; family Aeromonadaceae; genus Oceanimonas. The sequence goes on from JAAEZO010000026.1 coordinate 12,384, forward strand.
ATAGCTTAAGCCAGGGCAAGGGTTAACAATAAAGAATAAAAGATGATTTTTTATACTTATAAAGAATATGAATAAAAAATTGAGAGGAAACAGAGAGGAGTAAGGAATGAGGAAAGCAAAACTTCTTCACGCACGCCTTACTCCTCTCGCCGTTAAACAAAAAAAAAGGCCCCCTTGCGGGAGCCCTTGTCTTATCAGCGAGTCGAGATAACTTATTCTTCGTTGCTACCGGCTGCGTTCAGCAGGTTAGCCAGGTTCTGCTCGGCTTCGTCGGCCGACACGGTCACCGGCTGTTCCGGATTACGATTGGCATGACGACCCTGATGGTAGGCGAAACCGGTACCGGCAGGTACCAGACGACCCACGATCACGTTTTCCTTCAGGCCGCGCAGATCATCTACCTTGCCGGAGACGGCTGCTTCGGTCAGCACTCGGGTGGTTTCCTGGAAGGACGCCGCCGAGATGAAGGATTCGGTGCTCAGAGATGCCTTGGTAATACCCATCAGCACGTGGCGGTAAGCAACCGGCTGTTTGCCTGCCGCTTCCAGCGCACGGTTGGCCTGACGGATACGTACCACTTCAGCCTGTTCACTGGTGATGAAGTCGGAGTCACCGGCGTTCATGATCTCGGCACGACGCAGCATCTGACGAACGATAGTCTCGATGTGCTTATCGTTGATCTTAACGCCCTGCAGACGGTAAACCTCCTGCACCTCGTTGACGATATAGTTCGCCACCGGGCTGATACCGCGCAGACGCAGGATATCGTGCGGAGATTCGGGACCATCGGCCAGTACTTCGCCTTTTTCGACCTTTTCACCTTCGAACACGTTGAGGTGACGCCATTTCGGAATCATCTCTTCGTAGGCATCGCCACCTTCCAGCGGGGTAATGACCAGACGGCGCTTGCCTTTGGTCTCTTTACCGAAGGAAATGGTGCCGGATACTTCGGCCAGAATGGCCGGTTCTTTCGGCTGACGGGCTTCGAACAAGTCGGCAACCCGCGGCAGACCACCGGTGATGTCTTTGGTACCACTGGATTCCTGCGGAATACGCGCAACCGCGTCACCCACGTTCACCACGGCGCCATCTTCCAGACTGACGATCGCACGGCCGGGCAGGAAGTACAGAGCAGACAGATCGGTACCGGGGATGAAGACATCCTTACCGGCATCGTCGACCAGTTTCACGGTCGGACGCAGCTCTTTACCAGAAGCCGGACGCTCGTTGACATCCATCACCACGATGCTGGACAGACCGGTCAGTTCGTCGGTCTGACGGCTGATGGTCACGCCGTCGATCATGTCGATGAACTTGATCTGACCCGCCACCTCGGTAACGATCGGGTGCGTGTGCGGATCCCAGGTTGCCACGATCTGGCCAACTTGAACCAGCTCACCATCGGCTTTGTCCAGCAGGGCACCATAAGGCAGCTTGTGGTTTTCCCGGGTCTGACCCATCTCGTCGATGATGGTCAGTTCGGAAGAACGCGACACGATAACGGTCTTGCCGTCGGCATTGGTAACGAACTTGGCGTTCTGCAGCTTGACGGTACCGGCGTTCTTCACCTGGATGCTGTTTTCTGCTGCTGCCCGCGACGCCGCACCACCGATGTGGAAGGTACGCATGGTCAGCTGGGTACCGGGTTCACCGATGGACTGAGCGGCGATAACACCGACCGCTTCGCCCTGGTTCACCAGGTGGCCACGAGCCAGGTCACGACCGTAACAGTGGGCACAAACGCCATGGTCGTTATCACAGGTGATAACGGAGCGAACCTTGACCCGGTCAACGGAGTTCTCTTCCAGCTCGTCACACCACTTCTCGTCGAGCAGGGTGTTACGGGCAACCATGATTTCGTCTTCGGTACCCGGCTTGATCACGTCTTCCGCAACCACGCGACCCAGCACCCGCTCACGCAGGGGCTCAACCACGTCACCGCCTTCGATCAGGGAGGTGATCCACAGACCGTTATAGGTGCCACAGTCGTCGGTGGTAATCACCAGATCCTGCGCCACGTCTACCAGACGACGCGTCAGGTAACCGGAGTTAGCGGTCTTCAGTGCGGTATCCGCCAGACCCTTACGAGCACCGTGGGTCGAGATGAAGTACTGGAGTACGTTCAGACCTTCACGGAAGTTCGCGATAATCGGCGTTTCGATGATGGAGCCATCCGGCTTGGCCATCAGACCACGCATACCCGCCAACTGACGGATCTGGGCGGCACTACCACGAGCGCCGGAGTCGGCCATCATGAAGATGCTGTTGAACGAATCCTGCAGCTCTTCTTTGCCTTCGCTGTTGATTACCACGTCTTTCGACAGGTTTTCCATCATCGCCTTGGACACACGCTCGTTGGCGCTGGCCCAGATATCGATAACCTTGTTGTAACGCTCGCCGGCGGTAACCAGACCAGACTGGAACTGCTCCTGGATTTCGGTTACTTCCGCTTCGGCATCGGCAATGATGTCTTTCTTGGCATCCGGGATCACCATGTCGTTGATACCGACCGATACGCCGGACAGGGTGGCGTAATGGAAACCGGTATACATCAGCTGATCGGCGAACACGACGGAGTCTTTCAGACCCAGACGACGGTAACAGCCGTTCAGCAGCTTGGAGATCTGCTTCTTGCCCATTGCCTGATCGATCATCTCGAAGGGCATGCCCTTGGGTACGATCAGAGACAGGATGGCACGACCAACGGTGGTGTCACGAATGGCGGTACGTTCAACCACTTCACCGTCTTCCATTTTTTCGAAGTCGGTGATCCGCACCTTGACCCGGGCGTGCAGTTCGGCGTGGCCGGCACGATAGACCTTTTCGGCCTCTTTCGCGCTGGTCAGCAGCATGCCTTCGCCCTTGGCGTTGATCCGGTCGCGGGTCATGTAATACAGACCCAGTACCACGTCCTGTGAAGGAACGATGATAGGTTCGCCGTTGGCCGGTGACAGGATGTTGTTGGTAGACATCATCAGGGCACGGGCTTCAAGCTGGGCTTCAATGGTCAGCGGTACGTGTACCGCCATCTGGTCACCATCGAAGTCGGCGTTATAGGCCGCACAAACCAGCGGGTGCAGCTGAATCGCTTTACCTTCGATCAGTACCGGCTCGAACGCCTGGATGCCCAGACGGTGCAGAGTCGGTGCCCGGTTCAACAGTACCGGATGCTCGCGAATCACGTCGTCCAGGATATCCCAGACCACGGCTTCTTCGCGCTCGACCATTTTCTTGGCCGCCTTGATGGTGGTAGCCAGGCCACGCGCTTCCAGCTTGCCGTAGATGAAGGGCTTGAACAGTTCCAGCGCCATCTTCTTGGGCAGACCGCACTGATGCAGACGCAGGGTCGGACCTACGGTGATAACGGAACGACCGGAGTAGTCGACGCGCTTACCCAGCAAGTTCTGACGGAAACGACCCTGTTTACCCTTGATCATGTCGGCCAGGGATTTCAGCGGGCGCTTGTTGGAGCCGGTGATGGCACGGCCACGACGACCGTTGTCCAGCAGCGCATCCACAGATTCCTGCAGCATCCGCTTTTCGTTGCGCACGATAATATCGGGCGCGGCCAGATCCAGCAGGCGCTTCAGACGGTTGTTACGGTTGATCACCCGGCGATACAGATCGTTCAGATCCGAGGTCGCGAAGCGGCCACCGTCCAGCGGTACCAGCGGACGCAGGTCCGGCGGCAGCACCGGCAGCACTGTCATTACCATCCACTCGGGCTTGTTGCCGGAGCCGAAGAAGGCTTCCATCAGCTTGAAGCGTTTGGTGATCTTCTTGCGCTTGGTTTCGGAGTTGGTCTGACCCAGCTCTTCGCGCATGGTGTTGATTTCGCTTTCCAGATCGATGGCACGCAGCAAAGCCAGTACGGCTTCGGCACCCATCTTGGCGTCGAATTCATCACCCCATTCTTCCAGCGCATCCAGGTACTGTTCTTCAGACAGCATCTGGCTCCGCTCCAGGTTGGTCATACCCGGTTCGATAACGACGAAGGATTCGAAGTACAGTACCCGCTCGATGTCGCGCAGGGTCATGTCCAGCAACAGGCCGATACGGCTGGGCAGGGACTTCAAAAACCAGATATGGGCAACCGGGCTGGCCAGCTCGATGTGACCCATACGCTCGCGGCGCACCTTGGTCTGGGTAACTTCAACGCCACATTTTTCGCAGATAACACCGCGGTGCTTGAGGCGCTTGTACTTACCGCACAGACACTCATAGTCCTTGACCGGACCAAAAATCCGGGCACAGAAAAGGCCGTCACGCTCCGGCTTGAAGGTACGGTAGTTAATGGTCTCTGGCTTCTTGACTTCGCCATAGGACCAAGAGCGGATCATGTCCGGCGAAGCCAGACCGATTTTGATACCGTCAAACTCTTCGGTCTTATTCTGCGCTTTCAAAAACTTAAGCAAGTCTTTCACGTTAGTCTCCTGTGAGGAGTTCTACCTGGGCGCCCCACTCTTCTCGAAGAAGATAGGGGCGCCGTTATTTCCGAGGCAGTCTGTCGCCTTAACTTTCGTCCAGCTCGATGTTGATACCGAGGGAGCGAATTTCCTTCAACAGTACGTTGAAGGACTCGGGCATGCCCGGCTCCATGCGGTGATCGCCGTCCACGATGTTCTTATACATCTTGGTACGACCGTTAACATCGTCCGACTTGACGGTCAGCATTTCCTGCAGAGTATAGGCGGCACCGTATGCTTCCAGTGCCCACACTTCCATCTCACCGAAACGCTGACCACCGAACTGGGCTTTACCACCCAGCGGCTGCTGGGTAACCAGACTGTAGGAGCCAGTAGAACGGGCATGCATCTTGTCGTCCACCAAGTGGTTCAACTTCAGCATGTACATATAGCCCACGGTGACCGGACGCTCGAAGGTGTTACCGGTACGACCGTCGAACAGGGTGATCTGGCCGGATTCCGGCAGATCAGCCAGCTTCAGCAGGCGCTTGATTTCGTGCTCGCTGGCACCATCAAACGCCGGCGTGGCAATCGGCACACCCTTGCGCAGGTTGTTGGCCAGCACGCGCACTTCTTCGTCGCTGAAAGTAGACAGATCCACTTTCTGCTGCACGTTGTCACCCAGATTATAAACTTCCTGGATGAATTCGCGCAGACGGGCCAGCTCTTGCTGTTCCTTGATCATGCGGTCGATTTTCTCGCCCACACCCTTGGCCGCGAGGCCCATGTGCGTTTCGAGGATCTGACCGATGTTCATCCGCGACGGTACGCCCAGCGGGTTCAGTACGATATCGACGGGGGTACCGTGCTCATCGTGCGGCATATCTTCTACCGGTACGATGGTGGAGATAACACCCTTGTTACCGTGACGACCTGCCATCTTGTCACCAGGCTGAATACGACGCTTCACCGCCAGGTAAACCTTGACGATTTTCAATACGCCCGGGGCCAGATCATCGCCCTGGGTGATTTTGCGACGCTTGTTCTCGAACTTCTTGTCGAAGTCGGCTTTCAGCTCGGCATGCTGCTCGGCGAGCTGTTCCAGCTCGATTTGCTTGGCTTCGTCGTCAATCGCCTGTTCCAGCAACTGGTTACGAGGAATTTTGTCGACCTGGGCCGCACTGACACCGGAGGCAATCAGCACGGTACGAGCACGAGCGTAAACGCCGTCTTCGAGGATGCTGAACTCTTCGGTCAGATCTTTCTTGGCCTGCTTGAGCTGCATGTGCTCGATGTCCTGAGCACGCTTGTCTTTTTCCACGCCATCGCGGGTAAAGACCTGCACGTCGATAACAGTACCGAATACGGAGTTGGGAACCCGCAGTGAAGAATCCTTCACGTCGGATGCCTTCTCACCGAAGATGGCTCGCAGCAGCTTCTCCTCGGGAGTCAGCTGGCTTTCACCTTTCGGCGTTACCTTGCCGACCAGGATATCGCCGGGCTGCATTTCTGCACCCACGTAGACGATACCGGACTCATCCAGCTTGCTCAGCGCCGCTTCACCCACGTTGGGGATGTCGGCGGTGATCTCTTCCGGACCCAGTTTGGTGTCACGGGAGATACAGGTCAGTTCCTGAATGTGAATGGTGGTCAGACGATCTTCTTCTACCAGCCGCTCGTTCAGCAAGATGGAATCTTCGAAGTTGTAACCATTCCAGGGCATGAAGGCGACGCGCAGGTTCTGACCCAGCGCCAGTTCACCCAGATCGGTAGACGGGCCATCGGCCAGTACGTCACCGGCCAGTACCCGCTCGCCCGGCATCACGCAAGGACGCTGGTTGATACAGGTGTTCTGGTTGGAACGGGTGTATTTGGTCAGGTTATAGATGTCGATACCGGCTTCGCCCGGCAGCATCTCTTCTTCATTTACCTTGACCACGATGCGAGAGGCATCGGCGTAGTCGACGATACCGCCACGCTTGGCAACCGAGGTTACACCTGAGTCAACCGCTACCGCGCGCTCGATACCGGTACCTACCAGCGGCTTGTCGGCGCGCAGAGTCGGTACGGCCTGACGTTGCATGTTCGAACCCATCAGGGCTCGGTTAGCATCATCGTGCTCGAGGAAGGGGATCAGGGAGGCCGCCACAGAAACAATCTGCTGCGGGCTCACGTCCATGTACTGGACCTGATCCGCGTTCATGTAGGTGGCTTCACCCTTATGACGAGACGGAACCAGTTCGTCCAGCAGACAGCCGTCTTCATCGATGGCCGCGTTGGCCTGGGCGATCACGAAGTGACCTTCCTCGATAGCAGACAGGTAATCCACTTCATCGGTGATCTTGCTGTCGATCACTTTACGATACGGGGTCTCGAGGAAACCGTATTCGTTGGTGCGCGAGTAACAAGCCAATGAGTTGATCAGACCGATGTTCGGACCTTCAGGCGTTTCGATGGGACACAGACGACCGTAGTGAGTCGGGTGTACATCTCGCACTTCAAAGCCGGCACGCTCACGGGTCAGACCGCCCGGGCCCAGGGCCGAAATACGGCGCTTGTGGGTGACTTCCGACAGCGGGTTGTTCTGATCCATGAACTGGGACAGCTGGCTGGAACCGAAGAATTCCTTAACGGCCGCCGAAATCGGCTTGGCGTTAATCAGATCCTGCGGCATCAGGGTGTCCAGATCGCCCAGAGACAGACGCTCTTTCACCGCCCGCTCAACGCGGACCAGGCCGACGCGGAACTGGTTCTCTGCCATTTCGCCCACGGAGCGAATACGACGGTTACCCAGGTGGTCGATATCGTCCACTTCGTCGTTACCGTTACGGATGTCGATCAAACGCTTCATCACGTCGACGATATCGGACTTGGTCAGGGTACCGGCACCGGTAGACTCTTCACGGAACAGGCGACGGTTGAATTTCATCCGGCCTACGGTGGAAAGGTCATAACGGTCTTCGGAGAAGAACAGGTTTTCAAACAGGGTGTCAGCAGCTTCACGAGTCGGCGGCTCGCCCGGACGCATCATGCGATAGATTTCCACCAGCGCTTCGAGGCGGCTGTTGGAAGAGTCGATACGCATGGTCTCGGACATGTAGGCGCCGTGATCCAGTTCATTGGTGAACAGGGTCTCGAACTGCTTGATGCCGGCCACAGACAGGTTGGCCAGGTTTTCCAGGCTCAGCTCGCTGTTGGCAGAAATAATCACTTCGCCGGTATCGGCGTTGATATAGTCCTTGGCAGACACTTTACCGACGGCATATTCCACCGGTACTTCAATTTTATCGATGCCGGCCTTTTCCAGTTGACGGATATGGCGGGCAGTAATGCGGCGTCCGGTTTCAACCAGCACTTCGCCATCCACCAGGATGTCGAAAGAGGCGGTATCACCACGCAGACGATCGGGCTTGAGCTCCATCATCAACTTGCCGTCGGTCACCTCGAAACTCGTGGTTTCGAAGAAGAGGTCCAGGATCTCTTCGGTGGTGTACTCAAGGGCACGCAGAATGATAGACGCGGGCAGCTTGCGACGACGGTCGATACGAACGAACAGGTTGTCTTTCGCATCAAACTCAAAATCGAGCCAGGAACCACGGTAGGGGATCACGCGCGCGTTATACAGGACCTTACCGGAAGAGTGGGTCTTGCCACGATCGTGATCGAAAAACACACCCGGGCTGCGATGCAGCTGGGAGACAATTACCCGCTCGGTACCGTTGATAACGAAGGTACCGTTTTCAGTCATGAGCGGGATTTCGCCCATGTAGACTTCTTGCTCTTTGATGTCCTTGACAGTACCGGCCGCAGCCTCTCTGTCATACAGGACCATCCGCAACTTCACACGCAGCGGTGCCGAATAGGTAACACCACGAATCTGACATTCCTGCACGTCAAACACGGGCTCGCCCAGACGGAAACTGACATACTGCAATTCGGCAGTGCCGGAATAGCTGGTGATTGGGAAAACGCTGCGGAAAGCCGCTTCCAGTCCGTACTCGCCTTGCGGATCTGCTTCAATAAACTGTTTGAAGGAGTCAAGCTGGATTGATAGCAGGTAAGGCGTGTCCAAGACCTGGTCACGTTTACCGAAGTCCTTACGAATGCGCTTTTTCTCTGTGTAAGAGTAAACCATAGGGTTCCTCAGCTCGCTGATAAGTGACCCACTCTGTCCAAATGGGACAGCTCTAAAACATCGTTTTTTTTCAGACCGAATGTCTCGACAACACCCGGTGGCTGGTACAACAAGAGGCACAAACGATGTGAAAATTCCTCTCATCCTACAGCGCAAAAGGGCCGGTGAATAAAGATTCACCAGCCCTAGCCTGATTACTCAGGCCGCTAAGCTATAAAATAGCTTATTTGAGCTCAACAGAAGCACCGGCTTCTTCGAGTTCTTTCTTCAGTGCTTCGGCTTCGCCTTTGCTCAGTGCTTCTTTAACAGCACACGGAGCGGCTTCAACCAGGCCCTTGGCTTCTTTCAGGCCCAGACCGGTAGCAGAACGTACGGCTTTGATAACAGAAACCTTGTTGGCGCCAGCTGCAGTCAGCATAACGTCAAATTCGGTCTGCTCTTCAACAGCAGCAGCTTCGCCAGCAACGGCAACAGCAGCAGCGGCAGAAACGCCGAACTTCTCTTCCATTGCTTCGATCAGTTCAACAACTTGCATTACAGACATTTCTGCAACGGCTTCGATGATTTGGTCTTTAGTGATAGACATGACTCAAATTCCTAATGTTCTGAAGTTTTCGGTAATCAAGCAGCCAGAAACAGCTTAGGCGGCTTCGGCTTCTTTCTTGTCGCGCAGAGCAGCGATGGTACGAACCAGCTTGCCAGCGGAGGCTTCTTTCATAGTCGCCATCAGCTTCGCAATTGCTTCGTCGTAAGTCGGCAGTTTTGCGAGACGGTCAATATCGGCTGCGGGGATGAACTCGCCCTCATATGCCAGACCTTTCACCTCGAAAGCGTTTTGCTCTTTGGCAAAATCCTTGAACAGACGAGCGGCAGCGCCCGGGTGTTCGTTGGAAAACGCAATCAGGGTAGGACCAACAAATACCTCGTTCAGGCATTCATAGTTGGTCTCTTTCACGGCCAGGCGAGCCAGAGTGTTACGGACTACCTTGAGGTAGATTCCGTTTTCACGGGCTTGCTTGCGCAGTGTGGTCATGGCAGCCACGGTAACGCCACGAGAATCGGCAACTACCGCAGACAGGGCGCCCTTGGCAGCTTCGTTGACTTCAGCAACAATTGCTTTTTTGTCGTCGAGTCTTAATGCCATTGGCTAAACTCCTGGATCCACCTGGGATATACCCAGATTAAACACACGCCCCTTATTCACAAGGGGCACCAAGGTGGCAGATTCCAGAAGAAAGGAATGCTTTCTAACTGGGTCCCGGCACCATCTACGCTGGAAAATTAAGACGTTAAAGTCTCCAGCGGTCTTGGACGGGAGTCGAAGCCCCCAACCAAATCACAAGGCGCAAAATTCTACGGGAATCGGTGCGCCTTGTAAATGCTTATTAAGCGTCCAGGCTAGCCTGTTCGATAGTCACGCCGGCACCCATGGTGGTGGACAGAGTAACTTTCTTGATGAACACGCCTTTGGCGGAAGCAGGCTTGGCACGCTTCAGCGCACCCAGCAGGGCTTCCAGGTTGCCTTTCAGGCTTTCAGCGTCGAAATCAACCTTACCGATAGTGGTGTGGATGATACCGTTCTTGTCGTTGCGGTAGCGAACCTGACCGGCCTTGGCGTTTTTAACGGCTTCGGCTACGTTCGGGGTCACGGTACCTACTTTCGGGTTAGGCATCAGGCCGCGGGGGCCCAGGATCTGACCCAGCTGACCAACAACGCGCATGGCATCGGGAGATGCGATAACAACGTCGAAGTTCATTTCGCCTTTCTTGACCAGATCGGCCAGATCGTCCATACCAACCAGTTCAGCACCGGCAGCCTTGGCGGCTTCGGCGTTTGCACCCTGGGCGAATACGGCAACGCGAACGTCACGACCGGTGCCGTTAGGCAGTACGGTAGCACCACGTACGTTCTGGTCGGATTTACGCGCGTCGATGCCCAGATTAACGGCAACATCGATGCTTTCTACGAATTTGGCGGTGGCCAGCTCTTGCAGCAGGGCAACGGCTTCGTTGATTTGGTACTCTTGTGAGGCATTTACACGCTCACGGATAGTACGCATACGCTTAGTCAGTTTAGCCATCGTCTTAGCCCTCCACTACCAGGCCCATGGACCGGGCAGTACCTTCGATACAACGAACACGAGCATCCTCATCGGCGCCGGTCATGTCTTTCTGCTTCACGCCGGCAATTTCTTCCAGCTGAGCACGGGTAACGGTACCCACCTTGTTGGTGTTGGGCTTGCCGGAACCGGACTTGAGACCAGCCGCTTTCAGCAGCAGGAAAGCTGCAGGCGGAGTCTTGGTTTCGAAAGTGAAGGAGCGGTCGCTGTATACGGTGATGATAACCGGAGTAGGCGAGCCTTTTTCCAGGCTTTCTGTACGGGCGTTGAACGCCTTACAGAATTCCATGATGTTAACGCCGTGCTGACCCAGAGCAGGACCAACGGGCGGGCTCGGGTTAGCTGCACCGGCTGCAACCTGCAGCTTGATGTAGGCTTGTACTTTCTTAGCCATTTATTAATACCTCGTGTTTGGGTGTTAGCGCCTCGGAGTCAAGCTCCTGAATCGGCTCCCCAGTGTTAAAAGGGCGGCAAATTGTAGTTTTATTTGCCGCCCCTCGCAAGTTTTATGGATGAATTTCGCTCAGGATTTTTCTACCTGACCGAACTCCAGCTCCACCGGTGTAGAACGACCGAAGATGAGTACGGATACCTTGACCCGGCTCTTCTCGTAGTCGACCGATTCCACCACGCCGTTGAAGTCGGCGAAAGGACCATCGGAGACGCGAACCACTTCGCCCGGCTCGAACAGAGTCTTTGGTTTCGGCTTGTCGATCGCATCCTGCAGGCGATTTAGAATGGCATCCGCTTCCTTGTCGGAAATCGGTGCCGGACGCTCGGGCGTGCCGCCGATGAAGCCCATCACCCGGGGAATACTGCGCACCAGGTGCCAGGTGGCATCGTTCATCTGCATCTGCACCAGCACATAGCCGGGGAAGAATTTGCGTTCGCTTTTGCGCTTCTGGCCGGCGCGCATTTCTACCACTTCTTCGGTAGGAACCAGCACTTCGCCGAACTGCTCTTCCATGCCCTGCATCTTGATATGTTCACGCAGCGACTTGGAGACACGGCCTTCATATCCGGAAAACGCCTGGACCACATACCAACGCATTCTTTGTTCAGGTTCTGACATGGTTAATCCTTATACTCCGGTGACCAGATTGACCAGCCATACGAGCAGGCCATCCAGCAAAAACAGAAAAAGGCCAACCAGAGCGGTGACGGCCAATACGATCAGGGTAGTCTGGATAGCTTCCTGGCGACTCGGCCAGACAACTTTACGCATTTCCAGACGGGATTCTTTGGCAAAGGCAAAGCTGTTCTTGCCTTTCTGGGTCTGATAGGCCAGCAAACCGGCAATGCCCACCGCCACGACGACACCGGCAGCACGAATAACCACCGCCAGATCACTATAGAGATAATTTGCGACTACGGCCGCGATCAAAATAATGAAAACCAGCCCCCATAACAGGGTGTCTTTGGCCCCGCCCTGGCTCTCAGTGTTTGCACTCATAAGCTACCTGTCTAAAAACTTGAGTCTGTCACAGACGCGAAAACCCCGCTGTTGGCGAGGTAAGTGGCAGGGGCGGAGGGATTCGAACCCCCAACCGTCGGTTTTGGAGACCGCCGTTCTACCAATTGGAACTACGCCCCTATACAAGAAAGCCCCTATTATAGGGGCTTTCTGATGCGATTGTAAGCGCAATTACTCGATGATTTTGGCTACTACGCCAGCACCCACGGTACGGCCACCTTCACGAATAGCGAAGCGCAAACCCTCTTCCATCGCGATGGGAGCAATCAGGTTGACCACCATCTGGATGTTGTCGCCGGGCATAACCATTTCCACGCCTTCCGGTAACTCTATGGTGCCGGTCACGTCGGTGGTACGGAAGTAAAACTGGGGGCGGTAACCCCTGAAGAACGGAGTATGACGGCCGCCTTCTTCCTTCGACAGTACGTAGACTTCGGACTCGAAGCCGGTGTGCGGGTTGATGGAGCCCGGCTTGGCCAGCACCTGACCACGCTCAACGTCTTCACGCTTGGTGCCTCGCAGCAGCACACCTACGTTCTCACCGGCACGACCTTCATCCAGCAGCTTGCGGAACATTTCAACGCCGGTACAGGTGGTCTTGATGGTATCCTTGATACCTACAATTTCCACTTCTTCGCCCACTTTAACGATGCCGCGCTCGACACGCCCGGTCACCACTGTGCCTCGCCCCTGGATGGAGAACACATCTTCAATCGGCAGCAGGAAGGCACCGTCAACGGCACGCTCAGGCTCGGGGATATAAGAATCGAGCGCATCGGCCAGTTCCAGGATCTTGGGCACCCACTCGGGATCGCCTTCCAGGCCTTTCAGCGCAGAGCCTTGAATAACCGGAATGTCGTCGCCCGGGAAGTCGTACTCGGTCAGCAGCTCACGCACTTCCATTTCTACCAGTTCGAGCAGCTCGTCATCGTCGACCATGTCACACTTGTTCATGAACACCACGATGT
>JAAEZO010000229.1 GCA_018222825.1 Gammaproteobacteria bacterium
GACCATCACATGACAGGACGTCATGTGCTGAGCGTCGCAGGGATGCGGTTCAGCGAGCCGGAGGAGTGGACCCTTCGTTCGACCTTTACAGGCCAGCTAAATAGACCAGTTAGTTTTACAGATTGGTATGAGAGTATCAGTCCCCTGTCTCGAGTCCCCAATCCCCGCCGTTAGCCGTAAAACCGCACAAAGTAATAGCCACTGAGACCGATACCAAAGGCCACTATGCCCCAGGCCAGCAGCTTCGGTTTTATCCATACCAGCACTCTGGCTCCCAGCTTGCCACCCACCAGATAGCCCAGCGCCAGCAACAAGGCTTCATGCCAGTACACAAGCCCCGACAGCGAATACACCAGTATGGTCGCGCCGCTGGCCAGCATCGACAGATACAGCTTGATGGCATGCTGCTGCAGATTTGAGCCCAGGCGCAACTGGCCGCACAGCGCCATCAACAGAACCCCGAGGCCTCCGCCGAAGAAGCCGCCATAGAAACTTCCCCCCAGCAACAGCGGCCAGGCCCGGCGGCGCAGTTGCAATGGCCCCTCGAAGCCAGAGCGGCTCAACAGCTGGCGCCCGTAGAGCGCACTCACCCCCAGCAACAGCCAGGGCACCAGATAGTTGAAGTTATCCGCATGAAATTGCACCAGCGTCAGGGCACCCAGGCCGCCGCCCAGCAGACCGATCAGGGTCAGAGCCAGCAGAGGGCCATGGCTCAACTGGCGACGAATACCCCAGAAGGCGCTGACATAGCCGGGCCAGGAGGCGACGCTGGCGGTGGCCACCGCGCCGGTACTGGGCAACCCCAGCGCCAGCAAGGCCGGCAGGGTGAAAAAAAGACCGCCGCCGGCCAGGGCATTGACCACCCCGGCCAGCAGCGACCAGCCTAGTAATTCGAACATGAAGTTATCCCGTAGCAGAGGTGTTCTGGGTATAAAACGAACGATAATATACCCGAAATTTAGGAAACAATAACAACAAATATTGTAAACAATCTCGATCCAGCCGCCTATTATGGTGGATTGGTTCGACCGAGGTGGCCATTATTGCCGCTCTTAATTAGAATATGGCGTCATTTTAACGGCCGACTCAGCATATGCACTCTATTGAACTGATTGTCGGGCTCGCCAATCCGGGCCCCGAATACGCCCAGACCCGCCATAATGCCGGCGCCTGGTATGTGACCGAGCTGGCCCGAATGCACGGCGGCCAGTGGAAGGAAGAAGCCAAGTTCTTCGGCTGGACCTGCCGGATACGCATTCAGGGGCAAGATGTACGCCTGCTGATCCCGGCCACCTTCATGAACCGCTCGGGCAAGGCGGTGGCTGCCATGGCCAACTTTTACCAGATACCGCCCGAGTCGATTCTGGTGGCCCATGACGAACTGGATCTGCCCCCGGGTACCGCTCGCTTCAAGCAGGGCGGCGGCCACGGCGGTCATAATGGCCTGCGTGACACCATCAGCAGCCTGGGTAACAACAAGGATTTTTACCGGTTGCGCATTGGCATCGGCCACCCGGGCCACAAGTCCCAGGTCGCCGGCTTTGTGCTGACCAAGGCGCCGGCCGCCGAACACAGCCTGCTGGAAGCCGCTGTCGACGAGGCCGCTCGCTGCACCGATATTTTATTTAACGACGGCATGAACAAGGCAATGAATCGCCTGCATGCCTTTAACGCCGACTCCACCAAGTAACTTTTAGTCATCACTCTCAGGACACTCATCATGGGTTTTAAATGCGGTATCGTGGGCCTGCCCAATGTAGGCAAATCCACCCTGTTCAACGCGCTGACCAAGGCCGGTATCGAAGCCGCCAACTTTCCGTTCTGTACCATAGAGCCGAACACCGGTGTGGTACCGGTGCCGGACAAACGTCTGGATGCCCTGGCCGAAATCGTCAAGCCCCAGCGCATACTGCCCACCTCCATGGAATTTGTGGACATCGCCGGCCTGGTCGCCGGTGCCTCCAAGGGGGAAGGTCTGGGTAACAAATTCCTGGCCAACATTCGTGAAACCGACGCCATCGGCCACGTGGTGCGCTGCTTCGAAGACGATAATATCGTGCACGTCGCAGGCAAGGTGTCACCCAAGGACGACATCGAAATCATCAATACCGAGCTGGCACTGGCGGATCTGGACGCTTGCGAGCGCGCTATCCACCGTAACGCCAAGAAAGCCAAAGGCGGCGATCAGGATGCCAAATTTGAAGTGGCGGTACTGGAAAAGCTGCTGCCGGCTCTGGAACAGGCTCAGGTACTGCGCAGCGTCGAGCTGACCAAAGAAGAAAAGGCAGCCATCGACTACCTGAACTTCCTCACCATCAAGCCCACCATGTACATTGCCAACGTCAATGACGACGGTTTCGAGAACAACCCCTACCTGGCGCAGGTAATGGAAATTGCCGCTGCCGAAAACGCCATCGTGGTGCCGGTGTGTGCCGCCATGGAGTCCGAAATCGCCGAGCTGGATGCGGAAGAAGCCGCCGAGTTCATGGCCGATCTGGGTCTGGAAGAGCCGGGCCTGAACCGGGTGATCCGCGCCGGTTACGAGCTGCTCAACCTGCAGACCTACTTCACTGCCGGTGTGAAGGAAGTACGCGCCTGGACCATCCCCGTGGGTGCCACCGCCCCCCAGGCGGCCGGTAAAATCCATACCGACTTCGAGAAGGGCTTTATCCGCGCCCAGACCATCGCCTATAACGACTTCATTACCTACAAGGGTGAGCAGGGCGCCAAGGAAGCGGGCAAGCAGCGTGCCGAAGGCAAAGACTATATCGTTAAAGACGGCGATATCATGAACTTCCTGTTCAACGTCTAAAATACTGCCCGTCCGTGCGCCTGTTGGCGACGGGTGAACAAAAAGGCCGGACCTTCTCGTCCGGCCTTTTTTTGTCTAAAAAAACATCCCCACTGTTTACCCTTGCACCACTCTGTCTAGTTTCCGTTCAAACGATTGAGGGGGACCACTTTTTCTTGAAAAAACGGTTGACGCTCCGACGCTGGCTGAGCATAATGCGCCCCGTTCGGTGACGAGACGTCATCAACGAGAAAGCAATGGCTATGTAGCTCAGTTGGTTAGAGCACATCACTCATAATGATGGGGTCGCAGGTTCGAATCCCGCCATAGCCACCATTGCTGGGGTATCGCCAAGCGGTAAGGCAGCGGGTTTTGATCTCGCCATTCCCAGGTTCGAATCCTGGTACCCCAGCCATTTTTAAATGGCTGACAAGTATGTTATAAATGTCGTCCATTGCTGTTGGGGTATCGCCAAGCGGTAAGGCAGCGGGTTTTGATCTCGCCATTCCCAGGTT
>JAAEZO010000230.1 GCA_018222825.1 Gammaproteobacteria bacterium
TTTCACATTGCTGCTGTGGCCGAATGATATTGAACGACCAGCGGCCGTCGTCGGTTAACAGCACCAGCCCTGTGGTGTCCGCATCCAAGCGGCCGACGATGTGCAGATCATCGGCCCGTTCGATATTCAGCCGATGAAACAGCGACGGATAAACCCCGTCCACGTTGGAGCTGAGGGTGGCAGGCGGCTTGTTCATCATCAGGTAACGGGAGGCCCGGGCAATCAGCCGCTGCCCGCCAAGCATGATGCAATTGTTTTCATGCACCTGGGTCGCCTCTTCGATGACGGTCTCATCGTTGACCCTGACCTCGCCGGCATGGATGGCTGTTCTGGCCTGATCCCGGTTCAGCTTGGTGCTCTTGCAGATGAATTTATCGAGGCGCATGGCAGACCCGGTGACAGCTAAGAAAAGAGCATCATTATCGCACAGGCGAATGCGTCGGGTCAGTCTGCGACTCCCTGTCATACACCTTTGTTGCCGACAACCGCGAAGGCGATGCCTGGTTTCATTGCATGATTGAGCGAGGTATATCCCTTTACTGCTGCGCTGGCGAAGGATGAAAGCCGGGTTAAAAAAGTTAAAAAGTGTATCGAATGAAGCCAAATGACAGCTACTGACCCAGCACAATTCACTTTGCTGTCTTGTTGGTCAGGATTTTTATGCTGCCGACAGTGGAGTGGTGTCGTTTGGATGTTTTTGAACGGCTTGGTGTCGCATCTTGTAGTCAAATTTACAGTTTGCATACAAATTTGCGGTGGATTGTGTGCATTATTTCGAGGGAGTAGGCTTCATCTCGTTCGAGGACATCGGTGAATAACGAACGGTGACTCGAATACTCTGGCTGGTGTGGGTAAATAAAACACCGGGCCGAGCACATATAAATAATTAAAAAGGAAAAGATGATGATGAACAAAACCAAATGGGTTATTTCCGCAGCCGCTCTGGTACTTGCCGCTTCTGCCAACGCCGGTTTTGGTGGCAGCTACAACAACAGCTACAGCAACGACTACGCCGATGTTGAAGTGAACAAGACCGTATCCGAAGATGGTTCCGTGTCTTTCACCAAGACCGTGACCAAGGCCAACGGCGAAACCTACAGCTACACCCTTGATAAGCAGGTTAACGAAGATGGCAGCGTCACCATCAACAAGAACGTCAACGGTCAGGATTACAGCTACAAGAATAATTTTTACCGTTAATCCCGACCGACATTGAACTGACGGTCCAGGAGGGTGCTGTTTACAGCACCCTTTTTCATGTTTACCCGGTGTAAGTAATGACGCGCGCAATCCTTTTTCTATTTCTCTTCTTTTTTATCCGCTCGGCGATGGCGCTGACCTGGAGCACCGACGATCAGCGACAGGTGCTGGAACTTCACGGCAAGCTGCAACAGGAATTCGGCGCCCTGGGCTATCAGCAGGGCTACCAGGCCGAATCGTTCGGCGGCAACAGCCAGGCTTCGCTGGGGCTGTCCGGTGCCGGCCGATTGAATTCGAATCTTATCCTGATAGGTGAAATGAGTTGGGATCTGATCAGTGACTCCCGTTACGGAGACCAGATTTATGCGGACGAGGTCTGGCTGGGGGTACGCATAAAGAATGATCTCGAGCTGACCGTCGGACGTAGTGACAGCCCCTTTAACCAGCTCACGGATATGACCGATGTGTTCAATCTGTTTGGCGGTTATGCCTATTTGATTGATCACACCCTGGATGATCAGCTAAAGGTGACCTGGGCAAAAGACGGCCTGGATGTACGTGCCGGCTATGCGTTTAATGACGCCAACAAACAGGATAACCACAGCGGCACCGAGTCTCAGCACGGCGTATCTGCCGGTTATCAGGCAGATAACGGTCTGGGGCTGGTGCTGGCAGTCGAGAACAAGCAGCTGGGGGCTCCCAATGGTGATATTCGGAATATGGCGGCCGGCGTAAGTTATCGCACGCCCGGCGGCTTTTACGCGGCGTTGACTCGGGGCCGGGCCGACTACCAGGATGTGTGCTGGGTAGGGCCGGAATGCATCGACCGTTTTCGCTTTGACTACTGGGAAGGGGTGGTGTCGTATTCACTGAAAAAAGTGGCGTTCGGCCTGGGTTACAACCGCCTCAGCCTGCATGAACCGGCCCGTGAACGTTGGGAAGACAAGGTCATTTTTGCCACCGAGTACTATTTGCTGCCCAAGGCCAAGGTGTATGCCGAATATCTGCTCAACCGTGCCGAGGGTGAAGACAATCTCTACGGAGTCGGGCTGCAGTATTATTTTTAACGGTAAAGAACAGCGGCATTGTTAGTTGCTTGATTGGCGATTAGCCACAAGAAAGCCCTGTCTGTTTTGTCGTAGTGGAGAGTGAAAAGAGAAAGAGGTAACAGGGCTGCCTCTTCCGACTCGCTATGAACCCATCCATGGGCGCTCGGAAGTGCCGTCCCTGGCATTTCACGGTCGGCAGAGACAATCCCTGTTACCTCCTGTTGACGCCCGAGTGAGTTGTTATCGGGTTGGCCCTTGTTCGAATTGCTTCAGGTCGTCGGTGATCTCGTGCCAGGGTGCCTTGGAGCCGACAAAGATATGAAAGTTGGGTTGTTGGCTGGGCTCCGAGTCGAGGATCCCCAGGCGAATGTTGTGCTTGCCGCCGGTGAGCTTGCGCGAATACAGGCTGGAGCCGCAATGGCTGCAAAATGCCAGCTCGGTTTCGGCACTTTTCTGATAGTGGGTAACAGCTTCTTCGCCCTGAACAAACTTGAACTTGTCCGAGCTGATGCCGCCGACCGAAGAATAGTCCGAGCCGCTAAACTTGCGGCACAGGGAACAATGGCAGTTGCCCATGTACTCGAACTCGTCCGGTACCTGAATTTTCACTCTGCCGCAGAGGCAGGAACCTTCCAGCATTTTCATGATGACTCCTTTGTTTCGCCAGTACCGCATCGCCCATCATGGGTCAGCGCAGTGATTTTTCCATGGAAAGGTGCGGAATACCCGCCTCCATGAATTCCTCGCCGTAGGGCGTGAAACCGAGTTTGGCATAGAAGTCGACGGCCTGCTTTTGGGCCCCCAGATACACGCGCGGATAGCTCCGGCGTACCGCTTCATCCACCAGCGCCTGCACCACGCGACCGCCGAGTCCCTGACCGCGATAGTCGCGCAGAATAGCGATACGACCGATATGTCCATCGTCCAGCATGCGGCCGGTGCCCGCATAAACCCCATCTACCGCCACCAGCACATGCATTGCAGAGCCGTCCTGCCCGTCGAACTCGAT
>JAAEZO010000027.1 GCA_018222825.1 Gammaproteobacteria bacterium
CCCAGAAACAGCAACAGAAAAGGCAGGTTGAGGCCGAGCGGCTGGCCGGGTTCGGCGTACTCTTTTTTCAGCAACAGGGCGCCGGTCAGCGCCGCTGCCAGCAGCACCACAAACTGACCGGCAAGCCCCGGCAGTAGCCACAAGAGGGCGGCGCTCAGCACGGCGATGGTCAGGGTCAATCGCTGGCGGCAGAACTGACCGGCCATGGTCAGTACCGCATCGGCCACTACCACCAGCGCAAACAGCTTGAGTCCGGTTACGATGGCCAGCGCGGCCGGTTGGCTGGCCCAGGTTTGCCCGGCCAGGGCCAGACCCAGCATCAGCAGAAAAGAGGGCAGGGTAAAGCCGGCAAAGGCCGCCAGGGCGCCCGTGAGCCCGGCGCGCTGGTAGCCGATGGCAAAGCCCAGCTGGCTGGAGGCGGGGCCGGGCAGAAACTGGCACAGGGCGAGGGTGGAGGCAAAGCGATCTTGCGGTATCCAGCCGAGTTTCTGCACGAAATGGCGTTGAAAATAGCCGATGTGGGCGGCGGGGCCGCCGAAGCTTATCCAGCCGAGTTTAAAGAATTGCCAGAACACCTGCAGCATAAATGACGTCATCCATTATCAATGAGGGCAACATCATAACGCGGCCCGATGAACATCTCATGTCTGCGTGTTATTCGATACGGATATTCGCGGCAGACGCTATGGGCCCAGGCTCCGAATAGACGCCATGACGCCCACCGGATACCTGCTTTTTACGCACCGGGTATGCTATTTGCATAGCCATCGTTTTATAGCAGTAGCATCGCCGACTCTATGGCCATGATGCCCAGGTAGAGCGGCCTGAATGCACCAGAGGTGACTTGTGACAGTGAATAAACCGCAGGGGACGACAATGGATTCATCGGCCCCGTCTGGCGGAAAGGTGCATCCGGTGGCACCGGAAGCGCAATTTCCCCGTTATGATTTTTTTCGCAAACACGACCCCCAGCTTGAGCAGCGCCGGCAGCTGGCTGTCGGGCTGGAAGCATGTCGGCGCGGCTGGGACAGTCGATTGGGGGCCATGCTGTATCGTACCGAGTTGAGTCTTTCTTGTCGGCTGCAGGACGGCCAGCCCGAGGTGGGCTCCTTGCTGTGTTTTGGCATGGAACACGAGCAGCAAGGACAGATGCGGCCCTCGGCCTGGCTGCTGATTGAACAGTCGACCCTGTATCAGCTGGCGGAAATGTCCTTTGGTGGAACCCCGGTCCAGGGTCGTGAAGATAAAGCTCGACCGGTGTCAGAAACCGAGCGCCGGCTGGGGAGTGCGCTGTTGACGCTGTTTGCGACCGACCTGGTGGCACAACTATTGCTTAATGCTGGCCCGGGCCGGGTCGGCATGGCGGCATCGATGCCGGATCTGAGCGGCGTCACGCTGGTATCCATCGATATCGAGTGTGCCGGTCAGCGGCTGAGCTGGCAGCTGGCCTTGCCGGTGTTGCTGAACCCTGAGCCGGTGAAGCAGGAACGGGTATCGCTGGGCGTGCAACTGAGTAATGTGCTCAACGAGCGGCTGCCGCAGTTAACGACCCGGTTACGGGTGTCACTGGCGGAGTTTGAGCTGCCATTGGGACAGCTGCCGCTGCTGCAGGAAGGCGATATTCTGCCGATTCACCTGTTGCAGGAAACCCGCGCCCGAGTAGGAGAGCAGCCTGTGCTGAAGGGCCGGGTGGCCGAGCAGCAAGGCATGCTGGTATTTGCCAGCCACGGATTCATTGATTGAGCAGTTACGAGGTGGCTAATGGCCGAAAAAGAATTGGATGACAGCTTGATGCTGGGCGAAGGTCTCGACAGCCTGTTTCAGGACGCGGTAACCGAGCCGGAAGACAACATTATGGCGGCGGTTGCCGGCCGTGATCTCAGCTATTTTCAGCAGTTGCCGGTCAAGGTGTCGCTGGAGGTCGCCAGCGCCGAAATCAGCCTGGGTGAGCTGATGCAGGCCGGAGAAGGGGCGGTGATCGAGCTGGACAAAATGGCTGGCGAACCGCTCGATGTGCGGGTCAACGGCACCCTGCTAGCGCAGGGCGAAGTGGTGCTGGCCAACGGTCGCTATGGCGTACGGCTGACCCGGGTGTTCAACCAGGCGAGCAAAGAATCGCAAGATGAAGCCTGAGCACTGGCGATACCTGCTGGTTCTGGCCGTCGCCGGCTTGCCGATGACGGCGCTGGCCGATATTCCGCTGTTGTCGGTGATGGGGCCCGACGGCGAGAGTGAATACAGCGTCAAGCTGCAGATACTGCTGCTGATGACCGCCCTCGGCATGTTGCCGGCCTTTTTGCTGATGCTGACCAGCTTTACCCGCATCATAGTGGTGCTTGCGGTGCTGCGGCAGGCGCTTGGCCTGCAGCAGAGCCCGCCCAATCGGGTGCTGATTGGCATCGCCCTGTCCCTGACTTTGCTGATCATGCGGCCGGTGTGGCAGGACATCTATCACAACGCCTTTGTGCCCTACGATCAGGGCGAGATCGGCTTCGAGCAGGCACTGGTGACCGCCAAGGCGCCGCTGCAGCAATTCATGCTGTCCCAGACCCGGGAAACCGATCTGGAGCAGATTCTGAACATCGCCCAGGAAGACACCAAGATGGCGCCCGAGGAGGTGCCGTTCGACGTGTTGATCCCGGCGTTCGTGCTGAGCGAGCTGAAAACCGCCTTTCAAATCGGTTTCATGCTGTTCATTCCCTTCCTGGTGATCGATCTGGTGGTGGCCAGCGTGCTGATGGCGATGGGCATGATGATGCTGTCGCCGCTGGTGATCTCGCTGCCGTTCAAACTGATGCTGTTTGTACTGGTGGATGGCTGGGCGATGACGGTGGGCACCCTGGCCCGCAGTTTTGGAGGCTGAATGACTCCGGAGCAGAGCGTCGATCTCATCGGTCAGGCGGTACTGACCATCATCGTCATGGTGAGTGTGCTGATCATTCCCGGCATGGTGGTGGGGCTGGTGGTCAGCATCATTCAGTCGGCGACCCAGATTCAGGAACAGACCCTGAGCTTCTTTCCGCGGTTGCTGGTGACTCTCTTTATGCTGATCTTCGCCGGCCACTGGCTGGTGCGCACGCTGATGGAACTGTTTGATCAGCTGTTCATGACTATTCCCGGCAGCCTGGGATGACCGCGCTGGCGAGCCTGACCGCCCCCGAGCTGATGGCCTGGCTGGGCAAGGGCTGGTGGCCCTTTTGTCGGCTGGCGGCGTTTTTCTGGGTGATGCCGCTGTTTGGCGATGGCTACATCAGCCCGCAGATTCGGCTGCTGTTCGCGCTTATGCTGAGCATGGTCCTGATGCCGCTGTTGCCATTGGGGCCTGCGGTGGATCCCTTTTCTTTCGCCACCGCGGTACTGACCCTGGAGCAGTTGCTGTTTGGCGCCTTGCTGGCCCTGATGCTGCAAATACTGTTCACCGTGGTCACCATGGCCGGGCAGATACTGTCGATGCAGATGGGACTGGCGATGGCGGTGATGAACGATCCGGTCAACGGCGGTTCGGCGCCGCTTATCGGTCAGCTGTTGTGGCTGTTTGTGGCGCTGCTGTTTCTGTCCTGGAACGGTCATCTGCTGGCCATCGACATCATCGTTGAGAGCTTTCGCACCTGGCCGGCGGGTCACAGCCTGTATGAGCTCGATCTGGACCTGCTGATCCGGCTGTTCGGCTGGATGTTCGGTGCCGCCCTCTTGCTGTCGCTGCCGGCGGTCATTGCCATGCTGCTGGTCAACGTGACCTTCGGGGTCATGAACCGCAGCGCCCCTTCGCTCAATATCTTCGCCCTGGGCTTTCCCATGACCATGATGCTGGGCTTGGTGTCCTTGCTGCTGATGCTGGCCAATATTCCCCAGCGTTATCTGGAATTCAGCGAAGATGTGTTCGCCTTGATGCGCGGCTGGATTCAGTAGCATGTCGGATCAGAATTCTTCTCAGGACAAGAGTGAGCAGCCTACCGAGCAGAAAAAGCGCAAGGCTCGTCGTCAGGGCCAGGTGGCCCGATCCAAGGATCTGAATACCGTGGTGCTGCTGCTGTTGGGCGGCATCATGTTGCTGTGGCAGACCGCCGCCCTGAGTGATTTTTTCAAGCGCCTTTTCATCCTCAACATGGAACTGCCGGCGGTGGCCACCCGCGAGCCCGAGCAGATGATGTTGTATCTGGAGCAGTCGCTGATGGCGGCGGTATGGGCACTGCTGCCGTTGTTTTTGACCCTGTCGGTGCTGCTGGTTTTTTCCGGGCTGATGCCCGGCGGCCTTCTGTTGTCCTGGGACAGCCTGCAACCCAAGTTCGAACGGTTGAATCCGCTGTCCGGGCTGAAACGCATGTTCTCCAAACAGACCCTGGTAGAGCTGCTCAAGGCCATGCTCAAGGTCAGCCTGCTGGGTGGCGCCCTGGCGGGCATTCTGTACAGCCAGTGGGAGCGACTGGTGTTTCTTGGTCGCCAGTCGCTGTATACCGGCTTTGGTCAGGGACTGGGGCTGCTGGTGCTGGCGGTGTTGGTGCTGTGTGTGGTGTTGGCGCTGGTCGCGGTGATCGACGTGCCGTTTCAGCGCTGGTCGATGACTCAGAAACTGAAGATGACCAAGCAGGAAGTCAAGGACGAGCAGAAAAGCAGCGACGGCCGGCCGGAAATCAAACAGCGTATTCGCCAAATCCAGTTTCAGATGGCACAGGGCCGTATCGAGCAGCGGGTGCCCGAGGCCGATGTGGTGATCCTCAACCCGACCCATTATGCGGTGGCGCTCAAATATGATCCCAACCGGGCCGAAGCGCCCTTCGTGGTGGCCAAGGGCAGCGATGAACTGGCCGCCCGCATTCGCGAGCTGGCCCGGCTGCATCAGTGCGAAATCATCACCATACCGGCGCTGACCCGCGCCATTTATTACTCGACCCGGGTCGACCAGCAGGTGCCGGCGGGCCTTTATGGTGCCGTGGCCTATGTGCTGACCCATGTACTGCAGTTGCAGGCCTGGCGCGAGGGGCGGGCGCGTGCACCGAGCAAGTTGCCCGAATTCAATATTCCGAAAAAATATCAACATTAACGAGGTGAAGCGTGAACTGGAAAGGTCTTAGCCGTCCTTACTTGGGGGTCCCTCTGCTGCTGTTGGCGGTGCTGGCCATGGTCATATTGCCGCTGCCACCCTGGCTGCTCGATGCGCTCTTTACCTTCAACATAGTACTGGCGATTCTGGTCTTGCTGGTGGCGGTATCGGCCCGGCGGCCGCTCGACTTCTCGGTATTCCCCACCGTATTGCTGGTGGCGACCCTGATGCGGCTGACCCTGAACGTTGCCTCGACCCGGGTGGTGCTGCTGCACGGCCACGAGGGATCGGGCGCGGCAGGCAAGGTAATCGAGTCGTTCGGTGAAGTGGTGATCGGCGGCAACTATGTGGTGGGCATGGTGGTGTTCGTGATCCTGATGATCATCAACTTCGTGGTGATCACCAAGGGTGGCGAGCGCATCTCCGAAGTGGGTGCCCGCTTTACCCTGGATGCACTGCCCGGCAAGCAGATGGCGATCGATGCCGATCTGAACGCCGGCTCGCTCGATCAGGAGCAGGCCCGTCTGCGCCGCCAGGATGTGGCCCGGGAAGCCGACTTCTACGGCTCCATGGACGGTGCCTCCAAATTTGTGCGTGGCGATGCCATCGCCGGCCTGTTGATTCTGTTTATTAACCTGCTCGGCGGCTTCATGATTGGCCTGTTCCAGTACGATCTGAGCGCCGGCGAGGCCTTTCAGCGCTTTGCTCTGCTTACCATCGGTGATGGCCTGGTTGCCCAGATACCGTCACTGCTGCTGGCCACGGCGGCGGCCATTATCGTCACCCGGGTCAACGACGAAAACGACATGTCG
Source organism: Gammaproteobacteria bacterium (assembly GCA_018222825.1). Classification (GTDB taxonomy): domain Bacteria; phylum Pseudomonadota; class Gammaproteobacteria; order Enterobacterales; family Aeromonadaceae; genus Oceanimonas. Next base: position 5,854 of record JAAEZO010000027.1, read on the forward strand.
ACCCAGGTCGGCCAGCAACTGCTGGCATCCCCCCGGGTGGTCTACACCGCTGCGGCGGTAATGCTGATCCTGGGTCTGGTGCCGGGCATGCCGACGCTGGTGTTTCTGCTGTTTGCCTCCGTGCTGGGCTATGTGGCCTGGCGGCTTAAAGTACCCGGCGCCGAGACGGCTACCGAGCTGGATCAGGCCGAGCTGTTGCTTGCCCAGGACAAGGCGGCGGAGTCCCATCTGGCCTGGCAGGATCTGCCTTATGTCGATCTGCTGACCCTGGAGCTGGGCTACCGGCTGGTAAGTCTGGTGGACGAGCAGCAGGGCGCGCCGCTGATCGGCCGCATTCGGGGCGTACGTAAGACGCTGTCGGAGCAGGCGGGCTTCCTGCTGCCCGAGGTACGGGTGCGCGACAACCTGCAACTGGCGCCCCAGGAATATCGTATCAAGCTGGCGGGCGTGGTGATGGTCAGCGGCACGGCCGATGGCGAGCGCATGCTGGCCATCAACAAGGGCCAGACTTATGGCGATATCGACGGCGAACTGACCCAGGATCCGGCCTACGGCATGCCGGCGGTATGGATTGAAGCCGCCAACAAGCCCAAGGCGCTTAATCTGGGGTATGCGGTGGTGGACGCGGCGACCGTGATGGCGACCCATGTCAGCAAGCTGATGCGGGAGCATCTGTCCGAGCTGCTGGTGCTGGACGATGTCAGCCGGCTTGGCGAACGGTTGCAGCAACAGTCACCCAAGCTGGCCGAGGCGTTGGCCGAAGCGGTGCCGGCGGTACTGCAGCTCAAGATTTATCGCTATCTGCTCAAGGAGCAGGTCAGTCTGTCGGATCTGGTCACCATCGCCACCGCCCTGGTGGAAGGGGCCGAAGTCACCAAGGATCCGGTGCTGCTGGCGGCAGATGTACGTTGTGCACTCAAGCGGGTAATTGTGCGCCAGATCATGGGAGAACGCGGCGTGTTGAGCGCTTTTACCCTGGTTGATGCCCTGGAGCAGACCCTGTTGAGTGCCCTCAATCAGGCCCAGCAGCAAAACGGCAAGACCAGCATCGACAGCTTCCCGGTCGAGCCTAATCTGTTGTCCCAGCTGCAACAGAAGATGCCCTCTGTGGTGGAGAATCTGCAGGAGCAGGGGGTACCGGCGGTGCTGCTGGTCATGCCTCAGCTGCGTCCTCTGCTGGCCCGTTACGGCGCCGTTTTTGCCAAGAGTCTGAAGGTGCTGTCCTACAACGAAATTCCCGAGCATATACAAATCGATGTGGTCGGCACCTTGGGGTAGGTTGATTTATCGACAACCCTGTAATGTTGTGATGGTTATTTGAGCATACAAACCAAGTAACCATGACAATGGTGTGTTTATAGTTGAAGTTCCCGTGTTTTTTTAGTCAACTACTGTCGCATTTGAACAAGATTGCTGATGACAAGGGCAAACTGAGCGAAAGTTCAGGACGCAAAGCTTCCGGTCTAAGGGATGAAAATCCTACGATAGCGGGGTCGCCAAGGCAGGATCCTTTCGGCTTACGCCACCTGTATCTCCTTTCTCAGCGTTACCTGACATCCTGGTGTTACGCCAGGCCGGTGCTTTTTGGCCGGTGCTTACGTACAAGTTGAATTATGAATAACCTTACAAGACTGCAGGGCGTAGTGTGCCTCGGTGTTTTGTTGGTCAGTCCTTCGGTGGCCGCAGATTATCTGACCGCCCTGGATCAAGCTGTCTGGCGATACAGGGGCGATGCTGCCCGTTGTATCATGGAACACCAGATAGCCGACGTTGCCGTAGCTCGTTTCAGTGCCAAACCCAATGGCGCCTTGAGCATGGATGTTGACTGGCTGAGCAAAGGCATTCAGGGCGGACAGGCAACACTGTCGATAATGCCGGCTCCCTGGCAACAGGCCGATGCCGTTCCTCTCGCGCACGCCTCCTGGCGTCAACAGCGGCTTCATTTCACACAACAGGTGCCCGAGGCGCTCAATGCGCTGGCGGATGGCCGCTGGCTGGCGCTCGACGAACCCGGCAATCCGCATCGACTTGTGATGTCGAGCATTCATTTTCAGCAGGCCTACAGCGACTTTCGCCTGTGCCGTGGCGAAGCTAGCGTCGAACAGACCCTCGATGGCCAGCGGCTGACCCTGCATTTCAAGGTTGGCAGCCAGCACCTGAGCCCGGCTCAGCGCCAGCAACTGCAGACGCTGGCGGCTCGGCTGACGAGTGACGCTCGCATCAGCAGCCTGTTAATCGAATCCTTTACCGATAATCGCGGCAAGGCCGAGCTTAACCTGCGCCTGTCCCGAATGCGGGCCGAGCAGGTCGCCGACCAGCTGCGCGGCACCCTGCCAACACTGCCGATGGACATCAGAGCCTACGGCGAAGCTTCCCCCCTGACCGACAACGACACCCCGGCCGGCCGCTATCAGAACCGGCGGGTGACGATCACTTTAATTCAAGCGGAACAAGCATCATGAGCACGGACACTATGGCTTCTTCATTGTTGTGGCTGGTCTCCCGAGAGGGGGTATCGGACTTATGTTATGGCGCCTTGCTGGCCGAGGGATACCAGATTGAACTGATGACGGCACTGACCCGGGTGGAGCAACAGGCTCCCAGGGTGATTTTGCTCGACAGCGACATCGGCCCCGGGTTTCTGGAGCAGATCCGCACCGCCGTCAGCCGCTTTCCCAAGGCGGTGATCATGGCGGTGGTCGATCAGGGTGAAAGTGCACTCACCAGCGAAGCGCTGCGTGCGGGGGCCTGTGACTATGTGCTCAAGCCCTATCAGCCCAGCCAGTTGCTGCGGGTGCTGGGCCAGAGCCTGGTGTTGCGCCAGAGCACCGGCAACATGGTGGTGCGTTCCCGTGCCGGGTTGCAGGTGCTGCAGTTGGCCTATCGTGCCGCCCAGACCTCGGCGGCGGTATTGATCGGCGGCGAGTCCGGTACCGGCAAGGAATGTCTGGCCCGCTACATTCATCAGGTCTCGGGCCGTGGACAGGGCCCCTTCGTGGCGGTGAACTGTGCGGCCATTCCCGAAAGCATGCTCGAAGCGGTGCTGTTCGGTTACAACAAGGGTGCCTTCACCGGCGCCGCTCAGGCTCAGCCGGGCAAGTTCGAACTGGCCAATGGCGGCACCCTGCTGCTGGACGAAATTGCGGAAATGCCGCTTAACCTGCAAGCCAAGCTGTTGCGGGTATTGCAGGAAAAGGAAGTGGAGCGGCTCGGCAGCCACCAGAAGGTGCAACTGGATGTGCGCATCGTGGCCGCCAGCAACCGGGATCTGCGCGAGGCGGTCGGTGCCGGCGAGTTTCGGGAAGATCTGTTTTACCGGCTCGACGTGCTGCCACTGAGCTGGCCGCCACTGCGCGAACGGCTGGAAGACATACTGCCGCTGGCCCACCATTTTCTGGCCCGTTACGGCCAGGGCGAACAGTTTCGCTTCAGCCCCGAGGCCGAACGGGCCCTGATGGGCTATCGCTGGCCGGGCAACATTCGCGAGCTGGAAAACGTGATTCAGCGGGCGCTGATCCTGGCGCGCAGCGCCATTATCGACGTGGCCGATCTGATGTTGCCGGAAAGCGAAAACAGCCGCCTGGCTAACCCCTTGATCGTGCTCACGCCTCCGTCGGCACCTGCGCCGGGCAAGGGGCTGCAGGCCAGTCGCCAGCGCGCCGAATTTGATTATGTATTGCAAATCCTGCAACAGCACAGTGGTCATCGTTCTCGTACCGCCGAAGCCCTGGGTCTGACGACCCGGGCACTGCGTTACAAACTGGCGACCATGCGTGAGCAGGGCATTGATATTGACCGGGCAGTAGGGAGCCGAACCGCATGAGCATCTCCATTCAGAACGAGCAACAGGCCATGCTGGTCAAACTGAGTCAGCTGCAGCAACAGGCCGGTGGCGGCGCTATCGCCCCGGCGGTAGAGCAGGGCTCCTTTGGCGACTTGATGAAAAACTCGGTGCGTGCCATCAACACCGAGCAGGTGCAGGCATCGAACCTGATGGCGGCGGTGGAAACCGGCGCCAGTGACGATCTGGTGGGCGCCATGCTGGCCAGCCAGAAAGCCGGCCTCAGTTTTTCCGCCCTGGTTCAGGTGCGCAACAAGCTGGCGAGCGCCTTCGAAGACATCATGCGCATGCCGCTGTAAGGAGAGGTTATGGCAGAAGTAAGTGCGTTAAGCACGGCGACCCAGCCGCTGCGCGCCGGTTTTGATAAAGGCCGGTTGCGCTGGCAGGGCCTGACCGACCATCATCGGCAGGTGCTGCTGTTGAGTGGTCTGGCGCTGGTGATTGCGGTGGTGGTGGTCAGCCTGTTGTGGCAGGGCGGACGTTCGTATGTCCCGCTCTACGGCAAGCAGGAATTCTATGATCAGGGACAAATCGTCGAAGTGCTCGAAAAGGGCGAGATCCCCTTTCAGCTCGATCCCCAGAGCGGACAGATTCTGGTCGAGCAGGAACGACTGGGGCCGGTGCGCATGCTGCTGGCCTCACAGGGCGTAAAAGCCAGCTTGCCGTCCGGGCTTGAAGAGCTGGCCATGAATACCGGCATGGGCACCAGCCAGTTTATGGAAACCCGTCGCTATCGCCATGCGCTGGAAGGCGAGCTGGCTCGTACCATCATGGCGCTGAACTGGGTGCGTCAGGCCCGGGTTCATCTGGCCATGCCGGAACGCACCCTGTTTATCGGCCGGGCCGAACAAACGCCGACCGCCTCGGTCATGCTGGACGTGGCCGCCGGCCATCGCCCGGATCTGACCCAGGTCGAAGGCATCGTCAATCTGGTGGCCGGCAGTGTGCCGGGCATGACCAATAGCAAGGTGTCGGTGATCGACCAGACCGGCTTGCTGCTCAGCGATCAACTGTCGGCCAACGGCATGAGCAAGGGCCTGAGCTCGCGTCAGGTGGAATACAGCCGCCAGCTCGAACAGCAACTGGTGCAACGGGCGCAGGACATGCTTTATCCGGTGCTGGGCGCCAACAACTTTCGCGTGCAGGTGACGGCCGAGCTCGACTTCAATGCGGTGGAAGAAACCCGGGAAAGTCTCGACAACAGCCCGGTATTGCTGCGCGAAACCGGCAGTGAAAACAGCAGCACCGACAACCTGGGACTGGGTATTCCCGGCGCCCTGGCCAACACACCGCCGCAAACCGCAGCCAATGAAGACGACACGCCTCCCGCCGACAACAAGCAGCAACGCGAGCAGCGGGAATTTCAGCGCCAGTATGAAAGTGGCCGTTCCGTGGTGCATACCCGTTATCAGAGCGGGCGTCTGCAGCAGCTCAGCGTCTCGGTGTTGCTCAACAACGCCATGGCGCCCGAGGGCGGCTGGCCGCCGGAGCAGCTGGCACAACTGGGCCAGATGGTGCAGGGCGCCGTAGGTTTCAGCGAGAGCCGGGGCGATCAGTTTGCCCTGACCAGTTTCGACTTTACTCCCCAGGCGCTGCCGAGCGAGTTTGCCGACGAGCTGGCCTGGTGGCAGTTGCCCGAATGGCAGGCCTATGCCCGCTATCTGCTGGGTGCCCTGATGTTGCTGGCCCTGCTGTTGTTTGGCGTACGCCCGTTGATCCGTCATTTGGGTACCAATCAGCGCCAGGCGGCGATACGTGAACTGCAGGCCAGCGAGCCCGCACGACTGGAGGGGGCGGCCACCTCGGCGCCGGCGCTGGAATGCGTTGGCCCACACACGGTACTGCCCTGGGATATGAATGAGCAGGAATGGCAGTTGCCACCGCCGGGCAGTGAACTCAAGGTTCAGGTAACCCACCTGCAGCTGCTGGCAGAGCGAGAGACCGAACGGGTTGCGGAAGTCATCAAACACTGGATAAAGGATCATGACTGAGCAAGCGACTGAGTTGTCATTGAAAGAAATGGAAAAGGCCGCCGTGCTGCTGCTGAGCATGGGGGAAGGCGCCGCCGCCCGCGTGCTGCAGCGGTTGGACCGGGACGATGTACGCAAGGTCACCGCCGCCATGGCCAAACTGGCCGGAGTGTCGGCCGATGCGGCGCGGGGCACCTTGCAGGAGTTCTTCGAACTCTATCGTCAGCAAAGTGGCATCAATTCCGCCTCCCGGGAATACCTGGAACGGACCCTGGATCTGGCCCTGGGCGAAAAACTGGCCCGTGGCCTGCTCGACTCCATGTACGGCGATGTGGTCCGCCAGGAAATACAGCGACTGCAATGGGTGCAACCCGAGATACTGGCGCGTTTTCTGCAGCAGGAACACCCGCAGATGCAGGCGGTGATCCTCGCCTTTCTGCCGGCCGACTCCGCCGCCGCCGTATTGTCGCTGCTGCCCGCCGACAGCCACGACGAACTGCTGCTGCGGGTCGCCAACCTCAACGAGGTCAGCGAGTTTGTGGTGGTGGAATTGAAAGCCGCATTGGCGCGCTGCCTGGAGTTTGTGGCTCACAACGCCGGCGCCCAGGTCGACGGGGTACGTCAGGTGGCCGATATTGTCAACCGTTACCAGGGGAATCGCGGCCAGCTGATGGAACTGCTCAAGCTGCATAATCCGCAGACCGCCAGCAATATCGAACGCAACATGTACGACTTCACCAGCCTGGCCCGTCAGACCAACGAGACCCTGCAGCGCATCGTGCAGGAGCTGCCGCTGGAAGTGCTGGGACTGGCGCTCAAGGGTGCCGAAAGTCAGGTGCGCCGGGTCATGCTGGAAGCCATGCCCAAGCGCATGGCTCAGCAAATGGAACAGGACATGCTGCGCGAAGGTGCGGTGGCGGTCAGTCGGGTCGAAAATGCCCGACTGGAAGTCATGACCCTGGTGCGCGAACTGGTAGAGCAGGGCGAGCTGGAATTCCAGCTCTATGAAGAGCAGGTGGTGAGCTAGTGAAATCCATCTCAAGCCGTGCCGGCAGCTATCGTCGCTATCGGTTTCCGTCGCTTTACGGCGAGGAAACCGCGGAAGAATCACCGAATCAGGAATTGCAGGAACAGCAATATCAGCACAGCCTGGAGCAGGGATACCAGCAAGGCTTCGAGCAAGGCAAACAGGCCGGCTACGAGGCCGGACAGGAGGCGGGTCGTCAGCAGGGAATAGAGCTGGGGCGCAAGGAAGGGCAGGCACAACTGCGCGAGTTGCAGCGCACCCTGGCAGACGAGCTGCGCCACTGGCAGGCCGGTGCCGAACAGCAATGGCAACAACTGTCGTTATCGGCCCTCGGTCAGCAGCGCCAGCAGATTTGTGAGCTGGTCGAGCAGGTGGCCCGCCGGGTGATTCGCTCCGAGCTGACCCTGAACCCGGAACAGGTACTGGCGATTGTGGAAGAGGCGCTGCAGGGCATCGATGCCCGGGTGCAGGAGTTACAGCTATTCGTCAATCCTGAAGATCAACAACGACTGCAGACCATCGGCATTACCGAGTGTCAGGGGTGGGCGCTGCATGCAGATCCGGCATTGGCGCCGGGAGACTGCCGGATCGAAACCGAGACCCTGACACTGGAAGCCCTGACCGAGGAGAGACTGCAAAAAGGCATAGCCCGGGTCAGCCAGAGTCTGGGAACCCCCAATGAGCCAGCTTGAACATCGTCTGCTGCAGGCCCGCGCCGCGCTCAGCGATGAGCTGAGCATCGGCCAGGTTTACGGGCGGCTGCTGAAAGTGACCGGCACCGTGCTGGAAGTTTCCGGCTGCCGACTGGTGATGGGGCAACGCTGCCAGATAGAAACCGAAGGCGGCGGCGAGCTGGAAGCCGAGGTAGTGGCACTGGATCGCGAGCAGGCCCTGTTGCTGCCGTTGACGGCGGCGCGCGGCCTGTTTACCGGTGCCCGAGTGCGGCCCTGCCCGGATGGCGCCCGACTGTCGTTGTCGTCGATGTTGCTGGGTCGCATTGTCGACGGTTTGCTGCGGCCACTGGACGGCCGGCCTGCGCCAACCGGCTTGCCGGTGCCCTGGCATGTGTCGATTCCCAACCCCTTGCTGCGCCGACGTGTGCGTGAGCCACTTGATGTGGGGGTGCGGGCCATCAACGCCCTGCTGACCCCCGGCAAGGGCCAGAGGCTGGGTCTGTTTGCCGGGCCCGGTGTCGGCAAGAGCGTGCTGCTCGGCATGATGGCCCGCTATACCAGTGCCGATGTGGTGGTGGTGGGGCTGATTGGCGAGCGGGGCCGCGAGGTGCGCGAATTTATCGATGACTGCCTGGGTGAGGCCGGGCGGGCCAAGGCGGTAGTGATAGCGGCGCCGGCCGATCAGAGCCCGCTGCTGCGGGTACGGGCGGCGGAGGCCTGCCATCGAGTGGCGGAACATTTTCGCGACCAGGGCAAGGATGTGCTGCTGCTGATGGACTCGTTGACGCGCTTCGTGCAGGCCCGGCGTGAAATCGGCCTGGCGGTGGGGGAGCCCCCGGTGGCGCGTGGTTATCCGCCCTCGGCCTTCAGTGCCCTCACCGAGCTGGTGGAGCGGGCCGGCAACGGCGAGCAGGAAAAAGGCAGCCTGACCGCCTTTTATACGGTGCTGGCCGAAGGGGATGATCAGCAGGATCCGGTGGCCGATGCCGCCCGGGCCATTCTCGACGGCCATGTGGTGCTGAGCCGGCAACTGGCCGAGCAGGGGCATTATCCGGCCATCGACATCGGCGCCTCCATCAGCCGGGTAATGAGCAAGGTCGGCTCGCCCGAACATCTGGCGCAGGCGGTGCGCTGCAAGCGCTGGTTCAGTTTGTATCAGCAGGTGCGTGAATTGCTGCCGCTGGGGGGCATTCAGGCGGGAAAAAGCGCGGAGACCGACGAGGCCATTGCTCGTTACCCCGCGTTGCAACAGTTTCTGCAACAGCAGGAGCAGGAAGCCATCAGTTTTGAACAGAGCCTGCAGCAACTGGCCGAGTTAACCGGAGCAAGCAATGCGTAACCATCTTATTCGCCAGCAACGCCAGCAGTTGGACACCCTGATCCAGCAGCGGGATCGATTGATGACGAAAGAAAGCGAGCTGCGCCGTCAGCATCAGGCGCTGGAACAGGCCCGCGAATCACTGAGCGGGTTGCCGCGGGTGGTGTCGGGGGCCAGCCTGCTCAATCAGGGGTTAATCAAACAGCAGTTGACCCGGGTACTCGATGGCCACCAGCAGCAATTGATGGTGGCCGAGCAGGATCAGGACCGCCTGGCCCGGCTGAGCCGCCAGCAGGCGGGCAAGGTCAAGGGGCTGGAGTTGCTTGAACAGCAGCGCGAGCAGCAGGAGCGGCAACGGCGACAGCGTCAGGAGTGGGAAAATCAGCTGGAATGGTGCCTGAATCGGCGTTAGTCCGGGTGATACACGCCCTGGGTCACGCCCATGCGTTGTTCCAGCCATTCTTTCTGGCTGGCCAGCATACGGCCATTGCTGTCGTTGAGCACACGGCACCGGCGCGCCAGTGTCAGCAGTGTCTGCCAGAGCTCAAGCAGTGGCCGGGCGAGCGAGTCCGGCAATCGTTTGGCGAGTGCATCCAGGGTAGTCGAGCCGAGTGCCGTTTGCAGCTGTTCACGCTGCCTGGCCAGTTGCGCCAGTTGTTCGGTCAGTTGCAGTTGCCGCGGATTGTGTATCAGCAGCCCCTGATGATCCTGATTGGTCAGCAGTCGGGCCTGGTATTGCAACAGCGGATACAGTTGCTGATAGCCCTGTTGTTCCCGTTGCAGCAGCTGCCACAGTTGCTTTAGTTGCAGCTTGCTCATGAGCGACGGTGCAGCTCGACGATGGCCTGAGACAGGGCATCCATATCCAGCACCAGCTCGTTTCTCGCCAGCGCCTCGCGTAGCTGGGTGACCTTGTCCATATCGACCTCCGGCAGGGCATCCAGATCCTGGCGGGCCTGTTGCAGCATGCCAAGCTCCGGGCTTAACTGGGTTTGTTGAGCCGGTTCCCGGGCGGTGGTTGCGGCGGCACGCGCGGTGTCCGGCGTCTGTTTGGGGGTCACAAGACCGACGGCACCGGTGCGGTGCGGGGCAATTTTCATAACGGTTTCCATCTTATCTGTCTGCAGCTGATCTGGTTTAACGACCCTGGCGGCGAAAAACTTTAATGCAGCGTACGCACTCTATGCTCGGCCACTACCTGTGCCTGAATACGCTTGTCGGAGTCCAGATTGCGCACCGGAATCATGTCGCCTTCACTGCCGTTGCCGAGCGCCAGCCCCTTGGTGCTGACCGAAAAACTCTCGCCTACCGCCTCAATCACCACCTGCTCGTTTTTCTGTACCAGCCACACCGGCGCCAGCAGGCCCGGATACAGTGGTTTTCCGGCGGGAAGATCCCGCAGCAGCCGTTGTGACGGGGCTTCCCGGCCGCCGAAAAAGCCTCGATGCAACCGGTGAATGGCCATGCTCTTAAGCTGCAGATTAGCCCGGGTGACGTGCTGATCACGCTGCAATGGCTCGGCGGCCACCCATACCGGCAGCCGAACCTGGACCTTCACTCGGGCACGAATGCTCCAGCCGGGCTGATCCTGACACTGGATCAGGTAGGGAATGCGCCCCCAGGGCTCGGCGTCGGGCTGGGCCGGCTGATACAGCGGAGGCTGGCCGCAGTCGGGCAGGTGGGCGGCACCGGCCGGCAGCCAGGGAATGATATCGCTTTGATAAGGCAGCCATTGCTGCAGTCGGGCATGTTGTGTCAGCCGCTCGGTGGCGGCGGCCACCAGTCCCTGTTCCAGTTCCGCGCGCACCGGTAATGCCATCAGCAACAAGGCCAGTAGCAGGCTTCCGGGCGGAAATCGCCTTTCCCGTTGCGGTCGGGTTGAAGGGTTTTCTTTTTTGTAAGTCATTGATAAATAAATCTTTAAATTAATGGCATGAATCTTGTTTGTCGAATGGCAACGATAACCATGGCACACAAGGAAAACGAATGGCACTGGGGCTCGACAAGGCACTCGGCATTCATCCGCACGCATTATCGCTCAGGATGGACAGAACACAATTACTGGCGGGCAATCTGGCCAATGTGGATACCCCCGGCTATCAGGCCCGGGACATCGACTATGCCTCGGTCTTGCAGCAGACCGCCCGTCAACTCGAACGTGGCGGCGATGCCGGAATGATGAGTGCCGAACGCCTGTACCGCACACCTTATCAGCCATCGCAGGATGGTAACACGGTGGAGTTGTCGGTAGAGCAGACGGCGTTTGCCGAGAATGCCATGGACTTTCAGACCAGCTTGACCTTTCTGAACCTTAAATTACGCGGCCTCAATCAGGCCATAGAAGGACGTTAATCATGTCGTTTCGCGGAATCTATGACATCGCCGGCAGCGCCTTGCAGGCCCAGACCAGCCGAATGAACACGGTAGCCTCCAACCTGGCCAACGCCGGCTCGGTGGCGGCCAGTGAAGATGAGGCTTACCGGGCCATCAAGCCGGTCTTCGCCACCCTGTATCAGCAGACCCAGGACGGCGAGCTGAGCGGGGCCAAGGTGAATATTGCCGGCGTACTGCCCTCGGATCGCATGCCGGAACAACGCTATCAGCCCGAGCACCCGATGGCCAATAACGACGGTTATGTCTATTACGCCGGGGTCAACGTGATGGAAGAAATGGCCGATATGATGTCCGCCTCACGCAGTTTCGAGTCGTCGATAGAAGTGGTCGGCCGGGTCAACAGCATGCAGCAGGGGCTGCTGAATCTGGGGCAGCGTTAATCATGGCACTGGCAAATATCAATGGCCTGGACAATGCGTCCGCGGCCCGCTCCGGCGGCATCGCCCCCGGTAACGATCTCGGCAGCATGCGCAGCGAATTTCTGCAGATGATGGTGGCCCAGATCAACAACCAGGATCCGCTCAATCCGCTCGATGGTACCCAGTACGTTACCCAGCTGGCGCAGTTCAGCATGGTGGAAGGTATCGAGCAGATGAAAATTCAGGGCCAGCAGCAGGCCACCCTGCTCGATACCCTGCAGGTTCTGGGCAGTACCTCGCTGATGGGCAAGAAGGTCACGGTGCCGACCCAGTCGATCACCCTGGATAAAGCCGAAGCCCTGACCGGCGACATTCCGATCCCCCCGGGCACCGAAACGCTGACCATGCAGGTGCTCGACGAGAACGGCAATGTGGTACACGAGCAGGAATGGCAGAACCCGACCGGCGAACAGGCCTTCAACCTGCCGGAGCTGCCCGAGGGCGACTACGACTTCAAGGTCACCGCCGATCGGGAGGGGGTCAAGATACCGTTGTCACCCTATCTGACCCGTACCGTGGAAAAGGTCAGCCTGCCCGCCGGTGGCGGCGACATCATGCTCAGTCTGGCCGGTATCGGTCAGGTTTCATTGTTCCAGGTGACCGAATTCGGTCAGCCCTAAGCCTTATCAAGGAATTACATTATGTCTTTAAGCATTGGTTTAAGCGGTCTGCGGGCTACCAACGAATCACTGGGTGTGATCAGCCACAACATCGCCAACGTCTCTACCGCCGGCTTCAAGAGCGCGCGGGCCGAATTTGCCGCCGTGTACGGTGGTGGCCAGGCCGGCGGGGTGGAAGTCAACAATGTGTCTCAGGACTTCGACCGGGACGGCGACGTAGTCAACACCGGCCGTGCCCTGGATCTGGCGATTTCCGGCAACGGTTTCTTCATGACCAGTCTGAACGGTCAGGCCAGCTACACCCGGGCCGGCACCTTCAATCGCGATGCCGACAACTACATCGTTTCCGGCAGCGGTCAGCGACTGCAGGGTTACATGACCAACGCCGCCGGTCAGCTGCAGCAGGGCGTGGTAGATGATCTGCAGGTCGACGCCGCCGGTCTGCCGGCCAAGGCCAGCACCAGCCTGGACTTTACCGCCAACCTCAAGGCCGATGCCGAGACCATAGATCCGCTGGTGACACCCTTTGATCCGGCCGACGCCAGCAGCTACAACTTCTCCCAGTCGAGCGAGTTGTACGACTCGCTCGGTACCCGTCATGTGATGACCCAGTATTTCGTCAAGACCGGCGCCAACAGCTGGGAAGTGAACTACCGCATCGACGGTAATGCCGCGGGTGCCGCCCAGGCGATGACTTTCAATACCGATGGCACACTGGCCACGCCGGCCGGCAACATTGCGCTGGCCTATGCGCCTGCCGGTGCCGACCCCATGGCCATTACCCTGAACCCGGCCAAGATGACCCAGTATGCCGCCGACTTCAGCGTGTCGCGCAACCAGCCCGACGGTTACACCGCCGGTGAACTGGCAGGCGTGCGTTTCGAGTCCAACGGTGACATGTATGCGGTATTCACCAACGGTCAGGATCAGCTCAAGGGCAAGGTGGTGATGGCCAACTTCGCCAACCCCAACGGCCTGCGCCAGGGCAACGACACCAGCTGGCAGCAAAGCTTTGCCTCCGGTGCGCCCACCATCGGCGAGCCGGGTACCGGCACCCTCGGCAGCCTGACCGCCGGTGCCTATGAAGGCTCCAACGTCGAGCTGACCGGCGAGCTGGTGAACCTGATGACCGCCCAGCGCAACTATCAGGCCAACTCCAAGACCATCAGCGCCGCCGACAAGATGACTCAGGTGCTGTTCAACTCATTCTAAGGAGCGTTAGATGGATCGTCTGCTTTACACCGCCATGTCCGGCGCCCAGCACGCCATGATGGCCCAGGGTATTCGGGCCAACAACCTGGCCAACGCCAACACCCAGGGCTTTCGTGCCGACTTCGAACAGGCCTCGGCCCATACGTTGAGCGGCGACGGTTTTCATACCCGGGTACTGGCCCAGAGCCAGCAGGCGGGCACCAACATGGCCGCCGCGCCCTTGCAGCAAACCGGTCGCGAGCTGGACATAGCGGTGCAGGGCGAGGGCTTTATCGCGGTGCAAAGCGGCGAACAGGAAGGCTACACCCGGGCCGGCAACATGCTGGTCAGCCCCGAAGGCGAGCTGACCATCAACGGTCATGCGGTGATGGGCGAGGGTGGACCCTTGGCACTGGCGGAGTTCAGCAAGGTGGAAATCGGTTCCGACGGCACCGTCAGCCTGACCCCGCCCGGTGGTGGTGCCCAGATTGAGGGCGGCCGCATCAAGCTGGTTCGCCCCGCGGTCGGCGATCTGCAAAAAGGGGTTGATGGCCTCTTCTATGCCACCGAGCAGGATCGGCTGGTGCAGGACGAAGACATTCTGCTCAAGCAGGGCTATCTGGAAGGGGCCAACGTCAACGTGGTGGAAGAAATGGTGCAGAACATGGCCCTGGGGCGCCAGTTCGAACTGCAGGTGCGCGCCATGAAAACCGCCGACGATCAGGCCCGGGCCGGCGCCCGCTTGATCCGCGGCAGCTAGGCGCCGTTTTTTCTCTGATGCCGTCCGGCCAGGCCGGCGGCATTGTCAGCAACACAGCATTGGGTAATCACGAACATGCATGCAGCATTGTGGGTAAGTAAAACCGGATTGAGCGCGCAAGACGCCAAGATGACCGCCATTTCCAACAACCTGGCCAACGTCAACACCGTGGGCTTCAAGCGCGATCGCGTGGCGTTTGAAGACTTGTTCTACCAGGTGCAGCGTCAGCCGGGAGCGGCGGCGGATCAGCAAAACCAGATCCCCTCCGGCATTCAGATGGGTAACGGCGTCAAGGTAGTGGGCACCCAGAAGGTGTTTACCACCGGCAACTTTCAGAACACCGGGCAGGAACTGGATCTGGCCATCGTCGGTCAGGGCTTCTTTCAGATTGAGCGGCCCAATGGCGAGCTGGTCTATACCCGCAACGGTCAGTTTCATCGCAACAGCGAAGGGATGATGGTGAACGCCGAAGGGTTGCCGATGGTGCCGCAGGTGGAAATTCCGGAAAATGCCATCGGCATTACCGTCGGCAGCAATGGTACCGTGACTGCGTCGCTGGCCGGTCAGGCCGATCCGCAGGAGCTGGGCCTGATCACCCTCGCCAACTTCACCAATCCGGCCGGACTGGAAGCGATGGGCGGCAACCTCTATCGCCAGACCGCCGCTTCCGGTGAACCGATCGAAGGTCAGGCCGGTGACGATGCCCTGGGCATGCTCAAGCAGGGCACCCTGGAAGGCTCCAACGTCAACGTGGTGGAAGAAATGGTCGACATGATCACCACCCAGCGAGCCTACGAGATGAACGCCAAGGTGGTGTCTGCCGCCGATCAGATGCTCAAGTACGTAAGCCAGGCGCTCTGATGATGCGGGCCTGTCACCTATTGGCTGCCGGTCTGTTGCTGCTGCTGACCGGATGTTCCACCTACGAGTTTGTGCCGCCCGAACCGGGCGAGGACAAATGGGCGCCCACCCCGGCGCGGGTAGAACACGAGTCGTCTCGTCGCGATGGCAGCGCCTTCAGTCAGTCGTCGATGATCACCCTGTTTCAGGACAGACGTGCCTATCGGGTCGGTGACATCCTGACCGTGATGCTGGAAGAACGTACCCAGTCGAGCAAGAAGGCCGATACCAGCCTGGACAAGAGCAGCAGCATCGATATTCCGGTTCCCATTGTCGGGCGCACCGCCAGAACCAACCTGACGGCCGTCGGCGCGGCCGAGCGTGATTTCAAGGGATCGGCCAGTACCAGCCAGCAGAATACCCTGTCCGGTTACATCACGGTCACAGTGGCCGAGGTGCTGCCCAACGATGTGCTGCTGGTACGGGGTGAGAAGTGGATTCGCCTGAATCAGGGTGATGAATATGTGCGGCTGCAGGGGCTGGTGCGAATCGATGATATCGACGGCCAGAACCGGGTGCCGTCCCAGCGGCTGGCCGATGCGCGCATCACCTATGCCGGTCGCGGCGCCCTGGCCGACACCAATCAGGCCGGCTGGCTCAGTCGCCTGTTCAACAGCAGCTGGTTCCCCCTCTAGGAGTGAACATGAAATTTTCGTCTTTGATGGTGTTGTGTCTGGCACTGTTCGGTGTACTGGTACCCCCGGCCCTGAGCCGGGAGCGCCCCCTGCTGGACGTGGTCGATATTCAGGGTATTCGGGATAACCAGCTGGTGGGCTACGGCCTGGTGGTCGGCTTGTCCGGTACCGGCGATCGCAGTCAGGTGAAGTTTACCGGCCAGTCGATGACCAACATGCTGCGCCAGTTCGGGGTGCAACTGTCGGACGATACCGATCCCCGGCTGAAAAACGTGGCGGCGGTGTCGGTGCATGCCACCTTGCCGGCGCTGGCCGGCCGTGGTCAGACGCTGGATGTGACCGTGTCGTCCATCGGTGATGCCAAGAGCCTGCGTGGCGGCACCCTGCTGTTGACGCCGCTGCGCGGGGTCGACGGTCAGGTGTATGCGGTGGCTCAGGGCAACATGGTGGTGGGTGGTTTGCAGGCCGAAGGCAACAGCGGTTCCTCGGTCACGGTCAATGTGCCGACCGTCGGCACCGTGCCCAACGGCGCCCTGATCGAGCAGGAAATCGGCTCTACCTTTGCCAGTGCACCCACGGTGACGCTGAACCTGAAAGACGCCAACTTTCGCAGCGCCCGCAACGTGGAGCTGGCCATCAACCAGGTGTTTGGCCCGGACGTGGCCCGCGCCATGGGGCCGCGCACCATCGAATTGCGGGCCCCGGCCGACACTCGCCAGCGCGTAACCTTCATGTCGATGCTGGAAGATGTACGAATAGAAATGGGTCCGACCCGGCCGCGTGTGGTGTTCAACAGCCGTACCGGTACCGTGGTGGTGGGGCAGGATGTCAAGGTGCAGGCGGCGGCCGTCAGTCACGGCAGCCTGACCGTGACCATCAGCGAACGTTTCAATGTCAGTCAGCCCAATGCGCTGTCTCAGGGACAGACCACAGTCACCCCCGAGTCGGATCTCAAGGTCGAGCAGGATCCGGGGCAGATGTTTGTCTGGCCCGAAGGTACCTCGCTCGATGAAATTGTACAGGCGGTCAACAGCCTGGGCGCCAAGCCGGACGATCTGATGTCGATATTGCAGGCGCTGGACGAAGCGGGTGCACTGGATGCCGAGCTGGTGGTGCTGTAGGAGAGAATGATGAAAACAGAAACAAGCCAATACCTCAACTGGCAGGGGCTGGAGCAGGTCAAGCGTCAGGCACCGGAGCAGGGACTGGAGCAGGCGGCCGAACAGTTTGAAGCCATGTTCCTGCAGATGGTACTGAAGAACATGCGCTCCGCCACCGATGCCATACGGGACCCGGACAGCCCTTTTTCCCCCGGCCCCCAGCAGGCGATGATGCGAGACTGGTACGATGGCCAGATTGCCATGAACATGGCGTCCAAGAGCCAGACCGGGTTGCGGGAGCTGATGGTGGGCCAATTGAGCGGCACATTAAAGAATGCCCAGTCGGCGGTCGTTGCTAATGGAGATGCGCCCATTGCCGCCTTCAGCCAACCGCTGCGGGTGGCCAAGAACGGATAAGATGAAATGGCAATGATCAATAACGGCCTGTCCGGATTGCTGGCGGCCCAGACCGCACTCAACACCATGAGCCAGAACGTGGCCAACGTGAATGTGCCCGGTTACAGCCGGCAGGAAGTGCTGCTGTCTGCGCGCCAGAGCGGTTTTGGCGTGATGGGCGGCAGCGGGGTTCAGGTCACCGGGCTGCGCCGGGTGGCCGACGAGTTTCTTACCGTGCAGCTGTGGCGGGCCGAATCCGATGCCGGTCAGCGCCAGCAGGTTAGTGGTTACCTGGGTCAGCTGGAAACGGTACTGGGCAGCGAAGACAGCAGTTTGCTGCCGGGCCTGAACCAGTTTTTTGCCTCTTTGCACGGTGCGGCAGAAACGCCGCAGAGCATAGCGCCGCGCCAGCAGATCATCGCCTCGGCCGAGGCCCTGGCCCAGCGTTTCAATCATCTCGGCTCCCAGCTGGATGCGCAGGAGCGACGGGTGCTGGATCAGCTCGATGCCTCCAACAGCCAGGCCAACAGCCTGCTGAGCCAGGTGGCCGAACTCAATGACAAGATCAAGGCGGTGGGCGCCCAGGGCGGCAGCATCGGCATTCTCGAAGATCAGCGCGACGAAACCCTGCGCCAGTTGTCGCAACTGGTCGAAATTCGCAGCTCCCGTCAGCAGGATGGCACCGTGAATGTCAACCTGCCTCAGGGCCAGCCACTGGTGCTGGGTAACCAGGCGGCGCAGATCAAGCGCGACGACACCGAGCTGTCGGTTCAATTCGGTACTCAGGAATACCCGCTCGACGGCAATATCGGCGGGAGCCTGGGCGGCCTGCTGCTGCATCGGGAAGAGCAGTTGCTGCCGGCCCGGGCCGAGCTGAACACCATAGCGCAGGAGATGGCCGACAAGGTTAACCAGCAGCTGGCGCAGGGCGTGGATCTGAACGGTCAGCCGGGGCAGCCGCTGTTCACCTTTACCGCCAACGATGCGGCCGGCAGCCTGCAGGTGGCCGACGGTTTTACCGCCGAGCAACTGGCCTTGTCCGGTACCACCAACCCGGGGCCAGGCAACAACGACAACCTGCAGGCGCTGCTGGGGTTGGAAGATACCAGCTACGAAGCGTTTCGCGGCATGGTTGGCGAGCTGGCCATCACCAGCGCCCAGTGGCAGGCCGATGCGGCCGCCGCCGGTAATATCCGGATGGAAGCCCAGGCCCGGCGCGACGGGGTGAGCGGCGTCAATCTGGATGAAGAAGCGATGAACATGATGAACTATGTGCAGAATTACCAGGCCAATGCCAAGGTAATCGGCACCGCCGACCAGTTGTTCAACACCCTGCTGAACATGGTCTAACCCGCAGCGGGAAGCCATGACTTCCCGCTGCAAGGCGTTTTAAGGAGCCGTAATGCGCGTCAGTACAGGACAGATTCAACGCATCATGATGCACAGCATGGA
>JAAEZO010000028.1 GCA_018222825.1 Gammaproteobacteria bacterium
TCAGCGCGCCGGCGCGACAGACCACCAGATCCGCCGCGCCGTAGGCCGCCGCCATGTCGTCGATAAAATCGCTTACCTCGGCCTCGATACCGAGCGCCCGATAGGCCTGGCGCACCGCCTCGGCATTGCCCCTACCTGTCTGATGGCGCACCTTGACGTTGCCGGCCAGCGCCACCGCCTCGGGGACGATTTGGTTCAGTATTCTGGCACCCAGACTGCCACCCACCACCAGCAGCCGCAGCGGCTGAGGCTCGGTAGAGATCCGCTCGGCAGGCACCGGCAGCGCCAGCACATCGGCCCGCACCGGGTTGCCGACCACGGCGGTGTTGTCACCCTCGGCAAAGGCACCGGGAAAAGCCATCAACACTTTGCTGGCGATACGCGCCAGCAGCCGGTTGGTCATGCCCGCGGCGGCATTCTGCTCGTGCAGCACCAGTGGTATGCCCGCCAGCCGGGCCGCCACACCACCGGGACCGGCGGCAAAACCGCCCATGCCCAGCACCACCTGTGGCTGCACCTGGCGCAACACCCGCCGGGCCTGGCATACCGCCTTCAGGATCTGAAAGGGCGCCAGCAGCTTTCGCTTGAGGCCGTTGCCGCGCACGCCGGCAATGCTGATGGTATGCAGCGGGTAACCGTGTTTCGGTACCAACTGCGCTTCCATTCGCTCGGCGGTGCCCAGCCAGTGAATATTCCAGCCATGGTCCCGCAGCCGATCCGCTACCGCCAGCCCGGGAAAGACATGGCCACCGGTACCACCGGCCATCACCAGCAGGGTCTTGGGCTTGCTCATGTGGCCTCCCGTTGTCGTGCCTGCATATGATCCCGTCGCCACTCGAAGTCGATGCGTACCAGAATGCACACGGCGGTGGTGATCACCAGCAGACTGGAACCGCCGTAGCTGACCAGCGGCAGGGTCAGGCCCTTGGTGGGCAACATGCCCGAGGCCGCGCCCACGTTCACCACCGTCTGAAAGCTGAACCAGATGCCGATGCCCATGGCCAGATAACCTTCATACTGACGACCGCCCAACAGCACCTTCTGACCGATATGCAGCGCCTTGAACGCCAGCCAGGCCTGCAGCAGCAGCACCAGCAGTACGCCGGTAAAGCCCAGCTCTTCGCCGAGAATGGCGAACACGAAGTCGGTATGCGCTTCGGGCAGATATTCCAGCTTCTGAATCGAGTTGCCCAGTCCCTCGCCAAACCAGCCTCCGCGGCCGAAGGCCATCAGCGACTGGGTCAGCTGATAGCCACTGCCGAAGGGATCTTCCCAGGGATTGAGAAAGGAGGTGACCCGCCGAACACGGTAGGGAGCACTGATAATCAGAAACACCAGCAGCCCGGCTCCCAGCGCAACCAGACTCAAGAACTGGCTGAGCCGAGCGCCGGCCAGAAACAGCATGCCGAGGGTGGTAACAAACAATACCACCACAGATCCCAGATCCGGCTGCTTCAGCAACAGCAGCGACATGATGCCCATCACCGCCAGCGGCTTGAGAAAACCCTTCCACTGGCCACGAACTTCATCCTGACGGCGCACCAGATAACCGGCCAGAAAGGTAAACAGGGCCAGCTTGGCGATTTCCGCCGGCTGCACATTCAGTGGTCCCAGCGGTAACCAGCGCTGACTGCCGTTGATTTCACGACCCACGATCAGCACCACCACCAGCAGCACGATGGCCAGCACCAGAAAGCTGCTGTTGAATTGCTGCCAGCGCGCCATCGGGACCTGCAGCATCAGGCTGGCCAGCATCAGGCAAATCAGCAGAAAAGCGCCGTGGCGCTTGACGAAATAGAAGGGGTCATCGCCCAGGTTGATGCCCTCGGCAATGGAGGCCGACGACACCATCACCAGACCGATGGCCATCAGCGACAGCGACAATATCACCAGTTGCCGATCGTAGATCAGCCCCTGAGAAGGACGCAGCAACCAGGCACTGCCGAAAGAAGGCCACCACTTCATAGCGCCTCCACCAGGGCGATAAAATGCTCGCCCCGCTTTTGATAGCTGGGGTACATGTCCAGGCTGGCACAGGCCGGGGCCAGCAATACCCAGTCACCCGGTTGGGCCTGCCCGGCACACCAGGCCACCGCCTCGTCCAGCGTCGCAACCTCGACGGTATTGTCGGCAAGCGCAAGCAACTGCTTACTGTCCTGCCCGAAACAGACCATGGCGGCTACGGTGCCGTTCAGCAGCGGAACCAGGGGGCCGAAGTCCTGCCCCTTGCCCTGGCCGCCGGCAATCAGCCATAACCGACCAGATACCGCCTCGCCAATACCGGCAATGGCCGCCAGGGTGGCACCCACATTGGTGGCCTTGGTGTCGTTGACCCAACGCACGCCGTTTTTCTCTGCCACAAACTGGCAACGGTGCGCCAGACCAGCGAAGCGACGCAACACCTTGAGCTGGGCATCCACGGCAATACCGGCCTGGTCTGCCAGCGCCATCGCCGCCAGGGCGTTGAGCTGGTTATGAGCGCCGAGTATCTTCAGTGCCGACACCGGCAACACCGGCTCGCCGAAGCGGCTGAGCCAAAGCTCGCCATCATGCACTATGCGGCCATACTCGATCTCATCGAGACCAAAGCTGGCTGCGGCCTGTTCTTGCTGCGGCCGGGTCTCGCTGTCTTCCCGGTTGTATACAGCAAGCTCGGCACCGGCATAGATGCCCAGCTTGGTATCCCGGTAGTGAGCCAGCGAGTCGTAGCGATCCAGATGATCTTCGCTGATATTGAGTACCG
Source organism: Gammaproteobacteria bacterium (assembly GCA_018222825.1). Taxonomy (GTDB): domain Bacteria; phylum Pseudomonadota; class Gammaproteobacteria; order Enterobacterales; family Aeromonadaceae; genus Oceanimonas. The sequence continues at coordinate 2,744 of JAAEZO010000028.1, forward strand.
TCGCGGCACAGGCCCGCAGGCCGGGAGTGGTTTCCAGCTGAAAGCTCGACAGCTCCAGTACCGCCAGCTCCAGCGGCTTATTCTCTGCCTGCGGCAACAAGTCCAGCGCCGGAGTGCCGATATTGCCGCCCACGCCGACCACCATGCCCGCTTCTTCCGCCATCTCGCCCACCAGGGTGGTGACGGTGCTCTTGCCGTTGGAGCCGGTAATGGCAACGATAGGGGCTGCGCACTCACGCACGAACAGCTCGATATCGCCGATAACCTCGATGCCGGCCGCCAGCGCCTGCTGCAGCTCGGGGGTCGCCAGCGCTACACCGGGGCTGACGATAATCAGCTCGGCCGCCAGTATCGGTGCCAGCGCAAGGCCACCGAAATGACGCTCAATCTGCGCGGGCAACTGCTCCGCGCCCGGCGGGCAGGCACGGGTATCCATCACCACGGGGCTGACGCCTCGTTGCTGGCAGTAACGCAGACAGGAAAGTCCGGTCTGCCCCAGGCCAATAATCAGGATACGCTCGGGTAACATGCGCTTATCTCACCTTCAGGGTGGCCAGGCCAATCAGCACCAGCATCAGGGTAATGATCCAGAAACGCACTATTACTCGTGGCTCGGGCCAGCCCTTCAGCTCGTAATGGTGATGAATGGGAGCCATGCGAAAAATTCGCTGGCCACGCAACTTGTAGGAGCCCACCTGCAGGATCACCGACAGGGTTTCGATCACGAAGATACCGCCCATGATCACCAGCAGAAATTCCTGCCGCACCAGCACGGCGATGGCGCCCAGCGCCGCCCCCAGTGCCAGAGAGCCCACATCGCCCATGAACACCTGGGCCGGAAAGGTATTGAACCAGAGAAAGCCCAGCCCCGCGCCCACCATGGCGGTACAGACCACGGTCAGCTCGCCCGCATGCGCCACATAGGGAATATGCAGGTAAGCGGCAAAGTTGACGTTACCGGTGGCCCAGGCCACCAGTGCAAACCCGGCTGCCACCATGACGGTGGGCATGATCGCCAGGCCATCCAGACCGTCGGTCAGGTTGACTGCATTGCTGGAGCCGACGATGACGAAGTAGCTGAGCACGATGAAGAAGAGGCCAAGCTGGGGCATGACGTCCTTGAAAAAGGGCACCACCAGCTGGGTCTGGGCCGGATCCTGGGCGATCCAGTACACAAAAACCGCCGCCACCAGCGCCGCAGCCGATTGCCAGAAATATTTCCAGCGTGCCACCAGACCGTCGGTATTCTTGCGCACCACCTTGCGATAGTCGTCGACAAAGCCGATGGCACCAAAGGCGCCCAGCACGAACAGCACCACCCACACATAGGGGTTGTCCAGCCGCGCCCACAGCAACACCGAGACGAAGATGGCGATCAGTATCATCAGGCCGCCCATGGTGGGCGTGCCGGCCTTGCTGAAATGGGACTCGGGGCCGTCGTTACGCACCACCTGGCCGATTTGCAGCGCCTGCAACCGGCGGATCAGTCGAGGACCAATCCACAGCGACACAAACAGACCGGTAAGAATGGAGATCACCGCTCTAAAGGTCAGATAGGAGAAAACGTTAAGAAAGCTGAAATGAGGCGTCAGCCACTCCGCCAGCCAGACTAGCATGCCTCATTCTCCTGAATCGCCCGGACGATCTCTTCCATCCGGGCACTGCGCGCGCCCTTGATCAAAACGACTACCTTATTGTGTTGTGACAGCGCCTCTAACAGAGCGGGCTGTAATTGTTGTTTCTGTTCAAAGTGCAGGCCCTGGGCCGCACTCGCGGTATGTTTGCTGTCTCGACCCACAGTAAAGGTTCGATCGATACCCAGCTTGCGGGCATGTTCACCGACTTGCGTGTGCATCTCTTTGCTGTAGTCGCCCAGCTCGGCCATGTCACCGAACACGAAGATGCGGTAACCGGGCAGACTGGCCAGTGTATCCAGCCCCGCCAGTACCGAGGCGACGCTGGCGTTATATGTATCATCCAGCACCGTCAGACCAGGTCGCGTCCAGACCTGCAGTCGTCCGGCAGGCGACCCAAACTGACTCAGGCCGGCGGCAATCTCTTCCAGCGTCGCTCCCAATGCCTCGGTGCCGGCGGCGGCGGCCAGAGCGTTGGCCACATTATGTTTACCGGGTATCGGCAACTGAACGTCGACCTCTCCCGCCGGCGTCAGCAGGCGAAAATGAGCGCAGCCCGACTTGTCTAGGCTGACTTGCCGGGCCTGATACTCCCGCTGCTCACCGAAATACACCAGTTCATGCTGCTGACGCCACAGGCTGCAGAAGGCACTGTCGCCATTGGCAATGGCGACGCCGCCGTCGGCCAGGCCGTCGTAAATTTCGCCCTTGGCCCGGGCCACACCGTCGAGTGAGCCAAAGCCCTCGAGGTGAGAAGCTGCCACATTATTGATCAGCGCCGCATGGGGTCTTACCAGCGAGCTGGTCCAGGCAATCTCGCCGATGTGATTGGCACCCAGCTCGACCACGGCGTATTCGGTATCGCTCGTCAGTTCACACAGGGTCAGCGGCACCCCGATTTCGTTGTTGAGATTGCCGCGGGTGGCCAGCACCTTGCCTTTCTGGCGCAGAATCGACGCCGCCATTTCCTTGACCGTGGTCTTGCCACAGCTGCCGGTAATGGCCAGCACCCGGGCCGAACTCAGCTCCCGCACCAGGCCACCGAGCACGCCCAGCGCCAGACGGGAATCCGCCACCCTGATCTGCGGAACATCCAGTTCCAGCCAACGCTCCACCAGCAGGGCGCTGGCACCCTGCTGCAGCGCAGCGGCGGCAAAATCATGACCGTCGAAGCGCTCGCCACTCAGGGCCACGAACAGACCGCCGTCGGGCAACGCCTGCCGGCTGTCGGTGGTTACCGCCTTGATGACGCCATCGGCGCCGCGCAGCTCACCGCCGGAGGCCCGGGCCAACTGCTCGAGACGCAGCGGTATCATGTATTCAGCCCCAACAGGCCGGACACGGTTTCCCGATCGCTGTAATGCATTTTGTCAGTACCCACTATCTGATAATCCTCATGGCCCTTGCCGGCCACCAAAATAATATCTTCCGCCGCCGCCTGCTCGATGGCATGAGCTATGGCCTGTGCTCGCCGGTGGATGACCTGCACGGCATCGGGCACGCTCAGGCCCAGCTTCATGTCAGCCACTATGGCCTCGGCCGACTCGGTGCGCGGGTTGTCGTCGGTCAGTATCACCCGGTCGGCGCCGGCTTCTGCCGCCGCCGCCATCAGCGGTCGCTTGCCCTTGTCACGGTCACCGCCGCAACCGGTCAGGCACCACAAGCGACCCTTGCAGTGCTGACGCAACGCCTGCAATGCCTGCTCCAGCGCATCGGGAGTATGGGCATAATCCACCACCACCAGCGGCTGGCCGGGGGCGGAAAAAGGTTCCATTCGTCCGACTACACCAGCCAGCTGCGGCGCCGTATCCAGCAGCCGTTCAAAGGATTCCCCCAGTGCCAGCAGGGCCGCCATGGCCGCCAACAGGTTGGACACATTGAAGCGGCCCATCAGGGGGGCGGATAATACACCATTCCCCCAGTCGGAGTTAATGGTCACTTTCAACCCGTCGCCATAAAAGTGAACGGTTTCCGCCACCAGCTGGCGGCCGGTGAAATCACCCAGTCGACCATGAAGGCCATAGGCGATGGCATCGGGATATTGATTGAGCCAGCGCCGCCCGAGCGGGTCGTCGGCATTGATGATGCGCGCCTTGCGACCCAGCTCGAACAGCTGCCGTTTGGCCTCGCCGTAGGCGGTCATGGTGCCGTGATAATCCAGATGATCCCGGCTGAGATTGGTGAACACCGCCACGTCAAAATTCAACGCAGCCACCCGATGCTGACTCAGGCCATGGGAAGACACTTCCATCGCCAGCCGCCGGGCGCCGGCACTCCGTTGCTCGGCCAGCTGATGCTGAACCTCCAGGGCCGATCCCGTGGTATTGACCGCCTCCTGCAACCGGCCATAAAGGCCATTACCCAGGGTGCCCATGATTCCGGCCTGAGTGCCCAGCAGACAACTCCAGTTGGCAATCAACTGGGTCACGGTGCTCTTGCCGTTGGTGCCGGTCACGCCAATCAATTGCAAATCGGTAGACGGCTCGCCGTAAAACAGCCCGGCCAGCAGCGACAGGCTTTCAGGCAGACGGTACACCCCCAGCAGACGATGATCCCGATGATCCAGGCCGGACTGCTCCGGGCTGTCTACCTCGAACAGCACCGCCGCCGCGCCCTTGTTCAACGCGGATTCAATATACTGACGACCGTCGACGCTATGACCTTTAACGGCAACAAACAAAGCGCCGGGCGTCACGGCCCGGCTGTCGAGTGTCATGGTATCAATGGCGATAGCCGGGGCCGACAAGCCCAGCGGTACCGCCAAGTCTCTAAGTGTGAGGGACACGTTTTGCCTCCTGTCCGGCCAGCTGGAATTGTTCCTGCGTCGCGCCATCCGGACGAATATTCAATAATTGCAGCGCCCCGCTCATGACCTCGGCAAACACCGGGGCCGCCACGTCGCCGCCGTAGTATTTATCACCCTGGGGCTCGTTCATCACCACCACCATGGCCAGGCGCGGGTTGCTGACCGGCGCCATACCGGCAAAAACACCCACGTAGTCACTGCCATAGCCACCGGCGATGGCCTTGCGCGAGGTACCGGTCTTGCCGGCGACTCTATAGCCGGGAATAGCGGCCTTGCGTGCGGTGCCACCGGGGCCGACCACGCTTTCCAGCATATGCAGTACCGCATCCGCATGTTGTTTCGGCACCACCTGTTCGCCTACCGGTGGCTGGCTGCGCTTGATAATGGTCAACGGATAACGCACGCCACCGTTGGCCAGCACCGCATAAGACTGGGCCAGCTGCAGCGGGGTGACGGTCAGGCCATAGCCAAACGACAGCGTGGCCCGTTCGATATCGGACCAGCGCCGGCGTTGGGGGATCAGACCGGTACTTTCGCCCACCAGCCCCATACCCGAGTCGATACCCAGCCCGAAGCGATAGAGCGTATCGAGCAGCTGTTCCGGGGTTTCCTGCAGCGCCATGCGCGCCATGCCCATGTTGGACGAGCGCTGAAGCACGGTTTGCACGCTGATGGGGCCGAGATTACGAGTATCGGATACTCGCTTGCCCCCCAGGCGCATCCAGCCGGGGCTGGTATCAACGATGGAATCGGCGTTGACTACACCATTTTCCAGCGCACTGACCACGATTAGCGGCTTGATGGTAGAGCCGGGCTCGTAGGTATCCGTCACCGCCCGGTTACGCGCCCGAAAACTCTGGTACTGACTACGGTTATTGGGATTAAAGGAAGGACTGTTGACGATGGCCAGCACTTCGCCGGTTTTCACGTCGATCATCACCAGCGAGGCGGAGGTGGCGCGATAATATTCGGTCGCCCGCTTGAGTGAACGGTAGGCCAGTGCCTGAATGCGCTGATCGATGGTCAGCTGGATATTGTTGGCCTGCCGCGCTTCCGAGACCACACCCAGATCCTCGATCACCCGACCGTTTCTGTCCTTGCGCACTCGGCGCTCGCCGGCCTGGGCGGTCAGCCACTCGTTGAAGCCCCGCTCTATGCCTTCAATGCCGTGACCATCGATATTGGTCATGCCCACCAGATGCGCATTGATTTCACCGGTGGGATAGAAGCGGCGCTCTTCCGGGCGCAGGTGCACGCCGGGCAGGCGCAGCTTGCGAATATACTCCGCGACTGCCGGGGTGACCTGCCGTTGCAGATAGACGAAGCGGCGCTGGGGGTTTTCGACCCGTTTCATCAAGGTTTCATGCGGCACGCCCAGCACATCGGCCAGCGCCTGCCAGGCCTGGCCTTTTTCCAGACTCAGTTCGGTGTGCACCTGTTTGGGATCGGCCCATACCGCCTGTACCGGCACCGACACCGCCAGCTCTTCGCCATTGCGATCCATGATCATGCCACGGGTGGTGCTGGTGACGGTGGTGCGCAGCGAGCGCATGTCACCTTCCTGCCGCAGCCGATCCGGAGACACCACCTGAATCCAGGCCGCCCGGGCAAACAGGGCAACAAAAGCGAACAGGATCACCCCGCACACGGTCAGAAAACGCCAACCGGTCAGCATGGGTTCTTTTTTATTCTGCTTGCGCCGTCTCATCGTTGCGTCACCAGTTTTTCCTGAGCCGGGGCCGGCCGTTGCATGCTCAACTTGTCACGGGCCAGTGCCTCGATACGGCTGTGCTCCATCAGGGTGCTTTGTTCCAGCAGCAGATGCCGCCACTCGATGTCCAGCCGGTCCTGCTCTGCCATCAATTCGTTGTATTCACTGGTCAGCTGGCGAGTGCCCTGGGTGATCACGATCACCAGCAAGGCCGATATCAGGGTCACCAGCGTCAGCAGCAATTGCCACTTGTGCCGCAGCAGATCCTGGCCAATCTCTTTGGCCAGGTTGATGCGTCCGGCTATCACGCCGGTGTATCCAGCCGCTCTGCGACGCGCAACACTGAGCTGCGTGAACGCGGGTTAGCCTCAACCTCGGCGGCCGACGGCTTTTGCGCCTTGCCGATACTCTTCAACAGGCGACCGCCAGACAGCTGGGCCTCGGTCAACGGCAGACCGGGCGGAAGCTCGGGGCCCTTTTCCTGTTTACGGATAAAGTGCTTGACCAGCCGGTCTTCCAGCGAATGGAAGCTGATGACCGACAAGCGCCCGCCCGTCGCCAGTACCTGCAAGGAACCGTTCAACGCCTGCTCGATTTCTTCCAGCTCGCTGTTGATATAGATGCGAATCGCCTGAAAGCTGCGGGTGGCCGCATGTTTGTTCTTTTCCCGGCTGGGGCTGACCCGGGCAATCATCTCTGCCAGGGCACGCGTGCGGGTATAAGGTTCGGTAACCCGGTCGTGCACGATGGCGCGGGCTATTTTCTTGGCAAATTTCTCTTCACCGAAGGTCTTCAGTACCCAGGCGATATCATCCACATCGGCACGGGCCAGCCACTCGGCGGCACTCTGGCCACTGGTGGGATCCATGCGCATATCCAGCGGGCCGTCTTTCTGAAAACTGAAGCCGCGTTCGGCCTGATCCAGCTGGGGAGAAGACACGCCCAGATCGAGCAGGACGCCATCGATACGCCCGGTCAGCCCCTGCTCTTCCACCATCTCCGCCAGGCGAGAGAAAGGACCATGCAGTATCTGAAAGCGCGGGTCGTCAATCTTGCCGGCTTCGGCAATGGCCTGAGGGTCGCGATCGATCGCCAGCAGGCGCCCATCGGGGCCCAGTTTGGAAAGGATATGACGGGAATGTCCGCCGCGGCCAAAGGTACCGTCGACATAAATGCCATCGGACTTGATATTCAAGCCGTCCACGGCTTCGTGCAGCAGTACTGTGATATGTGCCTGTTGTTGACTCATGTTATAGCGCGAAGTCCCGCAGTCGTTCCGATGATTCCCAGCCTTCCCGAGGAAGCGCCAGTAGGTCATCGTTGATTTGTTGTTGCCAGCGGATGTCATCCCATATTTCGAATTTGTTGAGTTGCCCCACCAGCATGATTTTTTTTTCGAGTCTCGCATGTTGCCTGAGCGGGCCTGGTATTAAACATCGGCCCTGAGCATCCAGCTCACACTCCGCAGCATGTCCCAGTAATACTCGTTGCAGGCGCCGCTCCAACGGATTGGTGCTCGACAGGGCCCGCAATTTTTTTTCTATCAATTCCCATTCGGCGAGGGGATAAAGCAGCAGACAGGGACTGCTGATATCGATGGTGCAGATCAGTAGCCCGTCACATTCATCACGCAATGCATCGCGCAATCGTGTCGGTATTGCCAACCGGCCCTTGGTATCCAGGCTGATGGCGTGAGCACCACGCAACATGCCGAGTCCTTAATATCTACCTTGTTCCACAAAAAACCACTTTTTCCCACCCCGCCCAAGTGTAAGGAGCGAACACAAGCTTTTCAAGCAAGCAAAGAAGAGAAAGTTGCTGTTCAGGTCTGTGCCGAATATTAACCACGATATAAGTGACAATCGGAACGGATATAAAGTTGAAACGAAGGGGAAATAAATAAAGCGATGCGCCTTATTCGGCGAGGTCCGCAAACAAAAAACGCAGCCGAAGCTGCGTTTTAAAGAATAGTGGGAGTTGGCCTGTAAGCCGGGTTCTGTATCGAGCAAGCTCGATTAGTAATCATTCCTCTAGGCCAGCAATCGCTCACTGGCTCCAGCAACCTACCCGCCTCCAGCGCGGGCCGCGCCTGTAGGAGGCCTATTTGGTCTTGCTCCGGGTGGAGTTTACCGTGCCACGAACTGTTGCCAGTCGCGCGGTGCGCTCTTACCGCACCCTTTCACCCTTACCTGTGCCCGAAGGCCATCGGCGGTCTACTCTCTGCTGCACTGGTCGTGGGCTCGCGCCCCCCAGGCGTTACCTGGCACCCTGCCCTGTGGAGCCCGGACTTTCCTCCCCTCCGCCCGTATGCCCGAAGACACAACGACGAAGCAGCGATTACCCGGCCAACTCCGCGGCGGAGTGTACACCAGTCATCGGCGGGACACCAGCCCTCATGCCTCGATGAGCGGGAAGCGCCAGACTCAGGATTCCAGGTGTTCCAGTCCGTACTTGTAGAGGGCATTTTTCTTGACCCCGTGGATCTCGGCGGTCAGCGCCGCCGCCTTCTTCAACGGCAGCTCGCCACGCAGCAGGGCCAGGGTGCGCAGCACCTCGGCCGACAGCTCATCATCGCTGTCGGGCCGGTAACCGGCGACCATCAGCACGATTTCACCCCGGCTGCGATTGCTGTCTTGCTGCAGCCAGACCAGCATCTCGGCGGCAGGCAGGCTGTGAATGGTTTCAAAGGTCTTGGTCAGCTCCCGCGCCACCACAATACGACGATCGTCGCCCAGCACGGCCACCAGTGCGGCTACGCTGTCGAGCAGGCGTCGGGGAGATTCGTAAAACACCAGAGTACGGGGTTCGTCCTTCAGGTTTTCAATCTTGTCCAGGCGCGCCTTTTCCTTCGCCGGCAAAAAACCTTCGAACGCAAAGCGATCCGTGGGCAGGCCGGCGGCCGACAATGCCGTTACCGCCGCACAGGGGCCGGGCAGAGCAATAACCTGTACGCCCGCGTCACGACAGCTATTGACCAGATGATAACCCGGGTCACTGATCAGGGGGGTGCCGGCATCCGATACCAGGGCCACCGACTGACCGCTCAGCAGGCGCGTGACCAGCTGCTCGGACTTATATTGCTCATTATGGTCATGTAGCGCCCAGGTTGAGGTACTAATCTGGTAATGAGATAGCAGTTTCGCTGTATGACGGGTATCTTCACAGGCAATTAAATCAACCTGTTGTAATGTGTCCAGTGCACGCTGGCTGATATCATTCAGGTTGCCGATTGGGGTAGGCACAATATAAAGTGCAGCCGCTTGGCTCATAGGGACTCCTGTGCAAGCAATTGTTTCACCGTCATGGCCCTATTACACTTAGGACCAGAATGACACAGCTTGGGATAAAGGGATTGGCGACAAAAATTCAACGTAATAGTCTAACACGACTGTTGTGCACCCTGGTGCTTTCATCCGTTCTGATGGCCTGTGGTATCGGTCCTCTGCAAAAGGCGCCGTTAGAACCGGCACCGGACATGTTCGGCATCACAGACCGCAGTGCCGAGCAATATCTGGCCCAGGCCGAGCAAGCTTCCGAGCCGGATGCCTTTTCCTGGCGGGTGCTGGCCGTGCGCGCCTGGCTGCAACAGGGCAATGTGACCGCCGCCGAGCCCCAACTGACCCGCCTGCGGCAACAGGCCACCCTGGCACAGCTGCCGTTGGTCACTCTACTAGAGGGTGCCACCGCCCTGGCGGGCGGCAATACCGGCCTGGCCGGTCAGCGACTGGCCGCCGTGGATGCCAAAACACTGGCGCCCAACGCAGCCAGCTATTACCTGTTGCTGCAGGCCAATCGGTTTGAACAGCAACAACAGCCGATCGACGCCGCCAAAATGCTGATTGAACGCCATGAAACACTGGCCGATCAGGAGCAGAACGCCGGTCTGGAGCGCATTTATCAGCTACTGAGTCAATCGTCGCCACTGGCTTTGCGTCAGGCTCAGAACGATAGCAACAGTGATGCGGCCAATGGCTGGCTGCGGCTGATGGCGATTCTGAACGACACCAACGCCCAACCAGGCCAACGTCGCTGGCAGTTGCAGTCCTGGCGCAAGGCCTATCCGGATCACCCCGGACACCGTTATCTGTCCGACAGCGCCGAGCCCGCCACGCTCCTCGAGGCCTACCAGCCGGCCCATATCGCCGTGTTGTTGCCGCTGAGTGGCCAACTGGCGGAACAGGCCGACGCCATTCGTAACGGCATGCTTAGCGCCCATCAGGGCCAGGCGTCACGCCTCAGCTTCTTCGACACCAATGGCCGGGACATGAGCCGTCTGTATCAGGACATTCAGCAGGCCGGCGCCGACTTTATCCTGGGCCCGTTACTGAAAGAGAATGTCGATACCCTGAACAGCCTGGACCCGGCCATGCCGGTGCTTGCGCTCAACCGCCCCGCCAATCCCCCGGTGTTGCCACATCGCTACTATTTCTCGCTGTCACCGGAAGCGGAAGCGGCCGAAGCGGCGCTGCACATGTGGGAACAGGGCCACCAACAGCCGCTGGTCTTTGCTCCCGGCAACGAGCTGGGTCGGCGAGTCGCTGCCGAGTTCAATAGCCAATGGCAACAACTGAGTGGCCAGCAGGCCCGGTTGGCCTATTTCAGCAGTAAACAGTCGATCGAATCCGACGTGCGCCGAGCCCTGAATAGCGGCACCCCGGCGGCTGCGGCCGGTGTGGGCGTGATCCGAGGCAGCAGCGAGATCGCACCACCGGCAGGGCCCATCGACTCGGTGTTCATGGTGAGCAACACCACCGAAACCCGCTTTATTCTGCCCTATTTCGATTTCGTTCGAGACAGCCGCGCCGCCCGCTTGCCGACCTATGTCACCTCGCGCAGCTATGTGCCCGGCGGCGAAGCGCCGATGAGTGAACTGAACGGACTGCAACTGGCCGACATGCCCTGGCTGTTCGGCGGTGCGCCACAGCTGATGGAAGAAGTCGAAACCCTGTGGCCCACCGTTGGCTCAAGCTGGTTGCGGCTGTTCGCCTTTGGTTATGATGCCCTGACCCTGATCCCGCAACTGACCCAGCTGCGAGAGGGAGCGCCTCCGGTACCGGCGCTGAGCGGCCTGCTTAGTCTGAGTGAAGACGGCGTAGTACAGCGCCGACTGCAATGGATGGAGTATCGTGATGGCGAATGGCAGTCAGGAAACGAACAGCCGTACTCGGGGGAATGAGTTCGAACGCCGGGCCGAACGGTATTTACTCGAGCAGGGATTTCGCCTGCTCGAGCGCAACTACCAGTGCAAACTCGGTGAAATCGATCTGGTCATGAGCACCGGCTTCACCCTCGTTTTTGTCGAGGTGCGTTATCGCAAGAACAGCCTCTTCGGCGGCGCCGCCGCCTCGGTGACCCCGGCCAAGCAGCAGCGTCTGCGCCGGGCCGCCCACAGTTACATGCAATCAAAAGGGCTGAATGAATCACAACAGTCCTGTCGATTCGATTTGGTCGCCTGTGAAGGAAGCCATGTTCACTGGATACCCAACGCCTTTTAAGGAATCCCATGCAGGAAGAAATCAAAGCCAGTTTTACCGAAAGCATTCAGACCAAAATCGCCGCCGCCGAGGCGCTGCCGGACGATATTCTGGCAGCCGCCCAGATGATGGTGATGTGTCTGCTTAACGGCAACAAGCTGCTGGTCTGTGGCAACGGTGGCTCCAATGCCCTGGCGCAGCTGTTTGTCAGCGAGCTGATGAACCGTTACGAAACCGAGCGCCCGGCCTTGCCCGCCCTTTGCCTGACCCTGGACACCAGCAGTATCAGCGCCATTGCGGTCGATCAGCACTTCGACGAGGCCTATGCCCGCCAGATTCGGGCCCTGGGCCTGACCGGCGACGTGCTGGTGGTGATCTCCACCAGCGGCAACAGCCGTAACCTGATCAAGGCTGCCGAAGCCGCACTCAGCCGGGACATGACCATAGTGGCACTGAGCGGCGGTGACGGCGGCGAGCTCGCAGGTCTGCTCGGCCCCAACGATGTGGAAATCCGGGTGCCGGCGCTGCGGGCACCGCGTATTCACGAGGTCAACCTGCTGACCCTGCATTGCCTGTGCGATCTGATCGACCGCACCCTATTCCCTCAACAGGAAGATGAATGATGAAACGAGGATATACGCTGATACTGGCTTCCACGCTGCTGCTGCAAGGCTGTGCCGGCGTCATGCTGGCCGGCGCCGGCACCGGTGTCGGTGCCACTACCGATCGCAGAACCTTCGGCACTCAGCTCAGCGATCAAACCATTGACTTGCGCGCCCAGCACCGGTTGGGTGCCACCAAACCGCTGTGGGATGACAGCCGGCTGGCGGTGATCACCACCAACGGCAAGACACTGCTGATCGGCCAGACCCCGACCGAAGCCTATCGCCAGCAGGCTGAAGAAATCGTCCGCGGCGTCCCCGGGGTCTCCGAGGTATTCAACGAGGTACGCATCGGCCAGCCGGTCGAGCTCGCGGGTCGCAGTCAGGACACCTGGCTGACCTCCAAGGTCAAGAGCACCCTGTTGGCCGAAAAGAATCTAGATGGCACCAAGATCAAGGTGGTAACCGAAAATGGCGAGGTTTTTCTAATCGGTCTGGTTACCCAGAAGGAAGCCGATATCTCGGTGCAGCTGACCCGCAATATCAGCGGCGTGAAACGCGTGATCACCGTGTTCGAGTTTGTACAGGCAGCGCCCTAACGTCATCAGAACAGTCGGCCGTGAGTTGCTCTCCTAGTACCTTCCCTTGCTGTCACGCAACACAGACATAAAAAAACGCAGCCAGTTGGCTGCGTTTTTTTATTTAATCACCCTGAGGGTGGGCTTGCCTTTCTTCGGTACCGCAGCAACGGGCTCCGATGGTGTATCGGCGTCATCTGCCGCTACCTCGTCAGCCGCGGCCAGCCAGGCCTCATAGGCCGGCTCCGGTGGGAAGAAGGTGCCGGCGCCGTTTTCACGTGCCTGAATCGACACCACCGCCGCCATCGGTACATACACCTGGAACGGAGAGCCGCCGAAACGGGCGCTGAAAGTGACCGCTTCGTTATCCATGTGCAAGCCAACCACCGCCTGAGGGGCAATGCTCAACACTATCTGTCCGTCCTGCACATACTGGTGCGGCACCGTGGTGTGAGCCACCTCGGCATTGACCACCAGATGCGGCGTCAACTCGTTATCCAGCAGCCAGTCATAGAAAGCGCGCAGCAAATAGGGCCGGCTGGGCGTCATCTTGTCCATGCTCAGACCTTACCGCCGATATCACGCTCGTCTTCAGTCAGAGAAGCCTGGAATGACTCACGCTCGAACAGACGGATCATATAGGTCTTCAGTTCTTTGGCGCCACGACCGGACAGCTCGATACCCAGAGACGGCAAACGCCACAGCAAGGGAGCCATGTAGCAATCAACCAGGCTGAATTCCTCGCTCATGAAGTAAGGATACTCGGCAAAGACCGGTGCGATGGCCAGCAGGGCTTCACGCAGTTCCTTGCGTGCGTCGTCCGCTTTTTCGTTACGCTGAATACGCTTGACCAGTGAATACCAGTCTTGCTGTATACGATGCATCATCAAACGGCTGGTGCCACGAGCAACCGGATATACCGGCATCAGCGGCGGATGAGGAAAACGCTCATCCAGATATTCCATGATGATATGAGATTCGTAAAGCACCAGCTCCCGGTCGACCAGGGTCGGCAGGGTGCCGTAAGGGTTCAGCTCCAGCATGTCCTCGGGCAGGCTGTCAGGTTCAACATGGCTGATCTCGACACTCACCCCTTTTTCTGCCAGGACGATACGTACTTGGTGGCTGTAAATGTCTTCAGCCCCTGAAAACAGCGTCATGATGGAACGCTTATTAGCTGCAACTGCCATTGAATCCTCCGCAAATCATAAATAGGAACGGCAATGGAAGCATATAGCCCCATTGCCGTTCCCCTACCTAGCTTAGACGACGTTTAATCAGTGTACGTCACGCCAGTATTCTTTCTTCAGCATGTAGGCAAAGATAAAGAAGATAACCAGGAAACCCAGCACCCAGTAACCCATGCGCTGACGCTCCAGCTTCATTGGCTCACCGGAATAGACCAGGAAGTTGACAATATCCAGTACCGCATTGTCGTATTCTTCCGTGGTCAGTTCACCGTTACCTTCACTCTCGATGCCCACCGGCGTTGCCACCTCATGACCGTCCACGGTGTGCATTTCGGTTTTCAGAATTGCACTACCCTGCAGCGGCTCCAGTACATGGGGCATACCCACAGACGGGAATACCAGATTGTTCACCCCGAACGGACGGCTGTCGTCCTTGTAGAAGGAACGCAGATAGGTATACAGCCAGTCGGCGCCACGAACCCGGGCCACCAGAGTCAGGTCGGGCGGCGGTGCGCCAAACCAGTTGGCCGCGTCTTTGTCGGGAATGGCATTTTCCATCAGCTCACCGATGCCGGCACCGGTGAAATTCAGGTTGGCCTGCATGATGTCTTCCGGAATACCCAGATCCTCGGCGACACGGTTGTAACGCTGATATTGAGTACTGTGACAGCCGGAACAGTAGTTCATGAACAACTTGGCACCGTTTTGCAGTGACGCCTTGTCGCTCAGATCGTAATCGGCTTTGTCCAGGTGCACGTTTCCACCCGCGGCCATGGCCAGTGCCGGCAAAAAGGCAAATACAGCAATGATTAACTTCTTCATTTGAATGTGACCCTCTCCGGCAGCGGCTTGGTTTTCTCGTTTTTGCTATAGAAGAACAGCAGTACAAAGAAGGCGAAATAGCCAAACGAACAAATCTGGGCCAGCAGCGTCAGCAGTGAAGTAGACGGCAGTGCACCCAACACACCCAGAATGATGAAGCAGATCACGAACTGAGCGATGTTCAGCAGGTGCAGCTTGCTGCGGTAGCGGAATGAACGCACCTTGCAGCGATCCAGCCAGGGCAGTACGAACAGCACGGCAATGGACAGTCCCATCAGTACCACGCCCATCAGCTTGTCCGGCACGGCGCGCAGAATGGCGTAGAAGGGGGTGAAGTACCATACCGGAGCAATGTGAGCCGGGGTCTTCAGACCGTTGGCCGCTTCAAAGTTCGGCGCTTCCAGGAAGTAGCCGCCACCTTCAGGCATGAAGAAGATCACGAAGGCAAACAGGAACAGGAAACCTGCCACGCCCACTACATCCTTGACGGTGTAGTACGGGTGGAACGGAATCGCATCTTTCGGCCAGCCGTTTTCGTCTTTGTTCTTCTTGATATCGATGCCGTCCGGGTTGTTGGAACCCACTTCGTGCAGCGCAACGATGTGCAGGAACACCAGAATCACCAGCACCAGCGGCAGCGCAATAACGTGCAGCGCGAAGAAACGGTTCAGCGTCGCACCGGAAATGACATAGTCACCCCGGATCCACAGGGTCAAATCGTCGCCGATGACCGGAATGGCACCGAACAGCGAGATGATAACCTGCGCGCCCCAATAGGACATCTGACCCCAGGGCAGCAGATAACCCATGAAGGCTTCGGCCATCAGCACCAGGAAGATCAGCATGCCGAACAGCCACAGCAGCTCACGAGGCTTTTGATAAGAGCCGTAGATCAAACCACGGAACATGTGCAGATACACCACCACGAAGAAGGCAGAAGCCCCGGTGGAGTGCATATAACGCAGCAACCAGCCGTAATCCACATCACGCATTATGTATTCGACAGAGGCGAAGGCGCCCTCGCCGGACGGGTTGTAGTTCATGGTCAGCCAGATACCGGTCAGGATCTGGTTAACCAGTACCAGCATGGCCAGAGAGCCAAAGAAGTACCAGAAGTTGAAGTTTTTCGGTGCCGGATACTGACCTACGTGCTTGTTGTAGGTCGCCGTCATCGGAATCCGTTCGTCGATCCAGGCTACGAGTTTACCCAGCATGCTTAGGCTCCTTCCTTGTCGGCACCAACCAGAATGGTGGCATCATTGACATAGTAATAAGGGGGGATCACCAGGTTCAGCGGAGCGGGTACGCTTTGGAAAACGCGGCCGGCCATATCGAACTTGGAGCCATGACAGGGACAGAAGAAACCGGAACTGACACCCTGAACCTGTTCGCCGAAAGAATCCGGCAGATAGGTAGGTGAACAACCCAGGTGAGTACAGAGACCCACAGCGACAAACAACTCGGGTTTGATCGAGCGGTAGCCGTTTTGGGCGTAGCCAGGCTGTTGCGGCTGCTCTGAAGCAGGATCACGCAACTGGTCATCATGCTTTGGCAGGGCATCCAGGATTTCCTGGGGGCGGCGGACTATCCAGACAGGTTTACCCCGCCACTCAACCCGGATCAACTGTCCGGGTTCGATTTTACTGACATCTACTTCCACCGGGGCCCCTGCCGCTTTCGCTTTTGCGCTGGGATTCCACGAGGTAATAAAAGGCACAGCGGCAAACGCAGCTCCAACCCCACCCACTGCTGTGGTTGACCAGGTCAGAAATCTGCGGCGACCGGTATCAACTGGCGCATTGCTCATCCAAAAACTCTCCCATTTTGGTCTCCGCGCGTTATTTTGTTCGTTCCATGCATCGAGACGGCGTGTGACAACTGCGGCGGATATTATGGTTTCAATTGTCACAAAAACCCCGAAATTCTAAAGAAAATCGTGGTCATTTACAAGGACGGGTAAAATACCAACAAACATTATTTCGTCGCAAAACTTATTTTAAAACAAAGAATTGCCAGCGAAACTGTTCTGCTGCTTCAAAGATAAAAAAAAGCCCGGGTAAACCCGGGCTTTGATGTAAAACGCAATCCCAATTAACGCTTGGAGAACTGAGGACGCTTACGTGCTTTATGCAGACCGACTTTCTTACGTTCAACGCGACGAGCGTCACGAGTAACGAAGCCAGCCTTGCGCAGAGAACCGCGCAGGGTTTCGTCGTATTGCATCAGGGCACGAGTAATGCCGTGACGAATAGCGCCGGCCTGACCAGAAATGCCACCACCGGAAACGGTGATGTACAGATCGAAGTTTTCGGTCATCTCGACCAGTTCCAGCGGCTGACGTACCACCATGCGGGCGGTCTCGCGGCCAAAGTACTGATCCAGTGAGCGCTTGTTGATAACGATGTTACCGCTGCCCTGCTTCACGAATACGCGTGCAGTAGAGCTTTTGCGACGACCGGTACCGTAGTATTGAGTTTCTGCCATTTGCCTAATCCCGCCTTAGATGTCCAGTACTTGAGGTTGTTGCGCAGCGTGGTTGTGCTGGCCGCCGACAAAGACTTTCATCTTGCGGAACATAGCACGACCCAGGGGGCCACGGGGCAGCATGCCGCGAACGGCAGACTCAATTACCATCTCAGGCTTGCGTACAATCAGCTTCTCGAAGCTGATTGACTTGATGCCACCCGGAAAACCGGAGTGAGAGTAGTAGATTTTGCCTTCGGCTTTATTACCGGTTACCTGAATTTTCTCGGCATTGATAACGACGATGTAATCGCCACAGTCAACGTGCGGAGTGAATTCCGGCTTATGCTTACCGCGCAGGCGATGAGCAATCTCGGTGGCCAAACGACCCAGAGTTTTGCCCTCTGCATCAACAACATACCAGTCACGCTTTACGGTTTCTGGCTTAGCAACAAAAGTTTTCATGGATAAACCCAAATTACTTAAAATGAATTATACACTTGCGCACATGCGCAAAACACGACAAGACCTGTACCCCTTCGAGCACCAGTCTGTTTACAGTGATGCTGTCTTATCGACAGCTGTGTAACGTGGGCCGAGCGATTATAGGTAAAGTTGCCTTAAAAATCACCTACTAATTTTAATGCCCATTAAAATTAGTCGGCCCGCCCGCCCCTTCCCGGCATCATGCCCGAATACCGGGGCGGGTATTGTGACTAAGGAAGGTGCTCTCTGGCAAGATATTCGTGGGATTGCATTTCAGTCAGTCGCGACAGGCAGCGTTTGAACTCGAAACCGAGCCGCCCCTGACCGTAAAGCTGGGGCATCGGCACCGCCGCCGAGATGATTAATTTGACGTGTCGCTCATAGAATTCATCCACCATGGCGATAAAACGGCGGGCCGCATCGTCACTGTCCTGGCCCATGGGCACCACGTTGGCCAGCAACACCGAATGATAGCAGCGGGCCAGCTCGATATAGTCCAGCTGAGAGCGCGCCGTGCAGCACAGTTGCTGAAAGTCGATGTAGAGTACGCCGTCGCCTTCGGCCAGGGTCTTGAGCTTGCGATGGTTGATTTCGATCTCGGCTCCCCTGGTACCGGGCACGTTGGTCAGGCTGTCGAAGTATCGCCCCAGGTTGGCTTGGGCCTGGGCATCGAGCGGTGAATGATAGATTTCGGCCTGCTCCAGCGTGCGTAGCCGGTAATCCACCCCCGAGTCGACGTTGACCACCTCGCAATGCTGCTTGATAAGCTCGATGGCCGGCAGAAAGCGAGCCCGCTGCAGACCGTTGCGATACAGCTCATCGGGGGGAATATTGGAGGTTGCCACCAGGATCACCCCGTGACCGAACAGATACTGAAACAGGGTACCCAGTATCATGGCGTCGGTAATGTCGGAGACGAAAAACTCATCGAAGCAAATCACCCGGGCCTCACCGGCCAGGCGCTCGGCCACCAGCTTGAGCGGATCGGACTGTCCCTTCAGACTCTGCAGTTCGTCATGCACTCGTACCATAAAACGGTGAAAGTGCACCCTGAGCTTGTTCTCGAACGGCAGGCAGTCATAGAAGGTGTCCACCAGATAGGTCTTGCCCCGGCCGACCCCTCCCCAAAAGTAAAGTCCCTGAATCGTCTTCACCGGCTCCGGCCGTCGCCCGATCAGTTTTTGCCACAAGCCGGGCTTCGGCTGAACCGGTGGGGGCATCATCAGCTCATCAAACAGCCGTTGCAGGTGTGACACCGCCAGGGCCTGGGCCGGATCGCGGACAAAATCGTGACGGTTGAGATCTGCCTGGTATTTTTTACTCGGGGTCATTAGGGTATATAACAACTTGGCTAAACACGGATGGTGACCGCCAGTGTAAATGCCCCTTCACTGCCCGGGCAAGCGCTGCCAGACGCCGGGACTTGATCTCGCCAGCAAAAAACACAATAAATAATACAGACCGTATCGGAACTCTTTTTCCCCGAGTAGGGTCAGAGTGAACTCTTTCTTACAAGAATCCATCGATTTAGGAGCATCCGCATGAAACGTCGACTCCCCCTGGTATCCGCCCTGGCTTTTAGCCTGGGTCTGGCTATGCTGCCCCAGGCGCAGGCCGCCCTGCCATTCGGTGCCGGCAGCGACATTCGCAGTCTGGCTCCGGTACTGGAAAAAGTGACTCCCGGTGTGGTTAATATTTCGGTGTCCGGCAGCAAGGTCAGCCGCCAGGCGCTGCCCGAGCCCTTTCGCTTTTTCTTCGGCCCCGGCATTCCCGGCGAACAACTGCAGGAAAGACCCTTTCAGGCACTGGGCTCGGGTGTGATCATCGATGCGAAGAAAGGCTATGTGATCACCAACAACCATGTCATCGAAGACGCCGATAAAATCATCATCACCCTGATCGACGGCCAGGAATACGAAGCCGAGTTAATCGGCACCGACAAACAGAGCGACATCGCGCTGCTGAAAGTCGATGCCAAGAATCTGGTTGAAGTCGAGTTTGCCGACTCGGACCAACTCCGGGTGGGCGACTTTGCCATCGCCATCGGCAATCCCTTCGGTCTGGGGCAGACCGTCACCTCCGGCATTATCAGCGCACTGGGTCGTTCCGGCCTGAACGTGGAAAACCTGGAAAACTTCATTCAGACCGATGCCGCCATCAACTCCGGTAACTCCGGCGGCGCCCTGCTGGACCTGGACGGCAAGCTGGTCGGCATCAATACCGCCATCCTCGGTCCGGGCGGCGGCAATATCGGCATCGGCTTCGCCATTCCCGCCAACATGGTCAAGAGTCTGGCCGATCAGATCCTCGAATATGGTGAAGTCCGCCGCGGCGTGCTGGGTGTGATGGGTGGCGAACTGACCTCGGAGCTGGCGCGTACCTTCGGCTACCGCAGCCAGCACGGCGCCTTTGTCAGTCAGGTACTGGAAAACTCTTCGGCCGACAAAGCCGGACTGAAAGCCGGAGATATTATCATCAGCCTGGATGGCAAGCCCATCCGCTCCTTCGGCGAGTTGCGCGCCAAGGTCGCCACCATGGGTGCCGACAAAAATGTCACCCTGGGACTGTTTCGTGATGGCAAGGAACAGCAGGTTGAAGTGACCCTGTCCCGGGCCGATGAAGAGAGTATTCAGGCCAACACCCTGAATGAATCACTGGAAGGAGCTCAACTGGCCCAAACCAGCAGCGAAGACAAGGTACAGGGCGTTAAGGTAGCCGAGGTGGCCCCCCGCTCTCCCGCCGCCATGTCCGGTCTGGAAAAGGGTGACATCATTATCGGCGTCAATCGCCAGCGGGTAAAAGACCTGAACGATCTGCGCCAGATAGTGCAGGACAAACCGGAAGTACTGGCGCTCAACATACAGCGCGGTAATTCTTCCATCTATCTGGTCCTCAGATAACCACTTGATACAAAAGGGAGTCTGCCACCCGGCAGACTCCCAAGCCCATGGCTTTATGTTATGCTGTTGTAATTCGACAGCAATCACAACATTCCATGCGGCTAGCCTCTTTTTTCAAGTATTTGCTGCAGGCCGGCGCCTTGGGCGTCCTGATGGCCCTGCTGCTGCTATTACTGTTTCCACAACTCAAGACCCAGCCTTTCGAGCACTGGTGGCGTAACCAGCAGGTTGGCGTGTCCAGCTTTTCCTATGCTGCCGGCCGGGCCGGGCCAGCCGTGGTCAACATTTATACCCGCAGCTTTCAACGGGGCAGTGAGTCATCCGAACTCAGCGCCTCCGGCCTGGGCTCCGGCGTCATCATGTCGGATAAGGGCTATGTGCTCACCAATTACCATGTGATTGCCGATGCGGACCAGGTCATCGTCGCTTTGCAGGATGGCCGTATTCTCGCCGGTGAAGTCACCGGTTTCGATGTGCCCACCGATCTCGCAGTGCTGAAAATTACCGCCGGACAATTGCCGGTGATCCCGCAGGATGAAGCCCTCTCGCCTCAGGTCGGTGATATCGTGCTGGCCATCGGTAATCCCTATAACGTGGGTCAGACCATTACTCAGGGCATTATCAGTGCCACCGGCCGCACCGGTTTGTCCAGCATGGGGCCGGACAGCAACGGCCGGCAGGATTTGCTGCAGACCGACGC
>JAAEZO010000231.1 GCA_018222825.1 Gammaproteobacteria bacterium
TCTACAGTTCAAGCTCTGCTGCCATGTCTTCGAGTTCGAAGGTGCAGTCGAGTTGCTGAAGTTCTTGTTGTAAGCGCTTTTGGTCCTGTAATGCTTCTATTTCCCGCCACTTGCGCTTTTTGGCGGGTTCACGTGATTTACGTGTAGACCGTTCAACCACAAATTCCTGATCGAAGCTGCTCCTTTCCATGGGGCTCCCTCCTGTTGGCTATCAGTTGTAGTCACATTCGGATATATCACAAGCAGTTATAAAATAGAATCCTGTTGTTACATTGAGATTACAAAAAAGAGACCGGCGTCAATTAACGCCGGTCTCTTTATGTTTCAGCTCATGGTTATCGGTGCGATCAACGCCGCCGAACCATGTTTTAAACCCTGTATTACAGCATGGCTTTGAGCATGGTTTCGAGCTTGCCCTGATCGATGGCGAAGTTACGGATGCCTTCGGCCAGTTTTTCGGTAGCCATGGCGTCCTGGTTTTGTTCCCAGCGGAACTGGGCTTCGGTCATCGGGGTGGGGCGGGGCTGAGTGGCGCCCTTGTCCTGCAGTTTGGCAACCACTTCACCTTCTGCCTGGCTCAGCTCTTCCAGCAGGTTGGGGCCTATGGTCAGGCGGTCGCAGCCGGCCAGTTCCAGGATTTCGTCGATGTTGCGGAAGCTGGCACCCATGACCACAGTGCTGTAGCCGTGCGCCTTGTAATAGTCATAGATCTGGGTAACCGACAGCACGCCCGGATCCTGCTCGGCGGTGTATTCTTTCTGAGCGGTGTTTTGCTTGTACCAGTCGAGGATGCGGCCCACGAACGGCGAGATCAGATAGGCGCCGGCTTCGGCACAGGCGCGGGCCTGGGCAAAGCTGAACAGCAGGGTCAGGTTGCAGTTGATGCCTTCCTGCTCCAGCACTTCGGCGGCACGAATGCCTTCCCAGGTGGACGCCAGCTTGATCAGGATGCGCTCGCGGCCGATACCGGCCTGCTGGTACAGCTCAATCAGGTGACGGGCTTTCTGAATGCTGGCCTCGGTATCAAACGACAGTCGAGCATCAACTTCGGTAGACATGCGGCCGGGGATCAGCTTGAGAATTTCGCAACCGATGTTCACCGCCAGCTTGTCTGACGCATCAAGCAGCTGTTGTTCGGCATTCTGGCTCTGGGACTTGGCCCAGGCGACGGCTTCGGTCAGCAGCGGCTGATATTCCGGAATCTGGGCGGCCTTCAGGATCAGTGAAGGGTTGGTGGTGGCATCCTGGGGCTGGTACTTGCGGATGGCTTCGATGTCGCCGGTGTCGGCAACCACGGTAGTCAAGGCTCTCAGTTGAGTCAGTTTATCGGCCATGGGAAAGGATCCTTTGTCTGGTCGGCTTGTAGAAAGAGTGCCACAGTATCCCTTATTCGGGGCACCAAAATAAAGCAGGGGATCAAGCCGGCAGAGCGGATGCTTTACTCTTCAAGGCGGCAACCGCGACCGATACCAAGGGAGGGGTTTGTATGAATCTTGTTTTTGTGGTTATTTTTACAATGGATTAATGTTTTAAAAAACAATGTAATGTTAGTTATTTGTTTCTTTAAATTCGTTTTTTTGTGTTTTTTTTGCTGTTTTAATCGCTTTTTTGCCCTCGGTAATGTTTGGGTGTGATCGGGATCATATGGCTATTTTTCCTGCCTGTGCTAGATTCCGTGCGCTGCGGATCCGGGGCCCGGACTAGATGTCGGGCGGGGTTCATCATTTGAAGCAAGCAGAGACATATTAATGGACGCAATTATTGGTTTTATCAACGACCTGCTCTGGGGCACCATACTGATTTACCTGCTGTTGGGCGCGGGAATCTTCTTTACCCTGCGGCTGGGCTTTATTCAGTTTCGCCATTTCGGTCACATGTTTTCCGTGCTCAAGCACAGCCGCAAATCCGATGCGGCCGGCATTTCCTCCTTTCAGGCACTCTGTACCAGTCTGGCGGCCCGAGTGGGCACCGGTAATCTGGCCGGGGTAGCAGTTGCTCTGTATCTGGGTGGTCCGGGCGCAATTTTCTGGATGTGGCTGATAGCCCTTATCGGCATGTCTACCGCCTTTGCAGAAAGTGCCCTGGCCCAGCTGTACAAGGTCAAGGATGAAGACGGCAACTATCGCGGTGGCCCTGCCTATTACATGGAAAAAGGCTTAGGGATGCGCTGGATGGGCGTGATGTTTGCCATCTTCCTGATCATCGCCTTCGGTCTGGTGTTCAATGCGGTGCAGGCCAACTCCATCAGTGCCGCCATGGACGTGGCGTTCGGTATTCCCGACTGGGCTACCGGGGTCGCGCTGGTGTTGATGGCCGGGGTGATCATCTTCGGGGGGCTGCGTTCCATCGCCCGTTTTGCCGAGCTGGTGGTGCCGGTGATGGCGCTGGCTTATCTGCTGATTGCATTGGTGGTGGTGGCGATGAACATCACCGAACTGCCGGGCGTGTTCAGCCTTATCATCAAGTCGGCCTTTGGTCTGGATCAGGCTGGTGGCGGCGCCATGGGCTATGCCATTGCTCAGGCGATGATGAACGGCATCAAGCGTGGTCTGTTTTCCAACGAAGCCGGCATGGGCTCTGCACCCAACGCCGCGGCCTCGGCCACGCCGTATCCGCCGCATCCGGCGTCTCAGGGCTATGTGCAGATGCTGGGGGTCTTTACCGATACCATCGTTATCTGTACCTGTACCGCTTCGATCATTCTGCTGTCCGGCCAGTTCGAGCCCGGCTCCGGCATTACCGGTATCGAGCTGACCCAGCGGGCGCTGTCCCACGAGGTGGGTGACTGGGGTAATACCTTTATCGCCATCGCGATTCTGTTCTTCGCCTTCACCAGCATCGTGGCCAACTATGCCTATGCGGAAAACAACCTGATCTTCCTGGAGCACAACCACAAGGGCGGCTTGCTGATCTTCCGTCTGTTCGTGCTGGGCATGGTGATGTTTGGCGCCATGGGCGAACTGCCGACCATCTGGGCGATGGCCGATGCCTCCATGGGCCTGATGGCACTGACCAACCTGGCGGCGATTCTGTTGCTGTCGGGAGTCGCGGTGAAGCTGGCGCGGGACTATAACGATCAGCGCAAGCTGGGCAAGATACCTACCTTCGATGCGTCCAAGTATCCCGAGCTGCACCGCCAGCTGGAAGAAGGGATTTGGGATAACAACAAGAAGTAAGCCTCGATGTTATTCGGCTGATTGAAACGGGGAGC
>JAAEZO010000232.1 GCA_018222825.1 Gammaproteobacteria bacterium
CCTGCTGATCATAATGCAATTTGCGTGGAGGGCACTTCCGCAGCAAGCTATAGTTACCTTTGACTGGTCGTTGTATTTACAACGGCCATTTTTTTATCCGCCGTCTTCTGGTAAGCTTTGCCGCCCTTGGTTCCAGCCCCATGCTCGGCGCTGGCAGATAACCCCCGAACGGGCACGACATTATGGCGCACATCGGTACCTTATTTATTATTTCTTCCCCCAGCGGCGCAGGCAAATCCAGCCTGATTAAGGCGCTGTTGGAACGCCCCAGCGCCGACGGCAAGCTGCAGGTTTCCGTTTCTCATACCACCAGAGCCATGCGCCCGGGTGAAGTTGACGGGGTTCACTATCACTTTGTGGATCAATCTCAGTTCAAGGCGCTGATAGACCGCGGTGCCTTTTACGAGTGGGCCGAAGTGTTCGGCAACTACTATGGCACCTCCCGCGAGTGGATCGATGCCCAGCTGGCGAAAGGTATCGATATTCTGCTGGATATCGACTGGCAGGGCGCGCGCCAGATCCGTGCCCAATCGCCCAGCGCCAAATCCATCTTTATTCTGCCGCCGAGCCGGGAAGAGCTGGAACGCCGGCTGAATGCTCGCCAGCAAGACAGTGCCGCGGTCATCAAGGGTCGCATGGACAAGGCAGTATCGGAAATGTCCCACTACAGCGAATACGACTATCTGCTGGTCAACGATACCTTCGAGCATGCGTTGAACCAGCTCAGTTCCATTATCGAAGCCGAGCGTGCCAATACCGGCAAGCAGGCGATACGTTTCCAGGACTTGCTTTCCGGACTACTGGCGGAATAAGCTAAGATCCATTAGAATTTTGCACCTTTTTTAATCATTGGAGTCCATTATGGCACGCGTTACTGTTGAAGATGCTGTTGAGCAGGTAGGCAACCGTTTTGATCTGGTTCTGGTTGCTTCCCGTCGCGCCCGCCAACTGGCCACCCAGGGCAAGGATCCGCTGGTTCCGGTAGAAAACGACAAGCCGACCGTGGTTGCCCTGCGCGAAATCGAACAAGGCCTGGTTAACCATGCGGTGATGGATGTACAGGATCGCCAGGAACAGCAGGAAATGGAAGCCGCCGAGCTGGCTGCCGTTGCCGCCATCGCCGAAGGCCGCATCTAAACCCGGTGTGTCCTCCGGCTTGTGCCGGCCGGCCCGTTCCGCCCGGAACGGGCCTGACCTCTGAATAGCGTATTAACGGCATCGACCGTCGGGGTATCACTTGTATCTATTTGAATCTCTCAAAGAGCTTGCCACCAGTTATCTGCCGGCCGAGCAGGTAGAGCAACTCAAGGTTGCCTACGTGGTGGCGCGGGACGCCCATCAGGGGCAGGCCCGATCCAGCGGCGAACCCTATATTACCCACCCGGTCGCGGTGGCACGTATTCTGGGAGAGATGCACCTCGATCACGAAACCCTGATGGCCGCCTTGCTGCACGATGTCATCGAAGATACCCCGGTCACCAAAACCATGCTCGAACAGCAGTTCGGCACGGCGGTGGCCGATCTCGTTGAAGGCGTGTCCAAACTCGACAAGCTCAAGTTTCGGGATCGCAAGGAAGCCCAGACCGAAAACTTCCGCAAAATGGTGCTGGCCATGACCCAGGATATTCGGGTCATACTGATCAAGCTGGCCGACCGCACCCATAATATGCGTACCCTGGGCGCCCTGCGCCCGGACAAACGCCGCCGCATCGCCCGGGAAACCCTGGAAATTTATGCCCCCATCGCCAATCGGCTGGGCATTCACAGCATCAAGAACGAACTGGAAGAGCTGGGGCTGGAAGCGCTCTACCCCATGCGCACCCGCGTGCTGCGCGAATCGGTGCGCCGTGCCCGCGGCAACCGGCGCGAGATCATTCAGTCGATTCTGGAAGAAGTCAGCGGCCGGCTGGAAGATGCCCGCATCGACACCCAGGTGAAAGGCCGGGAAAAGAACCTGTTCTCCATCTACCACAAGATGGTGAAGAAGGAGCTGCAGTTCCACGAAGTCATGGATATCTATGCCTTTCGAGTGGTCGTGAAAGACATCGATACCTGTTATCGGGTACTGGGCCAGATGCATACCCTGTACAAGCCGCGCCCGGGCCGCTTCAAAGACTACATCGCCATTCCCAAGACCAACGGCTATCAGTCACTGCATACCTCGCTGGTGGGGCCGCACGGCGTGCCGGTGGAAGTGCAGATCCGTACCGAATACATGGATCAGATGGCCGACAAAGGGGTGGCCGCGCACTGGGCCTACAAACAGGATACCGAGCGTTCCGATACCACCGCCCAGGTGCGGGCCCAGCGCTGGATGCAAAGCCTGCTGGAACTGCAGCAGAGCGCCGGCTCTTCGTTCGAATTTATCGAAGGGGTCAAAACCGACCTGTTCCCGGATGAAATCTATGTATTCACTCCGGAAGGGCGCATTCTGGAGCTGCCTTCTGGCGCCACTCCGGTCGACTTCGCCTACGCGGTACACACCGACATAGGCCATGCCTGCGTTGGCGCCCGGGTTGACCGCCAGCCGTTTCCGCTCAGCCAGCCGCTGCACTCGGGTCAGACCATCGAAATCATCACCGCCCCCAGTGCCCGCCCCAATGCGGCCTGGCTCAATTTCGTGGTCACTGCGCGCGCGCGCACCAAAATTCGCCAGTTTCTCAAGAACCTGCGTACCGAAGAGTCGGAGCTGCTGGGCAAACGGCTGCTCAACCATGCCCTGGGTGCCAAAAACCTGGAAGACATTCCGGCCGAGCGCATCGAGCAGGTACTGAAAGACACCAAGCACGGTTCGATCAACAGCCTGCTGGCAGACATCGGCCTTGGCAACGCCATGAGCGTGGTGGTGGCGCGTCGGTTGCTGAGCGAGCCGAACGAAGTACCGGCAGAGCGCGGCAAGGCGGTGAAGAAAATGCCGATTCGGGGCGCCGACGACATGCTGCTCAACTTCGCCAACTGCTGTCGCCCCATTCCCGGCGACCCCATTGTCGCCCATATCAGCCCCGGCCGCGGCCTGGTGGTGCATCTGGAGTCGTGCAAGAACATCCGTGGCTACAGCAAAGAGCCGGACAAATATCTGCCGGTACAGTGGGATATGGATCAGGACTTCGATTTCGAGTTCAAGACCGAAATCGGCATCGAGATCATCAACCATCAGGGTGCCCTGGCCGAGCTGGCCAATGTGAT
>JAAEZO010000233.1 GCA_018222825.1 Gammaproteobacteria bacterium
GGCCTGACCATTCCCGGCATGCCGCAAAGCGCCCCGGGTATGGACATTCCCGGCTCACCCTATGAGGTGTTGAGTTTCGATAAGCAGGGTAACACGGCGGTTTTCAGTCGTTATCCAGGATAGTCTCGTCCGGTTCGAAGGCGATAAACCGGCGGCCCTGAAACACCAGGGTGCCGGTTTGTTCTCGCTCGAGTTGCTCGTACAGATGCTGGGTGACTCGAAACTCCCGTTCTTCATCCTCATTCAGCGGCCGGAAGGACACATAATATTGCACTCTCGGCGGTGGCATCTCGGTCTGCTCTTTAGGGGTTCGGCCCATAAATTCCCGAGTGCGCTTGCTGGCCACCAGTACCGCCAGGCTATGTTGGGGCTGAGCGCTATCATAAAAGTAGCGATAGAGGCGTTGGCCGATCACCATGACGGCGATGGCGACAATGCCCCAGAATACGATTTTGTCCATTGAATCTACCCCCTGTTGTGTTCAGCTTAATGCCTGTATGCCACGGTGCAAGCCGATTTGATGAAGGTGCCCCTTGAATTGCGTGAAGGCGAAAACAGTACGGCAGCTACTGCTCTGGATGAGCCTGCTGTCGCCGGTATTGGCGCAGGGGTTACCCTTGCCGGAGTGGCTGCAGGTGCAGGCGACCCTGGCCCGGGCGCAGGTGCCGGCCTGCCCCAAAGAGCAGGCCGAAGGCCTGGCGTTGACACTGAACGAAGGCCGTATCGAAGGGCGACTGCGGCGACTGAGTCTTGATTTGAGTTGCTCTCGCAGTGGCGGCGGCACCGCCGAAGGAGAAGGCGATGCCTTGTCGCTGCTGCTGACGCTGCCGACCATCGACTTTCATATCGACGCTTTGACCCTGCACCTGCCCGAAGCTGTCGTCACCGGCGCCGCCGAATTGCGTCATACCCCGCAACACCTTGAAATTGTCTGGCATACGGATGCCGGCGAGGCGCGGCTGGAATTGCTGGCGGAGCAGCAGGGCTGGCGCTGGCAGGGGGAGTTGCCGGGCATGCTGGTCACTCCCGCCCTGGACCAGCCAGTGCTCCTCGGTGGTGGCTGGCAGCCGGGGCAGCCATTGCGACTTGAGGCCAGGGGCGAGCTGCCGGCCCCCTTGACCGGCACCTGGCAAGTGCAGCTGGCGGCCGAGCAGGGCGAGTTCGGCTGGCAGTTACAACCGGACTCGCGGCTCACGGTGGCGCGGTTGCGCTGGAAACAGCTGGAGCTTAATCGGCTGGAGCTGGCGCCGGTGGGGGATATTATGCGGCAAGGCCCCTGGCGTGCGCGCCTGAGCTGGCAGCAGGGGCGCTGGCAACAGCAAACGCTGCCCGGCGCGGCGCTGCTGCTGAGCGGCGCGGGCTCGGATCGGCGCCAGGGCACGGTGGCGCTGGAGCTGAATCGTGGTCTGCAGCTGAAAGGCGACTGGCATTATGACCGGGGGCTGGCGCTGACGGTACCTAACCAGTCGTTACCGGTTGCCGAGGTGTGGCAATGGCTGAGTGGCTGGTTGGCGCTGCCGGTGGGACTGACGTTTGAGGCGGGCAAGTTGCAACTGTCGCTGATGGCGGCAAACCTGCTCGATGCGGGGCAGCCGATAGCGCTGGAGACTGCGCTGGCAAAGGGGCTGTTGAGTTATCGGGATATGCGTGCCGAGCAAGTGGCCGCCAGCCTCAAGCTGAAATGGGACAAGGGGAGGCTGCACAGTATCGGCCCCCAGGCGCTGTCGGCGGCGCGGTTCGACGTGGGGGTGCCCATTACCGATATTCGTGCCGCCCTGGACTGGCGGGAAGGCAAGGCCTGGCTGTCCGGCCTGACCGCCCGGGCCTTTGACGGCCGGCTGGCTCTGGCCCCCATGGCGTTGACCGCCAAACCTCACGGCGAGGTACACCTGAGCGATATCGAGCTGGAACAGATACTGCTTTATGCCAATGTCAGTGGCCTGACCGGCAGTGGCAAGCTGCACGGGCGGCTGCCGTTTTCATTCGATCCCCGCTTTAGTATCAGCGCAGGGAAAGCCTATAGTGATAATGGTTGGGTCTCCTATCAGGCTGGTGGGCAGTTGCTGGCGACAGGAGAGAGCAATCTGTCGCTCGGGCTGACCCTGGGACTACTCAGTGACCTGCGTTACCAGCGGTTGGAGGCCGATATTTCGATGGCGGCCAGTGGCGAGGCGATCATCGATAGTCGATTACGGGGGCAGGCGCCGGTGATGGGTAAAATGCACCCGGTCAACTTCAATTATCGCCACCAGGAAAACCTGCTACAGTTGCTGGCCAGCCTGCGCTTTGCTCAGGATCTCAGTGAACGTTTACCGGCCAGACTACAGGGGGAGAGCGAGTAAATGCGTAAACTTGCGGCCATGACTGGCCCGTTGTTACTGAGTCTGTTACTGAGTGCCTGCACGCCTCGGGTGGAGGTGGTGGTGCCGGACAAGCCCATTACGGTTAACCTGAACGTCAAGGTGGATCATGAAATCCGGGTTCGGGTCGATCGCGAGCTGGAACGGTTGTTTGAGCAGAAGCAGGAATTGTTCTAGGGGAGTGTCTATGCGGTGGTTAGCAGTGATATTGGCAGCCAGTCTGAGTTGGTCGGTCTGGGCGCTGGACTTGCACCAGGCCAAGCAACAGGGCCTGATCGGAGAACAGTTGAATGGTCTGGTGGGGGTGGTGCGTGGTAGCGGCGAGGTGAATGCCATTGCCAATGACATCAATCGCAAACGGCTGCAAAATTATCAGGATATCGCCCGGCGAACCGGCACCAGTCTGACCGTGGTGCAGAGCCGTGCCGGGCAGCTGAATATTGAACGTACTGCCAGCGGGCATTATATTCAGCTGGCCGATGGCAGCTGGAGACGTAAGTAATCACTTCTGGTTAGGAGCCTGCATATTCAGGCTCCATACGAGTTTTTATACTGCTTTTCTTCGTTTTTATCGGTAAATAATTTGGTGAACACCCTTCTCTCTGGTTAAAATTCGTTCACTTTTGGATTGTCGAAGATGAAGGAGCGGTGGTATGCGCAATAGGGTTAAGCTTTGCTTGATGTTAGCATGGGTGGCTTGTGCCAAACCCTACGCTAAAGGTACCGATGTGGAAGTAAAGCCTCCTGTCGCCAAGAAAATTCCTCACATTCTGAACAATCACGACGACATCCGGATCGACAACTATCACTGGATGCGAGACGACGA
>JAAEZO010000234.1 GCA_018222825.1 Gammaproteobacteria bacterium
CTGATGCAGTTCTTCTTTGAAGACAGCGGTGACGACTACAACCTCTATATTCTCGACGAGGCCAACCGGGTCGAGGTTTACCGCCAGGTGGCGGGCAGCAAGGACGAGCTGGTGCAGAGCATCAACCGTTTCTATACCTCAGACCAGCAGGTGGCCGGCCAGAGTCATTTTGCCCATTTCAATCTGCCGCAATATTACGAAATCGTGGCAGAAGAGGGGCAACATAGAGTGCTGCCCTACCGCACCGTGAAGGAAGACCGGGACGATCCCCGGCCCTGCCCGGCCGGTTAGAGCGCGAGTTCGGTGTCACCCTGGCGTTGTGCCTGCAGGCTGAGCCAGCTCAGCAGTTCTACGCCCTGCCGGTTATCGATCCACTGGTCGCCCTGCAGGGCGAAGTGATGGCCGTTTTCGCGGGTGGCCAGCCAGATCTGATGCAGCGGCTCCTGGCGGTTGATCACGAACTTGACGTTGTTCTCGAAGGTCAGCGTCATGACGCCGCCGATGGTTTCGCAGTCGATATCGACTCCGCTGCTATCGATGCACGCTTCAATATGCTGGTAAATGGCATCCGCCAAGGCATGGAACTCACTGTCTTTCATCGCCCGCTTCCTATTGCTTTTGAGAATGTGAATGCGATTATAAGAGCCTGGAAACATATTCACAGTCATCCTATGAACATATTCAAGCTAACCGCGCTGGTTGCCCTGTGCCTGGGTCTGGTGGCATGCGGCCTAAAAGGCCCGCTGACCCTGCCGGACACCGAACAACAGCAACCCCGGGTTGAGCAGTCGTAAAGGAAAATACCTTGGATTATTTTAATTATCAGGACGATGGCCGCCTTTACGGTGAAGCCTGCGATCTCACTCGTCTGGCCGAGCAACACGGCACGCCGCTCTATGTTTATTCCCGTGCCACTCTGGAGCGGCACTGGAAAGCCTTCGATCAGGCCGCCGGTGAGGTCAATCATCTGATCTGCTACGCGGTGAAGGCTAACTCCAACCTGGCGGTGCTTAATGTACTGGCCCGGCTGGGTTCCGGTTTCGATATCGTGTCCAAGGGCGAGCTGAGCCGTGTGCTGGCCGCCGGTGGCGATGCCGGCAAGGTGGTGTTTTCCGGCGTGGGCAAACGGGTTGATGAAATCCGCTTCGCCCTGGAGCAGAACATTTTCTGCTTCAACGTGGAATCGGTAGCCGAGCTGTCGCGCATCAACCAGATCGCGGGTGAAATGGGGCGCAAGGCGCCGGTTTCCATTCGTGTGAATCCGGACATCGATGCCGGTACCCACCCCTACATTTCCACCGGTCTGAAAGAAAACAAGTTCGGTATTCCCATCGAACAGGCGCAGGAAATTTACCGTCAGGCGGCGGCGATGGAGCACCTCGATATTCACGGGGTCGACTGTCATATCGGCTCTCAGCTGACCGAGCTGTCACCCTTCCTGGAAGCGGTAGACAAGCTGCTGGCGCTGATTGATGCCCTGGCCGACGACGGCATTCACATTCGCCATCTGGATGTGGGCGGCGGTCTGGGCGTGCGTTACGACAACGAAACGCCGCCCGAGCCCAGCCTGTACGCCGAACAGCTCAAGGCGCGGCTGCAGGATCGCAACCTGACTCTGGTATTTGAACCGGGCCGGGCCATTGCCGCCAACGCCGGTGTGCTGCTGACCCGGGTTGAGCATCTGAAGCCCGGTGAAGCCAAGAATTTTGCCATCGTCGATGCGGCCATGAACGATCTGATCCGTCCGGCGCTGTACAGTGCCTGGCAGGCCATTATTCCGCTGGATAAAACCCTGGAACGTCCGGCCGCCGTCTATGACATCGTGGGCCCGGTGTGTGAAACCGGCGACTTTATCGGCAAGGATCGGGAACTGGCGATTACCGAAGGTGATTTGCTGGCGGTACGTTCTGCCGGTGCCTATGGCTTTGTGATGGCGTCCAACTACAACAGCCGCCCCCGTGCCGCCGAAGTGATGGTGGATGGCGACCAGGCGCAGGTAGTGCGTGAACGCGAGCAGCTGTCCGATTTGTGGCGGGGCGAAAGCCTGTTGCCCGAATCCTGAGGGGTGAACGTGATCCAGTTTTCCAAGATGCAGGGGCTCGGCAACGACTTCATGGTGGTCGATGGCGTTACCCAGAAGGTATTTTTCAATCCCGAGGTGATTCGGCAACTGGCCGACCGTCATTTTGGTGTCGGCTTCGACCAGCTGTTGCTGGTGGAGCCGCCCTATGATCCGGATCTCGACTTTCACTATCGCATCTTCAATGCCGACGGCTCCGAGGTAGAGCAGTGCGGCAACGGCGCTCGCTGCTTCGCCCGCTTCGTGCGGCTGAAGGGGCTGACCCATAAAGACCGGATCAGCGTCAGCACCCAGAAAGGCAACATAGTGCTGCAGCTGGAGAAAGACAATCAGGTCACGGTCAACATGGGCGTGCCCGAGTTTGACCCGGCCAAGATTCCGTTCAAGGCGCAGAAGGCCGAGAAAACCTATCTGGTGCGGGCCGAGCAGCAGACGGTGCTCTGTGGCGCCGTGTCGATGGGCAACCCGCACTGTGTGCTGGAAGTGGACGATATCAACACCGATCAGGTCGCGATACTGGGTCCCGAGCTGGAAAATCACGAGCGCTTTCCGGCCCGGGTCAATGTCGGTTTCATGCAGATCCTCAATGCCCGCGAGATCAAGTTGCGAGTGCATGAACGCGGCGCAGGGGAAACCCTGGCCTGCGGTACCGGTGCCTGTGCGGCGGCGGTGATGGGCATGAGCTGGGGCAAGCTGGCGGATCGGGTGCAGGTGCAGTTGCCCGGCGGCAACCTCAGCATCGCCTGGAAGGGGCCGGGCAAGCCGGTGTACATGACAGGCCCGGCAGAGCATGTGTTTGACGGACAGATCAACCTATGACCGAAAACGTGACCGAGAGTCGCCAGTGTGCGGAAACGGGGCTGGACGACAGCCAGATAGCCGACTATTTGGCTGCCCGGCCTCATTTCTTCGACCGGCATCGCCCCCTGCTGGAGCAGCTGCGGCTGCCCCACGAGCAGCGTGGCAGTGTGTCGCTGGTGGAAGTAAAGCTGGATCGCCAGCGCCAGCGCATTCATGAGCTGGAAGATGAAATCACCGGGCTGATGACGGTGGCCGGAGAAAACGAACGCATCTTTCGCGTCTACATGGAC
>JAAEZO010000029.1 GCA_018222825.1 Gammaproteobacteria bacterium
CGGAAAGCGAGTTTCATCACCCCACCATCACCCTGGAATGGGGCAAGGTCACCGTTACCTGGTGGACCCACGCCATCCATGGCCTGCACCGCAACGACTTCATCATGGCGGCCAGAACCGATTTGCTGCTGGATTGATATCTGCTCAAATGGCCCGGCATCTGGGTTTCTCGTCGTTGCCGGGTTGCGCCGCATGAATGGGCGCCTACCGTTCAACATAGACGGCAGCATCAACAAATGAAAACGCCCGGCGCTAGGCCGGGCGTTTTTCTGTCGGGAATCAAACCGCTGTCAGTTGGCGGTCAGGGCGCGACCGTCGGCGGCAAAGATCACCAGGGTGCCATCGGCCAGTTGCTCGACGCGCTGACTCTGGCCCAGAATATCCAGCATGGTGCGCTCCCGCTCCATCTGCTTCGGAGTACACAGCATCATGGTACTGGCCAGAGCGGCAGTGCCGAGCTGATCACCCTGCAACTGATAGCGACCGTTGAAGCTGTTGCAGAAGGCGCGCCCGTACAGGCGGCCATCATCACCAAAGTTCAGACTCGCTTTGGACGATGCGGGAACGGCCACGCCGTTGAGGTTACGCACCTGCCACTCACTGCCCGGCAAAGGCTTCACCACGCCCTGCTCGCTCACCTGTCGCAACACCAGGTTGCCCAGCTCGGTCATGCCCGCTTCGGCGTCAACCCCCACCGGTGCACTGCGCCAGCTTGTCTCGCCATCTTCCAGGATGACGGCACTCAGGCTGTAGGCCCCGCTGGTCATGTCCTGGGTATTCACTGCCAGGGTAAAGGGAATCGGCAGCTGGCGGCCGTCGAGGTCGATACGCTGCTCGGCGATAACGGTACCGTCGGCCACCGAGCTATCGCGCACCGTGACCACCGCCACGCTGTTCGGTGACAACGCAATACGGGACAGATAAGACAGGGAGCCGGTCAGTTGATGCTGTTGGGTCACTTGCTGTTGTGCGGCACAACCACTGAGTGCAGTTACCGCCACCACGGAAGTCAATGCGAGAGAAGTCAGTCGATTCATCAAAAACGCCTCGTTCAAAAGGAAAACGTCGTCCCTGAGCAACCTGAGCAAAGGGACGCATCCGATTGCGGCCCGAGAGTTAGAGTAAATATGTGAATACTGTAGCGACTTTCAAGCACAAATGCGCCTGCAATTACCGAGTGCTGTAGATAAGCCAAATGAAACCGTCTGAGCGCGACATGATGTGACCCTGGGTGTAACAGGCGACGCTTCACACCCCCAGCTTGTCGCGCAGGCTGTAGTAGGCCGCTCCCATGGCGCTGAACGGCACCTGAAAGCGGCGTCCGCCGAAGAAGGGCAGATGCGGCAGCTTGGCAAAGGCATCAAAGCGTTCGGCCTGCCCCTTGAGCACTTCCGCCAGCAACTTGCCCGCCAGGTGGGTACAGGTCACCCCGTGGCCGCTGTAGCCCTGCATGTAATACACATTGGGCTCCAGCCGTCCGAACTGGGGCAGACGCGACAGGGTCAACAGGAAATTGCCGCTCCAGCGATAATCGATCTTCACGCCCTTCAGTTGCGGGAAGGTTTGCAGCAACTTGGGCACCACCAGCCGCTCTATGTCGTCCGGATCCCGGGCGCCGTAGACCACACCACCGCCGTAGATCAGCCTCCGATCGCCGGTGAGGCGGAAGTAGTCCAGCAGGTAGTTGCAGTCCTCCACGCAATAATTGTTGGGGATCAAGCGTGACGCCTGCGCTTCACTCAGGGGCTCGGTAGTGATCACCTGACTGCCGCAGGGCATGGCCTTGGCCGCCAGTTTCGGCACCAGGTTGCCGAGGTAGGCGTTACCGGCCATCACCACGAAATTGGCTTCTACCCGCCCCCTGGCGGTCACCACCGTCGCCGGATCGCCATGCTGGATGTCGACGGCCGCCGACTGCTCGAAGATGCGACCGCCGAGCTTGCGAATCGCTTCGGCCTCGCCCAGTGCCAGGTTAAGTGGATGGATATGACCGCCTCTGTGATCGAGCAGCGCCCCAACATAGGCTTGTGTATCTATTTCTTCGCGCACCTGACCGGCATCCAGCAGCTCGAGATTCTGGTGACCGTAACGCTCCCAGTCGGCTTTTTGCGCACGCAGCTCTTCCAGCTGACGCTTGTTGAGGGCAGCAAAAATACCGCCGGGGCGGAAATCGCAGTCGATCTTGTACTGCTCTATGCGGCTGCGAATGATATCACCGCCCTCGAACATCATGCTGCCCAGCATGCGGGCGGTATCCTGGCCGTAACGGGATTCGATCACTCCGATATCCCGGCTGTAGGAGTTGACGATTTGACCGCCGTTGCGGCCGCTGGCACCAAAGCCGATACGACTGGCTTCCAGCACCACCACGTCGAAACCGGCCTCGACCAGAAACAGCGCGGTAGAAAGCCCGGTGTAACCGCCACCGACCACGCACACATCGCAGCGGATATCGTCGGTCAGTTGCGGCCAGGCCGCATGCTGGTTGGCCGAAGCGGCGTAATAGCTGTTTACGTGTTCCATGTTGTGAATGCTCCCTTAATCCAGCGCCAGCCAGGTAGTCTTGAGTTCGGTAAATTTTTCCAGCGCGTGCAATGACTTGTCCCGGCCATTGCCGCTTTGCTTCACGCCGCCGAAGGGCACCGTCATGTCGCCGTCGTTGTAATTGTTGATGAACACCGAACCGGCCTTGAGCTTGCGCGCCAGCCGGTGGGCCCGACGCAGATCCGAAGTCCAGACCCCGGCGCCCAGGCCATATTTGCTGTCGTTGGCCAGCCGCAGCGCTTCGTCCTCATCGGTGAAGGTGGTGACCGCCAGAACCGGACCGAAGATTTCTTCCTTCGCTACCGTCATGTGCGGATTAACCTGCTCCAGCACGGTCGGCCCCATGAAGTTACCGTTCTGACCACGACCGTCCAGGCTCAATACGGCACCCTGTTCCAGCCCTTCGGTGATGTAACGGCACACGCTGCCATGATGATCGGCGTCGATAAGTGTCCCCATGATCGATTCTGGATCGAGCGGATCCATCGGCCTGAACGCCTCGGCGGCTTTCTTCAGCTCGGCCATGAAAGCATCCTTGATGCTCGCTTCCACCAGCAAGCGAGTGCCGGCGATACACACCTGGCCCTGGTTGTAGAAGATGCCGGCGGCAGACGCCTTCGCCGCCTTAGCCAGATCCGGGCAGTCGGCAAACACCAGGTTGGCGCTCTTGCCGCCGGCTTCGAGCCAGATGCGTTTCATGTTCGATTGACCCGCATACTCCATCAGCAGCCGTCCTACCCCGGTAGAGCCGGTAAAGGTCAGGCAGTCCACGTCCTGGTGCAGCGCCAGCGCCTTGCCGGCCTCGTGTCCCAGGCCGGGCAACACATTGAGCACGCCGTCGGGCAGACCGGCTTCTCTGGCCAGGGCGCCGAGACGAATGGCGGTGAGCGGCGACTTCTCGGAGGGCTTGAGGATCACCGAGTTACCCGCCGCCAACGCCGGGCCCAGCTTCCAGCAGGCCAGCAACAGCGGGAAGTTCCACGGCACTATGGCCGCCACCACGCCGATGGGCTCGCGGCTGATCAGCGCCAGCGCGCCGGGGTCGGTAGGGGCGATTTCGCCGTAGACCTTGTCCACCGCCTCCGCATACCAGCGAATGGCACGGGCGGCGCCGGGAATATCATCGCGCAGGCTGTGGCGAATCGGCTTGCCGGTATCCAGGGTTTCCAGCAGCGCCAGCTCTTCCCTGTGCTCGTCCATCAGCTCTGCCAGGCGCAGCAACACCGCCTTGCGCCGGCTCGGGCCCGCATCGGCCCAGACGCCGGACTCGAAACTCAGACGCGCCACCGCTACCGCGGCGTCCACATCCGCCGCCTGGGCCCGGCTCACCTCGGCCAACGGCTGCTCGGTGGCCGGATTGATGCGGGTAAAGGATTCACCGCCTCTGGCTTCCTGGTATTCACCGGCAATAAACAACCGGTGCTCTATGGTCAGCTCTTTCGCCTGTGCCTGCCAGTAGGCCTTGTCTCTGGATTCCATGTTGTTCTCCGTATGCGTTACAGGTTGGCCGGGGTGTGGGCGCTGATGATGCGACACTCCCGATCGGAAATATTGGTAAAGGTATGCGGAAGACCGGTGTCGATCACGTAGCTCTGCCCGGCTTGCAGCACGTAGCGGTCGCCGTCCACCGTCAACTCGATTTCACCTTCCAGCACGGTGCCGGTTTCTTCGCCTTTATGTTTGATATGACCGCCGGTGCTGCTGCCGGGGGCGTAGCTTTCTATCAGAAATCCCAGCGCCCGCTTGTCGTTACCGTTATGCACCAGCTTGAACGACACCCCCTGACTGCCGATTTCGATCAGCTCTTCCGGGTTGATCACCACCTTGCGGCGCTTCGCTGGCAGCGGGTCGGCAAAAAACTCCGACAGCGACAGACCATAGACTCCGAGCAGTTTCTGCAGGGTACTGACCGCCGGGCTGACCTTGTCCTGCTCTATGGTGCAGATGGCGCTGTGGGTCAGCCCGGCCAGCTCCGCCACCTTGCGCTGACTCATCCCCTGCTGTTGGCGCAAACGGGCCAGACGCTGCCCCGGGGCCAGGCTGGTCTCGTCGAGTTCCTTCATGCGGGTGCCTTTTCCGCCGAGGCCTGACGAGCCTGATAATCACGACAGGCCTCGACAAAGCCGTCGAACAGGGCGCGAGATAGCGGGTTGTTCCGACTTTGCCACTCCGGATGCCACTGCACCCCCAGGGCGAAGGGATGATCGAGCAGGCTGATGGCTTCCACCAGACCGTCGGGCGCCGTGGCCTCGACCCGAGCACCTTCCCCCACCAGCCTAGTGCCCTGCATGTGTAACGAGTTAACCTGCTGTGCCTCCGAACCTGCCAGCCGACTCAAGAGGCCGCCGTCACTCGGTATTATGTTGTGCGCGGGGCCGTATTGCTGTTCCAGGGTCAGAGTCTTGTCTTCCCGGTGTTCATCAAACTGACCGGTCTCGTGCAGCCGACGATGCAGACGGCCACCGCTGGCCACCACCATTTCCTGAAAGCCCCGGCAGATGCCGAGCAGTGGCAACTGACGCGCTTGCGCCGCCGCTATCAGCTGCAGGCTGAGTCGATCTCGGCCCGGATCTGTGTGGGGCTCATCGCCGCTTTCACCGTAATGATGAGGCTCCATGTTGCTGTAGCTGCCGGTGAGCAGCAGCCCGTCGAGCATGGCCAGCGCCTGCGTCAGGCTCTGTTCGTCTTCTACCAATCCATGCGCCAGCGGAAACGGCAGGGCACCGGCGGCTAGCAAGGCATCGAGGTATTTCTGCTGCAGCGTCATCGCCGGATGCGGCCCTAGCTGTTGCCGACACATGATGACGCCGACTACAGGCTTGTTAAATATATCAACCACAACAAACTCCTCATTCATGTTCTAAATTCTGAACACCCACCGTCAATCGGCGGCATTTCGTCAAATATAAGCCAAAAAACTAGCATATGTTAATTTATCGCTCAATATTTATTAACACTTGCAAAACAAAATGAACAAATCTATGTTTCTTGGTGTTCGATATATTCAACATTCATATGGCGGTATCATCATGCAAGCAGAATCATTAAAGTCCCTGTCTCCGGTTACGGCTATCGCGCCGGAGTATAACGACTCCATCACGCCCCCCGCGCCGAGCAAATTTGAACAAGAGGTAGCCGAGTATCTGGCCCGATATCCGGACACTCAGTACGTAGACGTGCTGCTCACCGATTTGAACGGTATTTTTCGCGGCAAGCGGCTGCCGGTAAGCGCGCTGGACAAGCTGGAGGCAGGCTGCTTCTTTCCCGGCTCTGTGTTTGCCATGGACTTTCGCGGCAACGTGGTGGAAGAAACCGGCGTCGGCCAGGATATCGGCGAGCCAGATCTGCCCTGCTTCCCCATTGCCGACACCCTGGTGCCCTCGGCCAATGATCCCGACAACGTGGCCCAATTGCTGCTGACCATGGTGACGGAAGACGAGCAGCCCTTCCCGCTCGAGCCCCGCAACGTGCTGGCCCGGGTATGGGAGCAGGTCAAGGCGCGTGGCCTGACGCCGGTGGTGGCACTGGAAGTAGAGTTTTATCTGGTGGACAGAGAACGGGATGACACCGGCTGCCTGCAGCCCCCCCGCTCGCCCCTGACTCAGAAGCGGGATACCTACAGCCAGGTCTATTCGGTGGACAACCTCAACAATTTCGCCGATATCCTGGCCGAAATAGATGGCCTGGCGATACAACAGGGACTGCCTGCCGACGGCGCCGTGGCCGAAGCCGCCCCGGGCCAGTTCGAGATCAATCTCAATCATACCGACGATGTGCTGGCCGCCTGCGATCAGGCTCTAGCACTGAAGCGGCTGATCAAGCTGGTGGCCGAACAGCACGAGATGGACGCCACCTTCATGGCCAAGCCCTACGAGGAACACGCCGGCAGCGGCCTGCATGTACATATCAGCGTGGTGGATGAAAACGGCACCAACCTCTTTGCCGATGCCGAAGGCGAAGACTCGCCGCTGCTGCACAAGGCCTTGTCCGGCATGCTGGATCTGATGTCGGACAGCATGGCGCTGCTGGCCCCCAACATGAATTCCTTTCGCCGCTTCCAGCCCGGCATGTATGTACCGACCCAGGCTTCCTGGGGGCATAACAACAGAACCGTGGCACTGCGTATTCCCTGCGGCGACGAGGATGCCCGTCGCATCGAGTACCGGGTAGCCGGCGCCGACGCCAACCCCTATCTGGTGATGGCCACTATTCTTGCCGGCCTGCTGCACGGCTTGGACAACGAACTGCCGCTGCCGGAGCCGGTCATCGGCAACGGCATGGAACAGATCGGCGTCCCCTTCCCGACCCGCCAGAGCGAGGCACTGCAGGTACTGGAGCGAAGCGAGCCACTCAAACGCTATCTGGGCGAGGACTTTATCGAGGTCTATCGCATCTGCAAATACGACGAGTTGCTGGCGTTCGAGCGCCAGATCTCCGATATCGAACTGGAATGGATGCTGAAAAATGCCTGATCCGGCATTGGCACGAATTTTCGGCGCGTGAGCCCGTTCGTCAGGAACGACATCTCGACGCCGGAATATCGAGAGGCGGCCCGAGCCGCCCACTGCAAACCATAGGGACATGACCGGCGTGATCGTCGGACCCTCGATCAAGGAAAATAACCATGAAAGACAACACTCTGGCACTCGAGCCCACCGAGAAATGGCCACCGCTGTGGCGTGGCCTGGCGGTGGCCCTGGTGGCGGCGCTCGGCTTCGCCTGGCTGGGCTTTACGGTGGATACCAGCGACGGTTACGGCGCCCTCAGCCTGCTGCCGGCGGCGCTGGTGATCACCATGGCGGTGCTGACCCGCAAAACGGTAGAATCGCTGCTGGCGGGCAGCCTGCTCGGCCTGCTGCTGATCGATCCCACCAATCTGGTGACCCCGCTGGCGGACGTCACCCTGGCGGTGATGATGGACGAAACCATCGCCTGGCTGATTCTGGTGTGCGGCATCATGGGGGGGCTTATCAACCTGCTGGCCCGGGGTGGCGGCGTGTTCAGCTTCGGCAACTTCATGACCCGTATCATCAAGTCGCCCAGAGGCGCCATGCTCGGCACCGTGGGCCTGGGACTGGTAGTGTTTATCGACGACTACCTCAATTCCCTCGCCGTGTCGTCGTCGATGAAGAAGATCACCGACACCTATAAAATCTCGCGGGAAAAACTGGCCTACATCGTCGACTCGACCGCCGCCCCCATCTGTATTCTGGTGCCGGTGTCCACCTGGGCGGTGTTCTTCGCCTCCCTGCTGGAAGACTCGGGCGCCACCGAAGCCGGCAAGGGCATGTCGCTCTATATCGACAGCATTCCCTACATGCTCTACGGCTGGGCCGCCCTGCTGGTGGTAGCGCTGGTGGCGGCCAAGCGTCTGCCCGACCTCGGCGCCATGAAAAAGGCCGAAGCCCGCGCCCAAGCCGGCCAGCCGGTGCCCGATGGCTGGGAGGATCCGCAGGAGCAGGCCCCCAACAAGGCCATTCCCGCCTGGCTGGGGCTGCTGAACTTTCTATTGCCGATGCTGGTACTGGTATTCGCCAGCGTCTACTACGAGATTGATCTGCTCAAGGGCGTGCTGGTCGCGCTGGGCTTCACCATGCTGCTGTATTCGGTACAGCAACTGCTGTCGTTCAAGGATCAGGTGGATGCGACGCTGGACGGCTTCAAGGTGATGATGTATCCGCTGGCTACCGTCTGCGCCGGCTTCATTCTGAAGGAGGTGAACGATCAACTGGGCATGACCGGCTACATCATCGACACCGTCACCCCCATCCTCACCCCGGCGCTGTTGCCTGCGATGGTGTTTCTGGTGATGGCGATGGTGGTGTTCAGCACCGCCTCCAGCTGGGGCGTGTTTGTGATTTCATTGCCGATAGTGGTGCCGCTGGCCCAGTCCATGGACGTGCCCATGCCGCTGGTAGTCGGCGCCCTGCTGTCGGCCTCGGCCTTCGGCAGTCACGCCTGCTTCTTCAGCGACTCGACCGTGCTGTCTGCCCAGGGTGCCGGTTGCGACACCATGGATCACGCCCTGACCCAGCTGCCCTACGCCCTGATCGGCGGCGCCATCACCCTGATCGCCCTGCTGGCAGCAGGCTTCTGGCTGATGT
This sequence comes from Gammaproteobacteria bacterium, assembly GCA_018222825.1. Classification (GTDB taxonomy): domain Bacteria; phylum Pseudomonadota; class Gammaproteobacteria; order Enterobacterales; family Aeromonadaceae; genus Oceanimonas. The sequence continues at coordinate 8,649 of JAAEZO010000029.1, forward strand.
AAGCAAATATCGAGCTGCCTTCCCGTTCCCATTGACTACATGGAAACGGGAAGGCATCAAACCGATCAGCTCGTCGAGTGAGTGCAGTTACTATTGTGCTGTTGGGTATAGGCGATGAACGCCAGCGGCTTCAACGGCGGCGAATACCAATAGCCCTGTACCAGTATGCAACCCATGGTTTTGAGCAAGTCGATATGCTCAACCCGCTCCACGCCTTCTGCCACAGTTACACAGCCCAGATTACGGGCCATGTTGATCACCGTTTCCACCAGCCGCCGATCCTGACAATCGGTATCCATCTCGTCGATGAAGGCGCGGTCGATTTTCAGCACCGTCACCGGCATCGACTTGAGGTACGCCAGCGAAGAATAACCGGTACCAAAGTCATCGATGGCAATCGAAATGCCCTGCTCTGCCAGCTGCTGCAACTGGCTCAGCGCCAGCTCCATGTTCTGCATCAGACCCGACTCGGTCACCTCCACTTCCAGCGCGCCCCGGGGCAGACCACTCTGCTGCAGCCGGGTGATCAACTGGTCGGCAAAGCCGGGCTGCATCAGCTGCATGGCCGCCACATTGACCGCCACCTTGAAATCCGTTGCCACCGCCCCCTGCTCCAGCCAGCATTCCAGCTGGCGGATGGCGGTGTCGATGACCCATTCACCCAGCCGCAGAATATCTCCACTGGCTTCGGCGATGGGAATGAAGTCCACCGGCGAGATAAAGCCAAGCTCCGGATGAACCCAGCGCAGCAGGGCCTCGGCGCCGGTTACCCGGCCGCTGTGCAGGTCCACTTTGGGCTGATAAACCAGAAACAGCTCTTGATTATCAATCGCCGCATGCAGCGCCTGGCGACGGCGGTTAAGGGCCAGCAGATCCTGCTCCAGCACCGGCTGATAGCATTGCCAGCGATTATGCTCGCTCGGCAGCGCCATCGAGGCCAGTCGCACCAGGTGCTCGGGAGACTGATGGGCAAAACCGCTGTGACTGACCCCGATACGGACTTTCAGGTACAACAGCAGATGCTCCACTTCAAACGCCTGGCCGACCAACGCCACCAGCTCATTCGAACGCCGGGCGATTTCGTGCTCACTGATGCCGTCAAACTCCAGCAGCAGCCATTCGTTACCGCCCCACACTCCCAGTTGCCGACGCCGCGAACCCGGCAGTTGCTGCAAACGATCCCCCACCACCCGGCTCAGGGCTTCTGCCACCCCATAGCCATGCACGCGGGCAATGTCATCCATCCCCTCCAGCACGATGAAATACACCACCGCATCCTGCCCCTGCTGTAACAGCTCGAGCAGCCCACGGCGATTGGGGAGTTCGGTCTGCGGGTCGGTCAGCGACAAACGATGCAGATCGGCGGTACGCTGCTTAACCAGCCCTTCCAGCAGCTCGGCCCGGCTGCTGCGCTCACGCAACAGAAAATGCAGCTCCAGGGTATTGTGAATACGCTGCAGCACCTCGAAGCGATCGAAGGGCTTGGGCAAAAAATCCCGCGCCCCCAGATTCAGCGCCTGCAGCCGGGTATCGGGATCGGTCTGGGCACTGAGCACAATCACCGGTGGCGCCAGATTTTTCCAGTGGGTTTTCAACCGCTCCAGCACCTGATAGCCGTTGATATGCGGCATGCGAATATCGAGCAGCAACAGGTCGGGCATGCCGGCTTTCAACAGGTCATCGAGTCGGCGCGGGTCGGTTTCGCCCCGCACGCCGCGGTAGCCATAGTCTTCCAGCAACAGAACCAGCAGCTCGACGTTAATAGGGTTGTCGTCGAGCACCAGAATGTCGGCGTCTTTGTAAACCAGAGGAATCTTTGGCATCAGTGCGGCGACTCCAGCAGGGTATCCAGCACCTGCAGCAGCCGGAGTATATCGATGGGTTTGGTCAGGTAATCCCGGAATCCGGCCTGGCTCGCGCGTTTGATGTCTTCCGGCATGGCATTGGCCGACAGCGCCACGATGGGAATGGCCCTGGTCAGCGGATGGCGACCAAGGAGCCCGGCCGCTTCAATTCCGTTCATGCCGGGCAGGTTGATATCCATCAGGATCAGATCCGGCGGCGAGGAGCAGGCCATTTCAAAGGCCAGCTCGGCCGAGTGCACGCACTCGAGCCGCATTCCTTCCCGCTCTTCGAACACTTCGGCCATCAGCCGCTGGTTGGCCGGGTTGTCTTCCACATAGAGCACGGTTCGCCGCGCCCCGGCAGCTGGCTCGGCCTGGGGTTCCGGATACACATCAGCCACCGTCTTTGGCGAAGAAGACACCGCCAACGGCAGACGGAACCAGAACTCGCACCCATCGCCGTAATGATTATCGACCCCGATACTGCCCCCCATCTGCTCGATAATACTCCTGGTCAGGGCCAGCCCCACACCGGTGCCTTCAATGGCACCATTTTCCGCTCCCAGTCGGTTGAACGGCTGAAACAGCTGATCCAGATACTGGGGATCAATGCCCGCTCCCGTGTCTCGTACCGAAACCCGCAATACGTCAGACTCCAGAGAGCAGCCAATATAAACCCGTCCCTCGGGGCGGTTATATTTAATGGCATTGGAGATCAGGTTGATCAGCACCTGCTTCAGCCGGGTGTAATCGGCCAGCAGCGCCGGCATTCGGTTCAGCGCCGCATCGATATGCACCGCCACCCCCTGTTGCCGGGCAATGGGCATCAGGGTTTCACAGGCATCGTCGATCACCTCGCGCGGCCGTATCGGTTCGAGCGACATATTGATGCGACCGGCTTCGATGCGCGCCAGATCCAGCACGTCGTTAATCAGGTTGAGCAGATGATTGCCACTGCGGTAAATCTGATCCACCTGTCGCAACTGCCGTTCATCAAGCGACGAGCGTTTATTGCTCTGCAGCAGTTGGGCGAAGCCCATGATGGCATTGAGCGGCGTGCGCAGCTCGTGGCTCATGGACGACAGAAAATCGGTCTTGGCGCGGCTGGCCTGCTCGGCCAGATCGCGCGCCTGGCGCAACTGTTCGGTAAATTGCTCACGCTCGTTTAGCTGGCGATACAATTTGATCAGCAAGGCGCAGGTGGAGGTAAAGGGCTCCAGCCAGGACACCAGCTCCTGATCATAGTCTTCACTGCCATTGGCAATGGCATACATGCCAATGACCTGACCGTCATCCAGAATCGGTACACCCAGATAATTGTGCAACGGCGGATGACCGGGCGGAAAACCACCCCGGCGCTCGTCACTGTCCATGCCATTGCTGAGCACGGTACTGCCCTGCGCAAACACCTGGCCCAGCATGCTGTGCGGGTTGGTCAGTTTCATCTCGCCCGCCTGCAGTTTCTGCATCAACTGGCGTGTTTCTTCGTTCCAGGACAGGTCGGTAATGGCGTGGATCTTCAGCTGAGGTTGTCCGTTTTCCGACAAGACTTCGCCAATCAGCGAATAGTCACTGCCGGTCAGCTCACGCAGGGCTTCCTGCAGAAAGCTCCATAAGCGGTTGCCGGACATCAGCGCATGATAATCGGTCAACCCCTTGTGCAACACGCTCAGCAGGCGTTGCTGCTTCTCCAGCTGGCTCGACGCCTGCCACAGATCGCTGACGTTATGAGCCACACTCACCACCCCCTGGATCTGCCCCTCCGCATCCCGCAACGGTGACTTGGTCACGTCAAAACGTACCAAAGGCGAAGGCGACAACAGCAGACTTTCCGGCTGGCCACTGGCCATCACCCGTTGATCACATGCCTGCGCCAGCTTAATCAGCTCGTCGGAAAAGAAGTCTTCGGCCTTGAGCCCTGCGATATCCCCGGTGGGGCTATTCAATACCTCCAGGCAGGCGCGGTTGGCAATCAAATACTTGCCATCAAGCCCCTTGGCAAAAATAGGATCCCGGCTGGCATCGATGATGGAACGCAACAGAGCGCGTTCTCCGCGCTCGCGCTGTTCGACCTCATGCATCTCGGTCAAGTCGGTCAGAATACCGACAAACTCCATGCGTTCGGGATGATGCGGGTCGACCACCCGCCCCACCGCCAGATGCACCGGCACCTGCTGGCCGCTCTTGTGCAACGCCGCCACTCGACGGCCCTTGCCGATCACCTTGGCCTGTCCGCTCTCGATATAATTGCGCAGATATTGATCGTGATGGGCAGACCATTGTTTCGGCATCAGAAAGCTGACATTTTTCCCCAGCAGCTCCGCACGCCGATAGCCGAGCAGACTCAGGGCATAATCGTTGATCTCCTGGATCAGCCCCTGGTCATCAATCCGCACTATGCCGGCGGCCGCCCCCTGGGTAATGGCCTCATATCGCGCCAACCGATGATCGCTGACCATACACTGATTGCCGAGCAACTGCCGTTGCTGGTGCAGCCGAATCAATTGCTCGGCCTGTTTTGCCAGCAGTTGCAACTGGCGCCATTGGTCCGCATCCAGACGGCGGGACCGGGTATCGATGACGCACAGGGTTCCGAGCGGAAATCCGGATTCCAGCATCAAGGGCATGCCGGCGTAAAAGCGAATATGTGGCGCACCGGTCACCAGCGGATTATCGGCAAAACGGGGGTCCAGCGTGGCATTCTCCACCACCAGCGGTTCGCCATCGGCCACCACATGGCCGCAGAATGAGATGTCTCGTCCGGTTTCACAGCTGTCGACGCCGATGCGGGCCTTGAACCACTGACGATCCTTGTCTACCAGTGACACCAGCGCCATCGGAGCCTTCAACAGCAACGCCGTCAGCTCGACCAGCTGTTCAAAAGCAGGCTCGGGCAGCGAGTCCAGTAACTGCAACTCATGAAGTTGAGCCAGCCTGGCTTTTTCGTTTTCGGGAAACTGGGGAGTGATCATAAACATCCGGCAACATGAGGAATGATGAAACGCGTGGTGAGCAGTATTTACGGTGACTGTAACCGTTTATTAGTGCCATGTGGAGCATATCGCCGTTTTTCTTTATCTGGAACCATGCCGATCATTTACAACGAAAAAAGGCTCCAAAGGAGCCTTTTTTTATTCAGATACCAAGAGCCAGTTTTATCGCCGTGCCCACCAGGGTCACGGCCAGCATACCGGCCAGATAAAGAGCGGCAAACCACAGCCAGCCCTTGTTACGCTTTGCCATCAGTAGCCCTCTTCGAAATCCTCGACCTTGCCGGAGAAAATGCGATAGCCCCACAGGGTATAGGCGCAGATCAGCGGCAAAAAGATAAGAATGCCCGGCAGCAGAAACTTGAGGCTGGAATCCGGCGCGCTGGCCTGCCACAGGGTCAGCTGATGCGGGATCAGATAGGGGAAAAGCCCCACCACCAGACCGGCGAAGCCGAGGATGAAGAGCCCGACCGCCAGCCAGAAGGGCCGGGTCTCGTGGGGTTCACCATCCAGATCCCGATACAGCAGCCAGCCAAGCAGGGCACTGAGCAAAGGCAGCGGCAACAGCAGCAGGAAATTGATGCCATCCAGCCAGCGTGCCCGCACCTCGGTGTTGGCATACAGGGTCCACAGGCTGACGATCACCAGAATCGCCATGATGGTCAGCACCAGCTTGCGGCCCAGGTGGGCAGAACGCGCCATGATCGGCCCCCGGCTTTTCATTACCAGATAGCAGCAGGCCAGCAGGGCATAGGCCACCATCAGCGCAAAACCGGTGAACACACTGAAGGGGGTCAGCCAGTCCAGCGCGCCCTGCTGACCCGCTTCCACTCCCTGTACCACGGCGCCGAGAATGGCGCCCTGGCAGAAGGTGGCCACGGTAGAGCCGAGAAAGAAGGACTTGTCCCACCAGGGCTTGGAGCGGTGCGACTTGAAGCGGTATTCAAACGCCACACCCCGAAAGATAAGCCCGATCAGCATGATGATGATCGGCGTATACATGGTGGAAAGAATGCCCGCGTAAGCGGCGGGAAAAGCCGCAAACAGCACCACGCCGCCAAAGACCAGCCAGGTTTCGTTGCCGTCCCACACGTGGGAGATGGAGCGCATCATATGATCGCGCTCACCTTCACTCCTGAACCAGGGGTAAAGAATGCCGAGGCCGAGATCGAAGCCGTCCAGCACCACGTACATCAGTACCGCAAAGCCCAGCAATAAATAATAAAACAGCGCCAGATCCATGTTAATTCTCCACCACGTCACGTTGCAGTTTCTTCACCCAGGCCAGGGCAAAGCCGGGGGCATTGATACCAATCATGTGTTGTTCCAGCCGCGCCATGTCCGGCGGCCCCTTGCGGATCAGCTTGGCCATGAAGTAGAGATAGACACACAGCAACAGACTGTAGGTCAGCACAAACAGCGTCAGCGAGAACAACACCCGCTCGGCCGGCAGCGGCGTCACCACTTCGATGGTGCGAACCAGGCCGTGCACCAGCCAGGGCTGACGGCCCACTTCCGCCACATACCAGCCGGCCAGGGTCGAAATAACGCCCGACGGGATCAGCAGGGTCATCAGCAGCAAAAAGGGTTTGCTCTCGAAACGACCACCCCGGCGGCGCAGCCATAATCCCCATAGGGCAGCGCCGATCATCAACACGCCCAGCCCCACCATCACGCGGAAGGAGTAGAACACCAGCGGCACATAGGGACGTTCGTCGGCAGGCACCGACTTCAGTCCCTGCAACTCGCCATCCAGCTCGTGGGTCAGGATCAGCGAGGCCAGCTTGGGGATTTTGATTTCGAAATGGTTGGTCTCGTTTTCCATGTCGGGCACCGCAAACAACAGCAGCGGCGCACCGGCTTCCTTCTCGGGCCAGATACCTTCCATCGCCGCCACCTTGATCGGCTGATGCTCTTTCACGTTGAGGCCGTGAAAATCGCCCACCACCGCCTGCAGCGGTGCCAGCACCAGAGCCGCCCACAACGCCATCGACAGTCCCTTGCGGGCAAAAGCGACATCCCGGTTCTTGCGCAGATACCAGGCACTGACGCCGCCAATCACGAAGGTGGCGGTGAGCATGGCCGCCAGCAGCATGTGCACCAGCCGATACGGCATGGAGGGGTTGAAGATCACTTCCATCCAGCTGGCCACCTCGAAGCGGCCATCGACGATCTCGTAGCCTGCCGGGGTCTGCATCCAGGAATTGGCAACGATAATCCAGAACGCCGAAATCCAGGTCCCTACCGCCACCACACAGGTGGCGAAATAGTGCAGCTTTTCCCCTACCCGTTGCCAGCCGAACAGCATGACCCCGAGAAAACCGGCTTCCAGGAAGAAAGCGGTCAACACTTCGTAGGCCAGCAGTGGCCCCAGTACCGGGCCCACCAGCTCGGAGAAGCGAGAGAAATTGGTACCAAACTCGTACGACAGCACTATGCCGCTGACCACTCCCATGCCGAAGGTAATGGCGAAGGGCTTGATCCAGAATTTGGCCAGTTGAAAGTAAACCGGGTTACGGGTTTTCAGCCACAAGCCTTCCCAGATGGCGATGGCGGTCGCCAGACCGATGGTGATGGCCGGAAAGATAATGTGAAAACTGACGGTAAACGCGAATTGGATCCGCGACAGTATGGCAGCATCAAGTTCCATCTTGTTCCCTTAACGAGACTGAAAGCGGTTCACGGCCGCCGGCAGCATGGCCAGCAGCAGAACGATAAAAATGGCAGAAAACTCCAGTACCAGGGTAGTCATATTCATAAAACGTCTCCAGAGTGAGCTCAATCCGGTAGGTTTACCCGAGGGTGAACCTGCTATCGCTAGATAAAGCACGATGCATGCCACAAATCAGAAAACCTGCACCCGCCTTGGCCTGGATCAAAAAAACGATGAATACTTGCCCCGGGTGACAACCAGGTTTACAGTCTTTCCCCGTTAAAGTGTCAACGATGTTTACATGACGGGAACGCAGCATGGCGTTGGATCTGGCTTTTGAATTGATGATGTTGCTCACCGGCGGCTGTGCCCTGCTGGTGTCGGCCTGGCTGTTCTGGCGCGCGCGCCGCCAACGCAGCATGAAGGCGCTGGCCGGTTTCGGCATCATGATGGCGCTGTGGTGCAGCGGTCATGTTTCGGTGTTTTATGGCTGGGAAGGGCTGGGCAAGATGCTGATTCTGGCCAACCCGCTGATGCCGACCTTCTTTCTCGACTTTGCCATCGGCTTCGTCAATCAGGGGGCGGGCCGACGACCCTGGCTGGATAATCTGGCCCGCCGGCGCGGCCTCTTCTATTCGGCGGCCTTGCTGGTGCTCGGCATCAGCCTGACGCTGGGCGGCGGCGATATCATCTCGTTCGGCCCCTTCAGCCATTACTTCGTGTTCAGCGGAGCCGGCTGGTTCAACATCGCCTATACCATCGTCATCGGAATACTGGCGCACGCCCTGCTGTTGTGGGGCTGGCGTATCCATAGCGGTAACCGCCGCCGCTCCATCGCCGCCATGTTTGCCGCCGGCGCCTGGGGGCTTTGGCTTGCCACCAGCTTTATTTTCCCCTCGCTCGGCCTCTACTGGTATCCCTGGCCCATGCTGCTGCTGCCCACCTATGTGGTCTTGCTGGTGTATGGCGTGGTGCGCTACCAGATGCTGGAAGTGAACGCCTGGGCCAACCGCGCCCTGCTGTGGATACTGATGACGGCGCTGGTGATGGGACTGATTGCCCTGCTCAGCTCCATGGCCGGTCCGTTCGGCATGCAGGCGCTGGCCAATGTGCCCGAATGGCAGCTGTGGCTCTATTCCATGCTGTTGCTGATGCTGGCACTGGCGCTGTATCAGCCGGTCAGCAAGCTGGTAGAGCGGCTGATTTATCCCGGCAGCCGGCTTGACGAGCAACTGCTGGATACCTGGCTCAATCGCCTGGCCGAGCCCAGCCACTGGGCCGGACTGAGCGCGGTGGCCGAGCAGTTGCTGTCCCATCAAATGGGGCAGCCGGTACAGGTAAGACTGCTACCGAATGAAGAGCGGCCCCCTGTCGTCGAAGGCCCCTGCATTATCTGTCGGCACCAGAATCCGGGCTGGCAATCGCGGCTGCAGGGCTTTGAAGACGTCACCCCCGGGCTGCGGCTGGCGGCAGAAGTCTTTGCCTCGCTGCTGACCACCCGCTGCAGCCTGCTGGAACGGTCGCTGCAACTGGCGGAAGCCGAGCGCAAGCGGCTGTCGGAGCAGCATCTGGTGGAGCTGGGCGGCCTGTCGGCGGCCATGGCGCACGAGCTGCGCAACCCGCTCAATATCATCTCCATGGCCTCCGCCGGGCTTGAAGCCGAACGCAAGGCGATGATCCAGACCCAGCTCAAGCGCGCCGACCGCCTGATCTCGGACATGCTCGCCTACTCCGGCAACATCGGCGTGCAGCGTCAGTCGGTGCCTTTGCTGGCCATGCTGAACAGCCTGCGCCCCCAGTTCGACTGGCAGCACACCCGCTTCGAGTGCGCCCTGTCCGACGACGTTCGCCTTGATGCCGATGCCTACCGGCTGCAACAGGTGCTGGTCAACCTGATCGACAATGCCCTGGCCTTCGTGCGCAATCAGCCGGATGGCGTGATCCGCATCGAAGCCGGGGACCGGCCCGGCATCGTGCTGGTGCACAACAACGGCCCTGCGGTGCCCGAAGACATGCTCAATCATCTGTTTCGTCCCTTCGTCGGCAAACGTAGCGGCGGCAGTGGCCTGGGACTCTCTATCGTGCGCCGCATCATGGATGCCCACGGCGGCCGCATTCAACACCGCAGCGATCTGGGCTGGCCGGTGACCTTTGAACTCTTTTTCCCCGAGGACAGCTCATGTTGAACCCACCCCGTATCCTGCTGATTGACGACGAGCCCGCCTTTCGCACCCTGAGCGCCCAGTGGTTGACCTCGGAAGGCTATGAGGTCAACACCGGCGCCAGCCTGGACGAACTGAGCGCGCAACTGCCCCACTTCGATGCGGATCTGATCCTTCTCGATCTATCGCTGCCGCCGCACTTCGATCCCCAGCAAACCCTGGCGGCACTGCCCAACTTCATCGATCGACCGGTGATCATCCTCACCGGTCACGGCGAGCGCGAGCTGGCGCTGGAAGCCCTGCGCCAGGGTGCCTGGGATTTTCTGGCCAAGCCCATCGACCCCGACATGCTGGCGGTGGTGGTCAAGCGCGCCCTGACCAAACACCAGCTGGTGCGCGAGCTCAACAACCTCAAACACCAGCAGGGCGACCAGCAGGGGCTGGATACGCTGATTGGCGCCTCGCCGTCGATGAACAACATTCGCGCCCTGGTCAGCCGCATCGCCCCCACCGATGTGCGGGTGCTGGTGACCGGCCCCTCGGGCACCGGCAAGGAGGTGATCTCGAAGGCGGTGCACGCCCTCAGTGCCCGCGCCGATGGCCCCTTTATTTCGGTGCATTGCGGCGCCATTCCCGCCGAATTGCTGGAAAGCGAACTGTTCGGCCATACCAAAGGTGCCTTTACCGGTGCCGACAAGGCCCGCGACGGCCTGCTCAAGCTGGCCGACGGCGGCACCCTGTTTCTGGACGAGATCGGCGAAATGCCGCTGGCGATGCAGGTCAAACTGTTGCGGGTGCTGCAGGAAGGCAGCTATTACCCGGTGGGCGGTCGGGTCCTTGAAACCATCGATGTGCGGCTGGTGTCGGCCACCAACGCGGACTTGCCCGAGAAGGTGAAAAGCGGGGAGTTTCGGGAAGATCTCTACTATCGCATCAAGGGCGTAAACATCGAAACCCGTCCACTGGACGACAGACCCGAAGATATTCCCCTGCTGATCACCCATTTTCTGGATCTGCCGGTTCGAAGCGGCAGCCGGGCGCCGCTGCATCCGGATACCGCCGCCTTCAACTGGTTTATTCAACGCCGCTGGCCGGGCAATGTACGCGAGCTGAAAAGCGCCCTCGACAGTGTGGCCGCCATCGCCAGAAGCGGCATCATCACCCTGGAAGACATCGCCCTGCTCTATCCGGATGCGCAGGCCGGCAGCGAACGCACGGCCGCCCGGCCCGGTGACAGCCTGGAGGCCCAGGTGCGGGCGCTGGAAATTTCGCTGATAAGCCAGGCTTTGGCCAAATTCGACCACAACCGCACTCATGCCGCCCAGGCCCTGGGCCTGTCTCGCCAGGGATTATTGAAGAAAATAGAGCGCTATGGGCTGTGAATTCGGTGCTAAGCCGTCATCCACACCCGACTGAACGCCCCGATTAAAGACGTCCATAAATACCCATTCAGAACCTCCCCCTCGGCCTAATTGGAAGAGGGGACTTGGTTGGATCTCACTTAACGGCTGATCCGTCGTTAATGATCCTTCTATTGATCTTTCGCAAACAATACCCGGGGTAGCGCGACTATTATCGGCGCCAACTAGCCCCCTCTCCAAGGTATGGATATGCTGCGACAACTCAAAATCGGACCCCGCTCTATTATCTCCTTCGGCCTGCTCGGTACCATTACCCTGCTGCTGGGAATGATGGCCATAGTGCAGTTTGGAAAAATAGGGCAGGAAGTTGACGTTATGGCCCACAAGCGCACGCCCGCCGCCATCAAGATCGGCGAGATAAGGCGTGACTTTCTGCTGATCCGCCTCTACACCCTCAACGCCCTCTACGCAGATAACGAGCAAAGCCGCCGCGATGCCGTCAATCGACTTGAAAGTCTGGAGCACAGCTTTCAGGCCAATATTCAGGACATGAAAGCCTATGTCGAATCGGACCAAGGCAAGCAGCTGCTGGGCAACGTCGTCCAGAGCAAGGCCAACTACGATGCCGTGCATAACCGCCTGCTGGCCATGATCAAGGGCGGCCAGCTGGCCCAGGCAGAACAGTTTCGTCATCAGGGGTTCAATGAGCTGGGCATTCAGGTCACCACAGAACTGAACAACCTGGGCAGTTACCAGACACAGCGGGCCGATGAGGAGGCGGATAATGTCGACGACATTATTGCCACCTCCAACTTCATCATGGTAATGGCCATTATTCTGGCCATGCTGCTGGTAGTCACGCTGGCCCTGCTGTTCAGTCGCAGCCTGCTGCAGCCCATTCGCAAGGCGCTGGAGGTCAGCAATATCATTGCCTCCGGCAACCTGACCACCGAGTTCGGTGACGACGCCAGGGATGAAGCCGCCGACATGATTCGTGCGCTGGCCCAGATGCAGCAAAAACTGAAACAGACCATTTTCGATATCAATGACTCCGCCACCCAGCTGGCGTCTACCGCCGAGCAGCTGAGTGTGGTGACCGACCAGTCGACCCGCACCCTGCAACAGCAAAGCGACGAGCTGGAACAGGCGGCCACCGCCGTTAACGAAATGACGGTGGCGGTGGAAGAAGTGGCCCGCAACGCCGCCTCCACTTCGCAAAATTCCGACATGGCCGACGACAAGGCCCGCACCGGCCGCACCAAGGTCACCAACACCATCAATACCGTGACCGAGCTCGAGCATGAAATTACCAACACCAAGCAAGGGGTAGAAAGCCTGGCCAATCGGGTACGAGAAATCGGCACCGTGCTGGACGTGATTCGCTCCATTGCCGAACAAACCAACCTGCTGGCACTGAACGCCGCCATTGAAGCCGCCCGCGCCGGCGAGTCGGGCCGCGGATTTGCGGTGGTGGCCGACGAGGTACGGGCACTGGCTCACCGCACTCAGGAGTCGACCAAGGAAATCGAAGCCATGATGCACGCCATTCAAAGCGATACCAGCAGTACCGTTAACGCCATTCAGATGAGTACCGATCGCACCATGCAAACCCGGCAGGTCGCCCAGGAAGCCGGCGAAGCATTGGAGCTGATTACCGAGGCCATCATGCAGATCAACCAGCAGAACCAGACCATTGCCAGCGCCGCCGAAGAGCAGGCTACTGTGGCCAGAGAGGTAGACAAAAACCTGATCAACATTCGGGATCTGTCGGTACAAACCTCGGCCGGTGCCAACGAAACCAGCGCCTCCAGCAACGATCTGGCTCGCCTGGCCGAACGCCTCAACGAGATGGTGGGCCGGTTCCGGATATAAGCCCCGCTCCCCCTCTACTCAATGCCTGCACATTCACCGATGTGCAGGCATTGATCTATCGTGCGGTCGTACTCCGACACCTTTCCCCACCCGCGCCCCTTAATGCAGTACCCCCTTGGTTACCTCCCTGTTTCGTGCAACTGCCGTACACAGTGACGCTCATCGAGCGACTCATATTCCCTGCTCGAAACTTCGACCTCATTGCTGCTATATTGCGCCATCCCCCAACGCTAAAGAGAACGGTTTATGGCTCTCGACACCTGGCTTATCTATCTGGCGGCCATGATTGGTCTGTCACTCACTCCCGGCCCCAACAGCCTGCTGGCCCTGACCCACGGCGCCCTTTATGGCCGGCGCAAGACCCTGTTTACCGTGGCCGGCGGTGCCGTCGGCTTTGCCATGGTGATTGCGCTGTCGATGTTTGGTATCGGCGCCCTGCTGCAGGCATCCACCACCCTGTTCATGGCGCTGAAGATTGTCGGTGGTGCCTATCTGATCTGGCTCGGTATCCAGCTGTGGCGAGCACCGGCTCCCAGTGCCGATTTACATGAGCAGGCAGGTTCCCGCAGCGGCGGCTCGCTGTTTCGCCAGGGGCTGCTGTCGGCGCTGACCAACCCCAAGGCGGTGCTGTTTTTCGCCGCCTTTCTGCCCCAGTTCATCGACCCGGAGCGCGAGCTGTTTATCCAGTTTGTGGTGATGGCGGCGACCTTCGCGCTGACCGAATTTGTCACCGAAGTTTTTATTGCCAGCTTTGCCCAGCGCACCCGCGCCTGGCTGGCCCGCAGCGGAAAGCGCTTCAACCGCGTCTGCGCCGGCCTGTTCGTCCTGCTCGGCGGCTGGCTGCCGCTGGCCCGTTAAACTCTCACATCAATCCCGCCCATAAAAAACGCCGCCAGCTCGAAAGAGCCGGCGGCGTTAATGATTACCGCTTGCCGTTATTTCACATTCGTCACTTCAGGTTGAAGTAGAACACGATCAACAGCGCGATGGGCGACAGGTAGCGGACCACCGGAAACCAGACCCGGTGCCAGCCGCCCAGCTCAGTGGCGGAGTGTTCCGGCTTCATCTTCCAGCCCACGAAGATGGCGGTAAACAGGGCACCCAGCGGCATCATGATGTTGGCGGTCAGGTAATCGTACAGGTCAAACAGGGTCTTGCCTTCGAAGCGCGCGAACATGTCGAGCGGGGTAAAACCGGACCATTCGTTGAGCGACAGCACGGTCGTGATGCCCAGCAGCCAGGCCACCAGACCACCGCCGATGGCGGCCTTGACCCGGCTCACCCCCTTTTCGTTGAGATAGCTGACCAGCGACTCCAGCATGGAGATGGACGAGGTCCAGGCAGCAAACAGCAGCAACACGAAGAACAGGGAAGCGAAGAAGCTGCCGCCCGGCATCTGCCCAAAGGCCACCGGCAGAGTCACGAAGATCAGTCCCGGACCCGCCCCCGGCTCCAGTCCATTGGCGAACACGATGGGAAAGATTGCCAGCCCCGCCAGCAGCGCCACGCCGGTATCCATAATCGCGACCACCACGGAAGTGCGGGCGATGGAAACGTCTTTTTTCAGGTAGGCGCCGTACGCCATCATGGCGCCACTGGCCAGGCTCAGGGTAAAGAAGGCATGCCCCAGCGCCACCAGTACCGCCTCGGCGGTGAGTGCGGAAAAGTCGGGCGTGAACAGGAAACTGACCGCTTCGCCGAAGTGACCGGTGGTCATGGCGTAGCCCACCAGGATCAGCAGCAGCACAAACAGCGCCGGCATCAGCTTGGTCACCGCTCGCTCCAGGCCATGACGTACGCCGCCCGCCGACACCAGCACCGTCAGGCCCATGAAGATGGAGTGCCACAACAGCAGCTCGCCCGGCGAGGCCAGCAGGCCGCCAAACAGGGCGCCGGATTCTTCCGCCGCTATACCGCTGAAGTCACCGCTGACCGCCGAGACGATATAAGGCATGGTCCAGCCGGCAATGACGCTGTAAAAGGAGAGGATCAGAAACGCCGCCAGGGTTGCCATGATGCCGATCCCGCCCCAGAGCTTGCTGCGTTGTTCGGTGGCCGCCATCCGCTCCATGGTACCGATGGGGCTCTTGCCGCCGCGACGACCCAGCATCACTTCGGCCATCATCAACGGCAGACCGATAACGGCGATACAGGCCA
>JAAEZO010000235.1 GCA_018222825.1 Gammaproteobacteria bacterium
CCAGACTGAACACCAGCTTGACGCCGTAATCCACCCAGGCAATTTCAACCCAGTGCTCGGCCATGAAGGGATCCGGCGAGCGGTAAAACGCCAGGCTGAAAAACACCAGGGTATCGACCAGGTTACCGAAGATGGTGGAACAGGTTGGCGCCACCCACCAGGTCTTGATCTGCCGCAGCCGGTTGAAAACCGACACATCCATTATCTGCCCCAGCACATAGGCCATGAAGCTGGCCAGGGCGATACGGGCCACAAACAGGTTGAACTCGGACAGCGCCCCCAGCCCCTGATATTGCGCCTCGAAAAACAGCACCGACAGCACATAAGAGGTAGCCAGCGCCGGCAGCATCACCAGAAAGATGATGCGCCGTGCCATGTCGGCCCCGAAGATACGCACCGTCAAATCGGTAGCCAGATAGATAAAGGGAAAGCTGAGCGCACCCCAGGTGGTATGAAAGCCGAACAGGGTAAAGGGCAACTGCACCAGGTAGTTACTGGCGGCAATGATGGTAACGTGGAACAGCGACAGCCGAATCAGCGCCGTGCGGTATTGAGCAGGAGAAATAACCATTTTTTACCTTTTTGATTAATGGGGTCAGGGAACCCATCCCGGAAACGGCGCCCAGTATAGCCAGCCACCCGACATTGACAACTGCTTTCTTTTTAACCACCGGAATGCGTGCGGCGATATATTACCCTGTCATCGCGCTTTTGTCTTTACCTGAAACTAGTTTCCAGAGCCGCACGCCAAACACATTCAGCCCCAGGCCCAGCATCACCAGCAAGGCTCCGAGCCACTGGATTGAAGTCAGCCGTTCATCCAGCAGCAGGGCCGCCGAGCTCAGGCCCACCACCGGTACCAGCAGCGAAAACGGCGCCACCATACCGGTGGGATAACGCTGCAGCAGCCGGCTCCAGAGTCCGTAGCCCAGCAGGGTGGCCACGAAGGCCAGATATCCCAGCGCCAGTAGGGTATGACTGCCGATATGGCGCAAGGCCTCGGCTATCTGTTGCGGCCCTTCCAGCCACAGCGACAGCCCCAAAAACGGCAGCGGCGGTATCAGGTTGCCCCAGACAATCAGGCCAACCAGATCGACCCGGCCTATCTTCTTGGTCACGATGTTGCCCAGCGCCCACATGGCCGATGCCGCCAGGGTCAGCCCCAATCCCAGCATGGTCATGGTGCCGTCGCCACCACGGCCGATGATGACCAGCCCGACTGCCGCCACCAATAGCCCGGCCAGATGCACCGGCCTGACCCGTTCACCGAGCAGCACGGCTGCAAACAGCAGGCTGAAGAAGGCCTGCGACTGCAGCACCAGCGAGGCCAACCCGGCCGGCATGCCGTTGGCCATGGCGTAAAACAGAAAGGCAAACTGACCCAGTGAGATGGTGCCGCCGTAGGCAATCAACCAGCGCCAGGGCACCGCCGGGCGCCGGATCAGCAGAACGGCGGGAAAGGCGACCAGGGTAAAGCGCAGCGCCCCCAGCAACATGGGCGGTACCCCGTCCAGCCCCACCCGGATCACCACGAAGTTCATGCCCCAAACGCCAATTACCACCAATGCCAGTAACAAATCCTTGGGTGCCATGCAGGGAGCTTCCTTTGGTTATCAAGAAAAGATTAGATAGTCATATCCATCTGATGTTTCACGGCTATAGAGGCAACAGGGCCGCCTCCTCCGACACGCCATAAACCCATCCTTTGGGGCTCGGAAATGCCATCCATGGCATTTCACGGTCGGTGGAGGCAATCCCTGCTACATCTTCTTAACGCCTGAGTTGACGACTGGTAGCGCGAACAGGGATATCTCGGTTTCAGGGTCTGTTCAACGGTTCCACTGTGCAGTCAGCCAGTCGGCCACGTCCTGATCCCGCTCGCTCAGCGGCTGCAGCCAGGCGCAATCGGCATAATGCTGAAAGCACAGAAACAATCGGCTTTCTTCAAAGCTGACCAGCCACTGGTAATAGTCGGCGCCCTGCTCTCGCTCGAGCAGTTCGAGATCCAGTTCCTTGATCAGTGCCTCGGCCCAGACGGGAAAGTTTTCCATGGTCAGGGGGGTATCGCTGTTAAGCATGGTTGTGGTCGCCATCATCAGGAGCTGCAGGAAATACAGAGTGATTCGGCCCATGCCGGCGCCGGCATGGCGTAATGATCCAGCTCGGGCTGCTCATCAAAGGGGCGCGCCAGCAGCATCAACAGCCGATCGGCCTCGCTCATGTCGCCCTGCTCCGCCTGCGCTATCGCCTGCTGAGCCAGATGGTTGCGCAGTATGTATTTGGGATTGACCGCATTCATCTGTGCGACTTTATCGGCCTGAGTCTTGCCTTCACGCTCCAGCCGGGCCTGATAACGACCAAACCACTCGCTCCAGGCTTCAGGCTCTGCAAGCAGCGCCAACAACGTATCGGGCACGGCACCAGACGATTCCAGCAGCGCCAGACGACGGAACCAGCAACTGTAATCCACCTTCTGGTTTTCCATCAGCTTGAACATGTCACGGAACAGCGCCGGATCTTCGTCTTCCCACGCCTCCATCCCCAACTTCCGGCGCATACCTTCGGAATAGGCCGACAGTACCTGATGCTCGTACTTGCCCAGCGCCTGCTGCAATGCCTCCAGCTCGATCACCCCGGACAAAGACTGAGCCAGTCGCTGCAGGTTCCAGTGGCCGACCGCCGGTTGCTGATCGTAGGCATAACGGCCGCCCGGATCCGAGTGGTTGCAGATATGATTCGGATCATAGGCATCGAGAAAACCGTAGGGGCCATAATCCAGGGTCAGCCCCAACATCGACATGTTGTCGGTGTTCATCACCCCGTGACAGAAGCCGACCAGTTGCCACTGGGCGATCATCGTTGCCGTCTTTGCCACCACCCGTTCGAACAGGGCGGCATAACCGGCCGGATCTTTGGCGAGATCGGGCCACTGGGTGTCGATCAGATAATCGAGCAGCGCAGGGATCCGCTCCGGCTTGCCGCTGTAATAGAAATACTCGAAATGACCGAAGCGCAGATGACTGGGCGCAGCCCGCAGTACCGCCGCTCCCGATTCTCTCTGTTCCCGGTATACCGGCTCTTCGCTGCCCACCAGGCTCAACGCCCGGGTGGTAGCGAT
>JAAEZO010000030.1 GCA_018222825.1 Gammaproteobacteria bacterium
TCACGGCCGGATTGCCTGCCACCACGCTATTGGCTGCCACATTCTTGGTGACCACACTGCCGGCGCCAATCACGCTGTTGTCACCAATTGATACACCGGCCAGCACTATTGCCCCGGCACCAATCCATACGTTATCGCCAATGGTCACAGGGGCACAAAAGTTGCCTTTTTCCAACCGTTCGGTTGGGTTCACCGCATGCGACACAGCCAATAGTTGTACGTTAGGGCCAATTAAACAGTCGCAACCAATGGCAATAGCACCCGCTTTTAAGGGGGAGTCGAGCAGGGTGCAGTTGATATTAATGAAGGTGCGATCGCCAATGGTGATTTGATTGCCGTAATCACAATGAAATGGCGGTTCAATCATCACTTGTTCACCACAATGGCCGAAAAGGGTTTTCAAGCGCTTTAGATTCCCTTTACTGGGACTTTTGGCAAAGGTACGGCAAATTTCATGACTGTTTTTACGGGCGGCAATCAGCTCAGCCGTGAGGCTGTTAAATGGGATGAGAGTTGGCATTGTCTGACTGAAAACCTGGTGAGTGATTAAAGAAGGGAGAGTTATTCCCGCTGGTTATGCCTTTTCATCCATGCCGGTAGAAAGCGCTAAGGCACTGCCTAACACAACAAAAAGACCGCCAACCGCACGGTTAACCCGTTTCATGTTTTCGGCTTTGGAAAGCCAGGGACTTATCTTTGAACCCAGCGCTGCGTACATAAACATGGAGCTGCAGTCGATAACAAACCAGGTGCATGCCAGCACCATATATTGTTCCAGCTGTGGTAATTCTGCATTCATGAAACCAGGAAACAAGGCGATAAAGAACAACAGATCTTTCGGGTTGCTGATGCCAACCATAAAGCCTTTGCGAAACAGCGCATAGCAGGAGTAATTGGCCGACTTATATTCATCCGGCTCCTTGCTTGCTATGTTGATGCTGCCTTCTTTCCAGGCGCTGTAACCGAGATAAATAAGATAACAGGCACCCGCAATCTTGATGGCAAAAAACAATCGTTCTGACGCCACCAAAACAGCGCCCAGCCCCACGGCTGAAATGGTCATCAGCATCAGGGCAGCAATGGCACCACCAAGAATGGTTGCCACTGCCTTTTTATTACCGAACTTCAAACCATCAGATATACATAATAAAGCAGAAGGGCCTGGGCTGAATATCAGAATGCTGATTACACTGATGTAAAGTAACCATAAATTCAACTCCATACACACTTCCTTTATTATCTATAACGCCGTTTATGCGCCGGTTTGATTTTTAATCAACCGGAATCGCTCAGGCTTTTTTCACAAACTTCGCGGTGACCATCATTTCGCCAACGCCGTCTACCTTGCAGTCGAGTTCGTGATCCTTGCCTTCCACTATGCGTCTGATCAGCGCCTTGGTACCGATTTTGATCACCAGGGAGCTGCCTTTCACTTTAAGATCTTTGGCTACGGTGACCTTGTCACCCGCTTCCAGCAAGGTTCCATTCGCATCTTTTGCGGTCAGAATGTCTTCGTCGACAACGACTTCGGACGGGTTCCATTCATGGGCACACTCGGGGCAGACCAGGTTATTTTGATCCTGATATGCGTATTCGGAATTGCACTTGGGGCACGGAGGGATTGACATGGATGATGACTTCTGTAGATGAATTTGGCCTATATGATAATGGCTCTCTACGGCCTTGGCGAGCACTACATCTTCACTTTGTTGACGTTAACGTGAAGACACCGGCGTCAGTTTTGTCGTGGTTGATACCGTTTTATACAACAACACCGAGTACAGCGTTCGAGACCGAAGGCGTACTGCTGCCATTGATGATGGCTTTTAACGGCCGCTGTTAAGTTCAGCATGCTCTTCTAATTCAGCAGAAATGAATGCCGAAATCATAGCCCGATACACGGCTTCAGTTACCTCGGCATTGCCGCCAAGCTCTGCTGCCATCCCTCTGACTTTATCAATAACCTGCTCAACTCGTACTGGCGCCTTTACGTCATCGGTCGTCTTTTTAAAGCGCGCCGCCTGCTTCACGAAGCCCCCACGCTCTGCAATAAGAGCAACAATCTTCCGGTCAAGAGCGTCAATATTAAAGCGAACTTCATCGATAGACTTACAAACTATATTCATGCTCACATCATCTCCCTTATTTAAATAATTAACGTAGGTAGGCAATCATTTTTATGTGCGCTTTAAATTTAATTATTCTATTTTTAGCTAAATACGGGTTCATCGTCATGCAAGTTGACCCACGCAGCCTTGTCCGCTGTATAAACTTGAATTTGCGGTGCAAGTTCTTTGGTATAATTGTCTACTACCCCAAGCGGCAACACAACGTCACCGGAAAAGTGCTTACCGTTCACCAAAAAATTTGCTGTTCCGCAATTTGAACAAAACGACTTACTAGAGCTATCGTTTGGCTTGTATAGGGAAACGAATTCTTTCCCTGTTAAAATTACAAACTGCGACTGAGGTACAACAATCCATGAGCTATAATCACTGCCTTGCAGTTTTCTACAATTATTGCAATGGCATTTAACGACTGTCTTGATCGGTAAAGAAAATTCCCAAGTCACTGCACCGCAATGACAACTCCCTATTACTTTACTCATCTTCAACTCCTGTCCGTATGAAAATATAATACCTGTAACACTGGTATCACCACCTACTTTCCATTTAATTTAATCAACAACGAAAATTTCGGCGCCGCATGCTGTTGATTAGTGATGGGGTTCCGCATTATCAGCTACCTGCTCCGAGGGTTCGACGTCCGACCAGTCGGTGATACCAAAAGATATGTTCATCAGTTCCATTGAATAAGTCCGCAATCTAAAAAACAGTTGTTCAACAACTTCTAAGGGCGAGTCAGTTCTACGTTTTCAGTGGTCAGGCTGAAATGATCGCCCCCCATCTTGCCGACAGAATCAATGCGCTGCTGATCGATAACCCCGTTTAGATAAAGGTCATCTCGCACATAAACGCACTTTACATCCAACAGAATAACGGTGCCGCCTGTGGGCAAGTCACTAACGGGAATGACTTCTCTTAAGGTGCATTCATATCGAACGGGAGCGTCCTTCACCGAGCGAGGTTTCACCTTAACACTGGCGCAGCTCTCGATGCCGGCGAAGTCGAATTCGCTTTCATTACTATCGAGGCTCGCACTGGTCTGGTTCATACTTTCCAGCAAGGTTGAGTTGACTATGTTGACCACACATTCGCCTGTTTCCAGCAAGTTCTGCAGTGTATCCTTGTTGATGCCGTTTCTCTGGGTGACCTGGGTATATAACAGTACCGGTGGATTACAGCTTGCCACGGTAAAAAAGGAATACGGAGCCAGGTTATCAACACCATCGCGTGAACGAGTACTAATCCACGCAATGGGCCTGGGCGTGACACCACCATTAAGAAGCCTATACTTATCCTGATTTTCAAGCTCTTCGATATCAAAAATCATATTACTTCCATTTGACAGTACGTAACTTCAATAGAAAATATTCTGCCATAAGAATTAGTGCTCTGAACCAGCATATATCCACATGGGCTCGGTTTTACCGGCTCGCTCAAAGCCTAATGCCTTGTAGAACTCGATAGCCTCACCGTCAGTGGTAAGCATTTGCTGATGAAAGCCGCTATAAACGGATTGCATTGCTCCCATCATCTTTCGTCCAACACCATTGCCATGAGCCGAGGGATGAACAAGCATATGTGGATAATAAACCACCAAATAACCGTCTGAAATTGCATTACCCACACCAACCAGCTTTCCTGAAGCTCGGGCCGTAACCAGTGTATGGGAGTTGCGCAAGGCTGGGATTAACTGATCAGGCTTGTTGGCGGAAGACCAGCCATTTGCACGATAAAGTTCTATGATTTCAGCCTCATCAATGTGGCCATTAAGCTCAATATTAATATCCATGTTTTCTTCTATTCATATTTTTATGACTCAGTACTCACTAAAACGGGGGAACTACACCGTCTGATTGAGGTTTTTGTTATAAGCAAACTAACGTTCGCACGCCATTAATAAACCGTTCATTGAAAAAAGAATACTTTTGTTTTTAGATACATACAAGGTACCTTTCGTGTAAAAGTAATAAAATGCATATAAAGTTGGAAAATGATGATGACGATCTAACATTGAGTTTGGTTTATGTTCAAGCTCCTTTTTGATCGCATCTTCATTTACCTCAAGCAAGTAACTCATGATTATTTCAATTTGCCATAGACGTAATCCTTGTTCGGGAACATTGATATGGTAGTTGGTGTTATTAATATCACCTCTTTCTATTCGCTGCATAAGATCCTTATCGATTTCAATGAGGCTCTCACTTTTTGAATAGTAGTTGGTCAGTGTGTCAATCACATCACCGTAGTCAATGGAACTATCCACCCCAACGATATCTTTTAGACTTGTTGACTTTAACGATTCATAAACTATATCTAGAGCTAGCTTATACTCTGTTAAATGAGCATCTGTGGATGCTCTATTTTCTGTTTCGGACTTTAAAGCTGATAGATATGTGATGAGTATATTTGCAGAATTTTTATTTAATGAAAAGTGGGCGTTACCAATAAAATCAATGAGACGAAAGCTAAGTTCTTTTAAACGCTGAAGGCTAACATCCACTCTTTTTTCTTTCCTTTGTTCAAGAAATAGAAATACTGCCCAGATAAATACCGAAACAGTTGCTGCTTTTGCGGCTGTATCAATAAACAACGTAAAGCCATCGCTAACATCTCTGAATACTAACATTACTCCTGAAAGCAAAAATAGGATGCCTTGAAATAGCACTATCGACAATAGAGGTACGAGAAATTTACTCACAATTTTCCTTTTTCTTATAACGCCAAGCATCAGCCGCGCGGCTCTGTCGCGTCGGCCTAGATGCCTTTGTTCTGTCACCAACGAACACTACCCCTCGTTCAGACTAGTAGCCACTTCGGGGCTTACTCTTTCTATGGCCCAGTCATGGCCTCGGTAGTAGTCCAGCATATACAGCAAGTCGCGAACGGCTTCGAGAATTTGGCGTACATCTTCAGTTTTTACCGTTTCTTCTCGCCCATGTACTAGCTTGTTACGCAGCTCTATGCCTTTCTTAATCTTAGAAATGACCTCATTAGGGGGGCGGCGAACTTCACCGTTAAGCCGATTTCTTGCGGGTAGCTGCGCCATGTAGTCACGCAACATGCGATCTAGTGGCGGAGATTGCAAGTTCTCGACAATCCAACTAACCGAAGGATTCAAGTCCATTAAAGACGTCTTGAACCCAGTCTCTGCTGCGGCAACTCCCATTACAAGCGCACTTCGGGGATTATCCCGTTGATTCTGCCATGCTTCACGAAATAGGTCATGATACAAGGGTTGCTTCGATTGAAAGTTAATTAACTTTTCAACATTAACTCGGCACTCTTCGTCGAAATCGACCTTCTGCATTTCGGGCATACGCAATGTGAATAATCCGGCGATCATTTGACGGTTTAAAAATCCATGCTCGTCGAAAATTTTCTCACCCTTAGTGTCATCGTGCCATCTCATTGATGACCATTCGCTCTGAAGCCCCAACGGCCCACCAACAATTCCCATTCGCCAGCGAACCACATTGAATATCTCAGACGCCATTCGGTCCATATCTTCATGCAACGCAACTATGAAATCGCGATAGACGTCAGGAAAGTTTGTGAACCCATCATGATTCTTGCCTCCAATACTAAAATCAATTTCTGCATCTCCGGTAAACACGGCGCGCACCAAATCTGGAATGTCATCCTTACGATGAATTGTTTGTACCAATACTTGCGATTCCTGACCTTCGTTAAATGCATGTTTGTAACGCACGAACAGCGAAAACATCTGCTTGGGGTTATCAAATTGAATTACCCCAAAATCCTTGAGTGGCGGCTCAAAGCTCCACGGGTCTAATCGATAATATGTTTGGAACAGCAATCCGAATCTCCATATCGTTTTTTAACTTTCACCAAGATTAACTGAATAGTTCAGTGACACTTCAACTTCCGTTGCCAACTCCGACGTTCACCCATTCATTTAGGCGACAGAACATTTTAATACTACGCATGCGCGTATACGCTCATGCTCGTTTTGATGCGTGGTCTTGCGTGGTATTTACAACCATCCGTTCACTAAGATTCTGATATTAAATAATTTTATCTAATCTGCTGCTGGTATATGCGCATCTGGCTGCAGCAATTCACGCATGAGAACCGTGGAATGGGCACATCTGCCAGCAACAGCCACGCTACCGCCCGAGCCTTGCGGGCGACCTTGCCTCTCCCCTTTCTCTGTTGTGAGGCGCAGTGCGGCATTCATAAGGAACAATAAAAAGGCACCGAATGAAACCCTGTGCATTATGACCGTGTGCAAGCCGAAATGAAAGGTGGTGCGGGCCGCAAGCCCAGGCTTTCTGGCTCGGGTATCGGCATAAAATGGTACATTGGGTGCTGGTTGAGTTTTACAGGATAAACAACAACATCATGGGCCGTTATCTCTCTTTAACCACCCGCCTGAGCCTGATTTTCAGCATCAGCATGCTGGCCATCTGGAGTGTGGTGAGTCTAGTGCTGATTCAGGCGCTGGATCATCATTTTGCTCGCCAGGATCAAACCGACATCAAAGGCCGCATCATACTGGCCGAAAACTTTCTCTCGGCCCATGTGCAGGGCAACAGCCAAGACTGGTCGGTGCTGCAGGCGCGCCTGAGCGATGCGCTCTCGGGCCACGGTGGTTATTATCTGCAAATGACGGATTTGAACGGCAAGACACTGGTGACGGTGGGGCCGCATTCGCCTGCGCATATGCCTTCAACACCACATTCGCAATCGCCATCACAGGCGGGACTGAATCGCCCCCTGCCCGTGCCCGAGTTATTGCCGTTGGCAGAAAGCTGGACCGAAAACGGTATTCGTTATCGCAGCATGACCGAGCAATTTGTGCTGAATGCCTTGCCCTCTGTCTCGGCGTCGACCGGCCTGCCCGACTCGGTGCTGATACGGGTGGCGCTGGACACCAGTTATCACCAGCACTTTATCGACGACATTAAAATCGGCCTGGCCTGGCTGACCGGCGGCATAGCGCTGGTGTCGGTGCTGCTGGGGTGGTTTGCCTCGCGTATGGGGCTGACACCGCTGCACAGCCTGGCTCGCCTGTCGGCGCGGGTTACCGCCAACCGGCTGGATCACCGGTTGCCGCTGGCCGGGGCGCCCGCCGAGCTGCATGGCCCCATTAATGCGTTTAATGGCATGCTGGACCGACTGGAAGACTCGTTTCAGCGGCTAACGGCCTTTTCTTCCGACATTGCCCACGAGCTGCGCACCCCGGTTAACAGCCTGATGATGCAAACCCAGGTGGCACTGGCGCACCCGCGCAATGCCGAAGAATACAAAGAAGTGCTCTATGCCAACCTGGAAACCGCCGAGCGGCTGGCGAGGATGATTGGTGAAATGCTGTTTCTGGCCAAGTCGGAGCAAGGCCAGTTGGGTATGCAGCCACAGCCGCTGGCCCTGGCCGACGAGCTGGATGAACTGCTGGAGTTTTTTGAGCCGCTGGCCAGTGAACAACAGGTGCGATTGCAACGCCGGGGTAACGGCTGCCTGCTGGGCGACAAGTCGATGCTGCAGCGGGCGTTCAGCAACCTGCTGACCAACGCCATTCGCTATACACCGGCTAAGGGCGAGGTGCGTATTGCCATCAGCAGCAACGGTGAGGGCACCACCGTCACGGTGGCCAACCCGGGCCCGGCCATACCGCCGGAACAATGGCCCCGGCTGTTCGACCGTTTTTACCGGGCCGACAGTGCGCGCCAGCCGGTCACCGAAGGCACCGGCCTGGGGCTGGCCATTGCCAAGGCGATTATCAGCGCCCACGGCGGCAGCCTGTCGGTGCAGTCCGATGAACGGGAAACCTGCTTTACCGCCTGGTTTCCCACCGGTTCGCTTGCTGCAACAACCTAACCGCAAAAAAATAGCTGTCACGCCATCGCGGCAACACTTGGCGGCGGCCTAGTGAATGCCCTGTTGCCGCTGCTGCTCGCGAATATAGGCAATGATGTCGCTCACCTCGTTGCGGCTGATGCCGTCTACCGGCGGCATGTCGCCAAAGCGCCAGTGATGCGCGCGCACCCCGTTGGCGGCGGCCCGGTAAAACGCCTCGTCACCATGATGAGCCGGTTCATACACCTTGTGAATAAACGGCGGCCCCTTGCGCGAGCCGTTAAGGTCGGCACCGTGGCAGCCGGCACAGTTGTCTTGATAGGCCAACTTGCCCAGCCGCAGTTGCTCGGCTTTGGCGGACGAGTCGTTCAGTAAAAAATGGCTGGCTACCATGGCAAGCGGCGCCAGTATCACCACGGCAATGGCCCACGGCCGCCTGCTTTTTGCCCTTGATGTGTTGTTCACGCTGCGGTTTATCCTCTTGTGCCTGTCACTAACGACGGGCATGAGCCTGCGCTCATGCCTCTGGGTTACCCTACCTTGATGCTGCCTTTCATGCCCGCTTCCATATGGCCGGGGATCAGGCAGGCAAAATCAACGGTGCCGGCCTGATCAAAGGTCCAGATAAGGCCACCCATCTGGCCCGGCTGCAGGCTGATCATGTTGGGTTCGGCGTGCTGCATGTCGGGCATCTGGCGCATCATTTCGGCATGCTCCTGCAAGGATGCCAAATTGCCAATCACCAGTTCGTGTGCCAGCTTGCCCTTGTTTTTAACGAAAACGCGCACGGTCTCCCCCGCCTTCACCTCGATTTGAGCCGGTGAAAAACGCATGTCGTCGCTCATCACTACTTCTATGGTGCGGCTCACCTCGGCCGCGGTGCCGGGGCGGCCCACGCCGTGCATATTCTGCTGCATGCTGGCCATGTTATGACCCTCATGGCCACCGTGTGCACCATGTTCACCGGCGGCCAGCGCCAGGCCGGGTAACAAAGACAGCATTAAAACGGACAGTGTTTTTTTCATGTTTTTTTCCTGATGTTAAGGTGTGGTTGTGCATTGGTGATTTAGAACCAGAGTCTGACCCCGGCAACCCAGCGGGTTTCTTGCGTGGCCTCGCCTTCTGCTCGTGCCTGATCGGCACTGTTACCCAGCGCCGCCGCCCATTCCCAGCCCACATAAGGCGCAAACTGGCGGCTCACTTCATAACGCAGCCGGGCACCGGCCACCAGACTGGCCAGGCCTCGGCCCTGGCCACGCTCGGCGTCGTCTTTGCCATAGGCGGTCACTTCCACTCTGGGTTGCAGTACCCATCGCTGGGTAAGCAAGAGTTCATATTCCCCTTCTACGGTCAGCGCCGTTTGGCTGTCGTCACCCACATAGGCGGTGGCATCCAGCTCAAACCAGTACGGCGCCAACCCCGACAGCCCCAGTGCCAGCCAGCCCTGATCCGGCCCGTGCCCGGTGTCGTAGCGCACGCCCAGTTCACTGTTCCAGAAAGTGGTGAGCGCGTGGCTCCATAACAGCTCGGTGCTGGCTTCTTGCAGCCGCCCCTCGGCAATATCGCCTTCTGCCTTGATCACGGCTCGGTTGTAATCTCGCCCAAACCAGGCACGGGTGTCATAGGTCAGTGCATGGCCTTCGCCGTTGTCTACCCGCTCCAGCCGGTCTGCCAGCACACCGTAAAAAGTGTGCTCGTCGGCCAGGCGCAACTGCCGCGGGCCAGGCAAGGCATAAGGCCCCTCTTCGAGGGTAAAGCCGCCGGAATAGGCGTGCGGGTCTCGGGCATTGGCGGGCGCCGTGCCCCCCTGCATTTGCATGCTGCCATGATCCATGACCGATATTGGGCTTGAGTTCATTTCCGGCATTTGGGTTGCCGCTGGCTGTGGGCTGTGGCCCGCCGCTCCGCCATGACCGGCATGGGCGTTTTGTGCCCACACCGCGCCGGAGGGCAGCACGCACAGGGCCAGCAGCAGGCCGCTCAGTCCGGTTTTTATGCGGGCATGTTCTGGATGAATTCTGCTCATGACACCACCACCTCGCGGAACATGCCCGCATCCATATGAAACATAAGATGACAATGCCAGGCCCAGCGGCCCGGAGCATCGGCGGTGACCAAAAAACTTAACCGCTGCGCCGGTTGTACCTGAATGGTGTGGCGGCGCACCAAAAAGTCGCCGTTCGGGCTTTCCAGCTCGCTCCACATGCCATGCAGGTGCATGGGGTGAGTCATCATGGTGTCGTTGTGCAGAATAATGCGTACCCGCTCGCCATAGTTGAGATGAATGGGGGTAGAGCTGCCAAATTCAACGCCGTCAAACGACCAGGTATAACGTTCCATATTGCCGGTAAGGTGCAGCTCTATTTCCCGCTCGGCCGGGCGTGGGTCCATCGGGCCGCCGGGCGTGCGCAAGTCGGCCAGGGTCAGTACCCGGCGCCCGTTGTTGCGCAAGCCCACGCCGGGATCATCCAGATTGGTGCGCGGGGTATCGACCCGCATATCCACACTGGGGCCATATTCGGTATGGGCATGGCGCACCTCTTTGCCGGCTTGAGCCAAGCCGCTGGCCATTGCCATGCTGCCGTGATCCATGCCGCTCATGGCGCCCGTGTTCATGCCACTGTGATCCATGCCGGCCATGTTCATATCGCCATGGTTCATGCCTGCCATGTCGCCCATCATGTCGTTCATGCCCAGCCACTGGGGCGGGTCCAGCTCGGGAATGGCGGCACTCAGCCCGGCTTGCGTGGCCAGGGTGCCTCGGGCGTAGCCGGTTCTGTCCATCGACTGGGCAAACAGGGTGTATGCCTCGGCGGTGGGCTCTACCAGCACATCGTAGGTTTCGCCGGGGCCGAAGCGAAATTCATCCACCGTGACCGGCGCTACATTGAGGCCGTCGGCCTGCACCACCGTCATTTTCAGCCCGGGAATGCGCACATCATAAAAGGTGTTGCCGGCGCCGTTGATAAAGCGCAACCGCACCCGCTCGCCCGGCTTGAACAAGGCCGTCCAGTTGCCGGCGGGCGCCGTGCCGTTCATCAGGTAGGTCAGCGTTTGCGATGACAGATCTGCCAGATCGGTCGGGCTCATGCGCATTTCGTTCCACATTTGCCGCTTGTTCAGCGCCGTCTTCAGGCCGTCAGTGGAAACATCCCGAAAAAAGTCGAACACGGTGGGCTGATTGAAGTTGTACAAATCGCCCTGATTCTTGAGCTTGCCGAATACCCGCATCGGGTTTTCGTCGGTCCAGTCGGACAGCAGCACCAGATGTTCGCGCTCGGCCTGAATGCTGTCGCCTTCGGCCGGATCGATGATCAAGCCGCCGTACATACCGGTGAGTTCCTGCATGCCCGAATGGGAGTGATACCAGTAGCTGCCGCTCTGCTCCAGTTTGAAGCGATAGGTAAAGGTTTCGCCGGGGGCAATGCCCGGAAAACTGATGCCCGGCACTCCGTCCATCTGATACGGCAGAATAATGCCGTGCCAGTGAATGGAGGTGTGCTCTTTCAACCGGTTGGTGACGCGAATCGTGACCTCGTCTCCTTCGCGCATGCGCAGCGTAGGGCCGGGAATAGAGCCGTTGATGGTGGTGGCCATGCGCGCCTTGCCGGTAAAGTTGACCGGGGTTTCATCTATCACCAGATCGAATTCACTACCGGTCAATACCGGCACATCACCGGTTAGGGTGCCGGGGCTGGCGGCCCGGGCCTGGGCTTGGGCTTGGGTTAGCATGGGTGCCATGCCCAGCACCACACCGCCGGCAGCCAGGCCCTGCACAAACCGTCGCCGGGGCAGATTGGGGCTATGTTTTGCCTCTGTCATCGCACCTTCTCTCCTTGTTGGCATGCTGCTTATTTGCAATCGTTATTGAGAGAAGAATAGAAAGATGACCCTGTCTGCAGCATGACGCCAACATTACAAAATTGTCATCTTGGCGCCTCACCACGGGCACTGTGTATCATGCGGTAACGATAAGGGTTGGATCACCTGCCCGGGGCCGTCATCATGCTCCTAACAGACAGTGCAAAGAGAGTGCGCCATGAAGATTTTGATCATTGAAGATGAGCAAAAAACCGGAGATTACCTGCAAAAAGGGCTGAGCGAGGCGGGATTTGTGGTGGATCTCACGCGCAGTGGCCTGGACGGCTTTCATCTGGCGGTGAGCGAGCCTTACGATTTGATTATTCTCGACGTGATGCTGCCGGATCTGGACGGCTGGAAAATTGTAGAGGCACTGCGCAACAAGGGCCGGCAAATGCCGTTGCTGTTTTTAACCGCCAAAGACAGCGTGGAAGACAGGGTAAGAGGGTTGGAGCTGGGGGCCGACGATTATCTGGTTAAGCCGTTCGCCTTTTCCGAACTGCTGGCCCGAGTGCGCACCCTGCTGCGCCGGGGCACGCCCCAGCCCCAGAGCAACCAGCTGGAAGTGGCCGATTTGGTGTTGAATATTGCGCGCCGCAGTGCCATTCGCGCCGGTGAGCACATTCACCTCACCACCAAGGAATTTACCCTGCTGGAGCTGCTGGTGCGCCGGCAGGGCGAGGTATTACCGCGCTCGTTAATCGCTTCTCTGGTGTGGGACATGAACTTCGACAGCGACACCAATGTGATTGACGTGGCCATTCGCCGGCTGCGCGCCAAAATAGACGACGGTTTTGAGCTCAAGCTCATTCAAACCATCAGAGGCATGGGCTACACCCTGGACGTGCCGCAATAACTCGGTGCTGCTCCGGCGGCTGCCGGCAGCATCATCACTGCTCTGCTGCCAACGCCATCACAAACATGCTCACGGTGCCAGCCAGCCTTGTGGCTGGCCGTGCCTTCAGGGCTGAGCTTTTTGCTTGTCCAGCACCTGCAACAACCGGTATTGATACAAGCTGGCATCCGCCGGTGCCGTGGCCGGCGTAAAGCGCTGGCGGCGCTCAATCCGTAGCGTTTGTTGGTAGCCCGGTTCAAACTCGAAGCCCTGAATACGGTCATAGAACAAGCCACCATCCACCACCAGGCACTGCATGGGGCCAACCCCAACACAGTGAACGCGTTGCGGCCCCACCGTAACGGTCATCACTTCTGCTGTCGCTTCGGCATCGCCGCCGGCCGAGGGCTCACCGCCCGTTGAACACCCCGCCAGTAACAGTGCCAGTAACGTTGTAATACGCTTTTTCATTGAAAGACTCCTTACCCACATCGCCACATGGCAAATCAGGTTTTATGAATGCGCCGTATTTCAACACAGCTTACTTGAGACAAAAAGCCTTCAACCATTTCAGCCGCCGCCTGCTTGACCCTGGTGGTGCCGTAATCGGTCAAATCCATGTGCTTTGAGTCGGCAATCTCTACCACACAGCCGTTATATTGCCGCTGTTCGGCATCGGTCGGCAGCACCGCCTGTACGGTGGGATATTCGGTGGCGCGGATCGACAACACGCGAACCGCGTCACTTTTTGGCAAGGAAACCCGGCGATGATCCAGGGTAATGATGCCGGCAATGTAATCTTTGCCTTCATTGGCCAGCCATGCCGAGATGTCGCCGCCATTGGAATGCCCGACCAGCAGCAGCTGATTGAAGTCGTACTCCGCAAAACGAGCCGGCAACTGCTGCTGCAAAAATGCCAGCGTCGCCGCTCCGCGCTGCCAGTTTTCGATACGGGTTTGATACAGGTCACCGGTTCTGGACAATGGCGGATCTTGCGGCAGCTCGTGATCCACCGCTATGGTCAGGTAGCCCAGCAAGTTCAACCGCTCGCTGGTAAAACGATACTGTTCATACGGCACCCGGTTGCCGGCACTGATAAAGGCCACCTTGCACTTGCGAGCCAAAGTGCAGGCCTGAGCTTCGGTAGGTAAAGTAACGGAGATAGGAATGTCTCTGTTTCTTTCGGCATCATTAATCATCAAGACTTCTGCAGCGTTTGAGAAAGAAAGCAATAAAATAAAACAGCCTGTAATAAACCTCATGTATTTTACTCTTCTTAATTTCCGCTTTTTGCCAAGCATGTATAGATAACGTGTTTACTGGTTATGTTCAACTCAACCATACAAGATTACCGGGCACGCCCTTATACATTCGGCATCATAAAAAACAGTTTATCTTTGAAAACATGCACAACAACAACTTTCAGCAACACATTAAAAAAGGGCCTGAATTTTCAGGCCCTTTTGAATGGCAATACCAAATAATTATAGAAACGACTTAGCTATAAAAAGCTTCAACCGTTCCTTTCAGCGTAATCAGCATCGGCTGACCACGACGGTCCAGCGCTTTGGGCGACGGGATTTTAACCCAACCTTCACTGATGCAATATTCTTCAACATCGGTACGCTCTTTGCCGTTCAGGCGAATACCGATGTTGTGCTCGAAACACTCCGCCACATGATGGGGGCTGCGAGGGTTACCCGAGAGGCGGTCTGGCAGTGCAGGTTGTGATGTGGTGTCGTTCATGTTTTTGGTCTGCAAGCAATAAAAGGGGCGTTATTATATACAATTCCGGCTTAACGCTCAAGAAGTGTAAAAATAAACCGAACTGTTATATATATCCACTTCGCTGATTCATTTAAAAAAGATATTTATCTCTCCCATAAAAATATTTTTTATCTTCAGCGCCAAATTACACACAATAGAACAGAAGAGCCTGAGCTAAAACCTATCGCGTTAATAGAAAGCAATCATACTTTTTACTCCACACACACTTCGCCAACTAAATATCGGTCAATCAATTAATGCTGCATAACGGGTGTGGTTATGTCACGTATTCTCTTGTCATTCCCGCGAAGGCGGGAATCCAGACGTGTGGCGCAGAACGGTCAGACTGCTGGTCGTCTGCAAAGACACCGGACCCCCGCCTTCGCGAGGGTGACGATAAAGGCAAGCTAGCTCTTTCGACCGCGACGAAACGCAAGACGAATCTGCTTCTCGGTCTCGATAATGGCAAACAACGCAGCGCCGATGGCCAGGATCAAGACGCCATCGAGAAACGGAATGGCTTCGGTGGCAAACACCGTCTGCAGCGGCGGCAGATAGGTAATGGCAAACTGCGCCGCCACCACCACCAGCACCACTATCCATACCACTTTTGTGCCGCGTACCGCCTGCCAGGTCAATGAGGTACCGTAGATGTTTCGAATGAAGAACAGATGAAAAATCTCCATCGCCACCAGGGTGTTCACGGCCAGGGTGCGCGCCAGATCCACCGAGTATCCGCGCTCGATGGCGTAGTTGAAAATGCCGTAAACACCGCTCAGGAAAAGCAGAGACACAAAAACGATATGCCATATCAGCTCGCCGCTTAACAGCGGCTCGTCTCGCTGCCGGGGGGGCCGGCGCATCGTGTGCTCTTCCGTCGGTTCAAACGCCAGCGCTATACCCAGCGTGACCGCGGTGATGAGGTTGACCCACAGAATTTGAACCGGGGTAACAGGCAAGGTCATGCCGAAGAACAGCGCCACCATAATGGTCATGGCTTCACCGGCATTGGTGGGCAAGGTCCAGCTGATGACCTTTTTCAGATTGTCGTACACGGTACGACCTTCTCGTATGGCAGAAACGATGGAGGCGAAATTATCATCCGCCAGCACCAGCTCTGCCGCTTCCTTCGCCGCCTCGGACCCTTTCAGCCCCATTGCAATGCCTGCGTCGGCCCGTTTCAGTGCCGGGGCATCGTTGACCCCATCGCCGGTCATCGCCACCGTCATGTTGTGTGCCTGCAAGGCAGAGACCAGGCGTAGCTTATGCTCCGGACTGGTGCGGGCGAAGATGTCGCAGTCAAGCACCTGCTCTTTCAATTCACGATCATCCATGCCGTCCAAATCGGCTCCGGTCAGCACATTGCCGGAATTTTGCAGCCCGATCTCTCTGCCAATGGCCGCCGCGGTTTGGGCATGATCGCCGGTAATCATCTTCACCCGAATTCCGGCGTGATGGCATTCCGCCACTGCGGCAATGGCTTCGGGCCGTGGCGGATCCATCATCCCCACCATGCCCAGCAGGGTAAGGCTGCCTTCCAGATCCGCATTTTCCAGCACAGTGTGTGCCGGCGGCACCACTTTAACGGCAAAGGCCAGCACACGCTGACCCTGTGCGGCTATGGTTTCGGCTTGTTGCTCCCAGTAGCGGCTGTTCAGCGGTTCCTGCTCGCCATCCGCGCCACGCTGGTTGTGGCACATGCCGAGCATCCGCTCAGGCGCCCCCTTTACAAAAACAAAGGCATGGTTGGCATGATCGTGATTCAGAGTCGCCATAAAGCGGTGGCGGGCATCGAAGGGAATGGCATCGGTGCGCGCCCACGTCGCCCGCTCCCTGCGGGCATCCAGGTCCATTTTTGCGGCAAAGGACAGCAGCGCCCCTTCCATCGGGTCGCCTTCTGTATGCCACGCACCGTTTTTTTGATGTAACGCCGCGTCGTTGCACAGCGTGGCGGCACGGGCAAGCTCGTCCAGCACCGCATATTCCGAGGGCGGAATCTTCGCGCCTGCCAGCATCAAGTCGCCATTGGGCGCGTAACCCTCGCCGCCCAGGGTAAAAAGATGCTGCCGGGTCAGTACCGACGCCACCATCATCTCGTTGCGGGTCAGGGTGCCGGTTTTATCGGAACAGATGACGGATACCGAACCCAGCGTTTCAATGGCCGGCAGCCGTCGCACTATGGCGTGCCGCCTTGCCATTGCCTGTACGCCCACAGCAAGGGTAATGGTCAGTACGGCGGGTAACCCTTCGGGAATGGCGGCAACCGACAGGCCGACCACCGACATGAACATGTCGGCAAAATCGTGATGACCGACAAAATAGCCGTAAGTTAACAACAGCGCCGCAATCAGCAGAATAAGCACCGTCAACCAGCGGGCAAAGATCCCCATTTGCCTGACCAGCGGCGTGGTGAGTGTTTCCACTTCAGACAGCAGGCTGCTGATGCGACCGATTTCGGTATTAGTGCCCGTGGCCACCACCACGCCCCTGCCCTGACCGGAAACGACCAGGGTGCCGGAAAAACACATGCAGGAACGATCGCCCAGCGCTGCGTTGGCGGCCACCGGTGTGCTCTGTTTTTCGACGGGCACCGACTCGCCGGTTAAAATGGCTTCCTGCACCGACATGCCGTGCGCGGTAATCAGGCGCAAATCGGCAGGCACCTTGTCACCGGCTTCCAGCAGCACAATATCGCCGGGCATCAGTTGCTCGCCATCAATGCTGATACGCTCGCCGCCACGAATAACATGGGCACGCGGCGCAAGCATCTGGCGAATGGCATCCATTGCCTTTTCTGCCTTGCCCTCCTGAATAAAGCCGATAATGCCGTTGGCAACCACCACGGCCAGAATGACACCGGTATCAATCCAGTGACCCAGCGCCGCCGTAATCAGTGCCGAGCCGAGCAATACATAGATGAGAATATTATGAAAATGCAGCACAAAGCGTATCAACACGTTGCGCTTGGCCGCTTCCGGCAAACGATTGGCGCCGTATTGTGCAAGGCGCGCTGCCGCTTCTTCCGGTTCCAGACCAGAGGTGGAGCTGTTTAGCGCTTCAAGCGACGACTCGGCGGATATGCTGTGCCAGCTTGTCTGCGCCTCGTTTATCTTTGTTATCGGCATTCCCGTCATTCTACCTCCATGTTAAGGCCAAGGCTGACTATCGAAAGGGGCTGTTTTTTGTGGGTGATTTGGAATCTAACGCTCCAATCACCGGAATTTTGGGAGCGAAGCGAGTAAAATTTGTTCCGAGTGCAGTGGCTTGTTAGCACTTTATGCAGCACTGGATAGAGATCTTCTAGATTCAAGATAGCTCTTTAAGCAGGGAGGGGTGTCTGCGTATTGACTGAGTTCAGAGATGCAATTACCTTTAGTTAAATGCAGCTTTACTGATGACTTATTCTTGAAAATTAAGCGGTTGTTTTTTCTACACCTATCTTCCTTAAGCCTTGTAAGGAATATTCTAAAGAACTCTAAGTTTTGCTTCCCCCTAAACCAAAGAGCTTCAGGAGTATTTACAAAATAGTCAGCAGAGTTAGTAAAGTCTACCGATATATTTTCTGGAAGCTCAGGAAATATTGATTTTGGTTGAGATTCGTCATAAATTTTAGCAACAGAACCAAGCTCTAATTTAATCAGATCGTCAAAGTTTAAGTTATTTATATTTAGCCTACCACCAACCTCTCCTTTTTTCTCTAAAAGCCTAAGCTCACGAATTAAGTAGTTGAAAGGCCTTATTGCTTCTATAAATGCATTTTTTGTTTTTTCAAATATAGACATAGCTTTTCCATAGCAGTTCTGATCTTCATGTGAATCAGTAATGCCGAACTCTGCACTAAGAATCCTACAAAGAGTATCAGGGCTAACAAATAGATTTTCAATTGAATAACAGGGGGTTATGTATACGTCTTCGTGTTCTTTGAGTTCATTATTTTCATCGAAATCAGAATCCATGAAAAACATACAGGGATAGTTAAAATAAGCACTATGATTTCTTACTTTTCTTCTTAATTCAATAACCTTCGATTTTCCGCCACTATTAATACCCGACCACTTAATATCTGGCCTAATATTATTTATCCTGACTGAGTAATACTTTTCATCTTCCCCCTCAAAGAACGTTGCATATCTTTTTCTCGAGGCAATCCTTGTAAACTCCATGAATTTTACAGATAAGTTGTCTCTTGCACTAACTAAAACGTCTACCCTTGACATTACAACTCCTCAATGTACTCAGCCAGGTCAACAGTGTTGGCTTCTAGTTCATTTTCAAAAATGAACGGAGAGTGAGTTGTTGAAAATAAAAACTTACATTTCCCAGAGTTCACAATGTCTGGCAGCAAGGTCTTTTGCCACTCCATTGAAAGCGATAATTCAGGTTCATCAAAGAAAATTGCGAGCTCATCCTTTTTCTGAAGATACAAAAGAGTGAATAGTGAAATTATTTGTTTCTCCCCGGATGAGAGGCTTTCAATATCTACAGGCCTGCCATTCTTCTTTCTTATTATTTCTATGGTTACATTACTTTCATCATAGACAACCTCTTTGTCCACAAGGTACTTATTACAAACTTTGGTAAAACTCTGTATTGCCTCATCATTTTCTTGTTGTTGCTCATAAACTTTTAGCAAATTACTCACAAAGTAAATAAGAGGATCATGTCCGTCTAATATGTCGCCACTACTTACTAGTGAAAGTATTTGCTGCTTATGCGATTCTGAAATATTTTTCCCTATGCGCTCTAGAACAATTTCCACTGCCGTAGGTCTAGAAATAGAACTTTTCATTTCTTCTGTCACTGAAAATCCATTAACAAGTTGTGACAACATTTGACCATTTATTTTTGAGAACCATTCGACAGAAGAACTAAGAATTTCAGAAGTTATTTTTTCAATACTTCTTTGAACATCCCCCATTCCAAAGTTTATCGAAGTATGGTTGCTAACCTCATCATCAGAAAAATTATTGAAAGCCCTAATATCTTCCTCAACTCGTCTATAAGTCGGAAGATACAATGTTTTTAGCTGCAGTTTCTTCTTTATGTTTTCCAGTTTATCTTGAGTTGCTGAGTTTATTCTCTTATTCGATCTGCTTGATCTTACTTCTCTGAGATAATCCCTAAGCATTCCAGAGGGGAAGTCCATAACATTGACAGCATGTCTGAATAGATGAGATCTTTCCATTCGCTGGGGCGGATATTTTCTTACATCATCTATAAGCCCAAGTATAAAGTCTTGACCCATTTTATTCTCTAAATGCTCGAAGAATGGGTGCCCTTTTATAAAATCCAAGTCGGCATCAAAATCTTCTTTTTTGAATGATATTTCAACTCCATCAGAAAATATCAATCCGATTTCCGAAAAAACGACTTTTCTTAGCTTAGAAGTATCTCCAGAAAGTAATGCATAAAAGGAATTAAGGATCGTTGTTTTGCCATACCCATTTTCGGCTACAAGTATTTTGTAGTCGTTCTCAATAGGAATGCGAACGTTCCTCTCATCGTAAAGTTTATTTATGTAAAACTCTTTAATCATCATCATTCTTTTAGATCCATTCATTCACATTATTCAAGTGAGTGCTAACATTATTTTAATACTGCGCATGCTCATTTACGCACAGCACACGCATATTAAACTCGGTTTAAACATCTGATTAATTTAATGTTTCATACTCCACTATTTTTCTCGCCCGGCAAAAACGCTCATGATCATATTGATGATTATCCATACGCAGTATATGAAAAATATGTCAGCCTACGCCTTGATAATGAATGGGTTTATCAAACCCGCCCGTGCGGTATGCGCATCGTGCTGCGTCCATTCGCGCATAGAAAACGGGGAACATAAAATATTCTGTATGGGTGGTCTGTCTTTCAGCGATTTTACAGGTATGCAGTAAGAATGCTTTTGTGGCTGTCTGGCACGCTACCGCCCGAGTCTTGCAGGCGACCTTGCCTCTCCCCTTCCCTGCCGTTGAGGCTGTATGGCCAAAAGCTCAATGTAATCCATATGGAGCTTTCGCATTATAGGCAGAGTGGATTGCAGATTGAAAGAAGTGTAAAGGCAGGAAACAGGATAAGGCCGACCGGCTTGTGCCGATCGGCTGGTTTGAAGGGGGTAAGGGCGTGAGCAGGCTAACAGGTCGTCGTGTTGCTGTTGAGTGCAACCACTAGCGCGGCTGTGGTGGCAGGCGGTTGTTTGGCCAGCATGCAGATCAGCTCGGCCAGGGCATCGTCATCACAATAGAAATAAGCCACCGGCACGCCCAGTACTTCGGCAATGCGCCGCAGGGTCTGGTAGTCCGGGTTGTGTTTGCCTTTTTCGTACTGGTTCATGCGGGCGCTGGCGGTGTTGTCGTCCAGGCCAAGGCGTTGCCCCAGCTGCATTTGAGTCAGCTTGGCGGCACTGCGGGCGGCTTTAAGCCGTTGGGGCAAGGGGTTTTCCATAAGCTGAATTATCCGATAAACGTTTGATAATTAATCTTTTTTAGCACAGCTAACGGCGGTTAACCAATGTGCAGGGGCATTTGTAATACCAAACAGATTAAATAACTGACCTATTTGGTTGCGTTGTAAAGGTATGACAAATGGTCCGCTCCGCCGACTTGCCGTGAACCCATCCTTGGGGGCTCAGCCACACCATCCTTGGTGCGGATGGTCGGCTGAGCAGATCCCTTTGTCCTACCTGATGTCAGGGAATTGTCTGTTGGTGTCGTCTTGCAGGCAACTCGGCGCTCAGGAAGAGGCAACAGAGATGACCTCCCGCGACCGTGAAATGCCAGGGATGGCATTTACGAGCCCTCAGGGATGAGTCTATGGCGTGTCGTGGGAGGCAGCTGTGTTACCTCTGAGTTTGAAAAACATCAGATTTTTATTCAAATGGGTATAAAACAGGCAGAGGGTCGTCGGCAAGGCGCAACGAAATAATCAATGTAGAGCAAAGATGAAAAAAGAGTTAAGGCAATATTGGGGGGGTATTCGAGGAGGTAGTGCTAGAAATTGGAGGTGACCGCCGCCAGCCACATCCCGGCACTCAGAGGTTCCTGCTTTGGTTGCTCCCTTCCGGGCCTGGCCAGGTAAACAAGATTCTGATGCGAGAGGACCAACGGGGTCACCATCGAAGAAAGGCCAGTTTAGCAAAGATTTGTTTGATTGCAATAAGCCATTGACTGTTTGCGGGTTTATTGGCCACTTGGCCAAAATAAGCCAGCTATGTGGTGGCAAGAGCGACGCTTGCAGCCTCCCCCACCATAGCTGCCGTGTGTTAAAACGGAAACACCAACGGCACCAGGGTAATGACCCCGGCCGAATACAACAGGCTGACCGGCAAGCCGGACTTGAGGTAATCCACCATGCGGTAGCGCCCCGGCGAATACACCATTAAATGAGTCTGGTAGCCGAACGGGATAAGAAAACAGGCACTGGCACCAAAGGCCACCGCCATGATAAAGGGCATGGGATCGGCACCAAAGGCGCTGGAGGTAGACAGCGCGATGGGAAACACCAGGGCGGCGGCGGCGTTGTTGGTTACCACTTCGGTCAGTATCAGCGTAATCACAAACACCCCGATAAAGGCGCCATACACTCCATAACCGCTGCACACGCTGCGTACCGCATCGGCCACCAGTTGTGCCCCGCCCGAGCTTTCCAGCGCCTTGGCCACGGTGAGGGCAGAGCCGATGATCAGCCACAGTTCGAACGGAAAACGCCGACGCAGTTCGCTCAAGGTAAGAATGCGCGTCACCAGCAACGCCGCCAGCAACACCAGCAGGCCGTTCAGCAGCGGCACTCTGCCCACCGCCGCCAGGGCAATGACCACGCCAAAGCCGCAAAAGGCCAGCAGGCTCTGGCTTTTGCGCAGCTTGGGACGCTGCAGGCTGCCGCTTAATACATGAAAGTTGCGGTCTATGTTGCGCTGGTCGGTAAAGTCCGGCCCCACCGCCAGCAGCAGGCTGTCGCCTACCCGCAGCGGTATTTGCCCCAGCTTGCCAGTTAACCGGCGCCGACCACGGCGAATGCCCACCACGCCGGCGTTGAACAGGGTTCTGAAGTCCACTTCGCGCAGGGTGCGTTTGGCCAGCTCCGATTCGTTGGCAATCACCACTTCCACCAGGTTGGAGGCCAGTAACCGATCCACGCCGTTACCAAACAGCTGCAAACCCGGAAAACGCTGCAACGCCTGCACTTTTTCCACTTCGCCGGTAAACACCAGCACGTCGCCCTGCTGCAGCACTTCGTCTGGCGATACCGGGCTTAGCAGCCGGTCGTGACGCAATATTTCCAGCAGAAACAGTCCGTTCAGGTTGCGTAACTGATTGTCTTCAATGCTTTTACCGATCAATGGCGAGTCGGCCATGACCTGGGCTTCGAGAAAATAGGACTGGGGTGTCTCCTGATCCTGCATTCGGTTTTGCGGCAGCAGGCGGGCGCTGAACATCAGCCCGACAATACAGATCAGCGCCACCGGCAAACCCACCAGGGTGAACTGAAACATGCCCAGCGGCGGCAGGCCGGCGTTAATGACAAACGAGTTCACCACCAGATTGGTGGAGGTACCCACCAGGGTGGTGACGCCGCCCAGAATGGAGGCGTAAGACAGCGGGATCAGCAAGCGCGAGGCAGGAATGTAACGCTGGCGGGAAATGACCCCCAGCAAGGAGCCCACCACGGCGGTGTTGTTCAAGAAGGCAGAAAGAAAGGCGGTCAGTCCCATCAGCCGCAGGCTGGCCATCGACTCGCGGCCCTTGAGCAGGGTGTCCGATACCCGGTCGAGCAGCGGCGAGCGCTCCAGTGCCAGCGACACCAGCATCAACACCAGCAGGGTGATCAACGCCGGGTTGGAAAAACTGGTGAGCAGTGCCTGTTGTTCGGTCACTCCCAACAGCACATAGCCCACCGCCCAGCTGGTGAACAACACCGCCGGCGGCACTCGCCCCTGGATCAGCAAGACTAACAAGGCACCAATTGATGCTAATACCAAATATGCTGACATATATAACCACTCGCTCTTTAGCAGGGCTATCATTGTAACCATATATCAAATAAACTGGATATATAGATCATCTATAACATTTGGTTATTAGCATAATCCATAATCGAGAGCGGTATCACATATGAATCTGACGCATCTGCAACGGCTGGAAGCCGAAAGTATCCACATCATGCGGGAAGTAGTGGCAG
>JAAEZO010000031.1 GCA_018222825.1 Gammaproteobacteria bacterium
GCGCACCCTGCGGCTGGCCTGGCACAAGCAAAAATACCATTCGGCCCTGCAGCGCAGTTTTGTCGCCTTCTGCCTGCAACAGGGCAAGGAGTCCGAGGCCTGAAGCGCAAAATAAAAAAGGCCGCGGGCATAATGCCCGCGGCCTTGTCGTTCACCGGGCCTGAAATCAGGCCTTGTTCTGCTCCGCCTGACAGGCGGCGGCGGTAAACAGCACGTCGGTAGAGCTGTTCAGACCGGTTTCTGCCGAATCCTGCAGCACGCCGATGATAAAGCCGACGGCCACCACCTGCATCGCCACCTCGTTGGAGATGCCGAACAGGCTGCAGGCCAGCGGGATCAGCAGCAGTGAGCCACCGGCAACCCCGGAGGCGCCACAGGCGGAAACGGCAGCTACCACACTCAGCAGCAGGGCGGTGGCGATGTCGACCTCGATACCCATGGTATGCACGGCAGCCAGGGTCAGCACGGTAATGGTAATGGCGGCGCCGCCCATGTTGATGGTGGCCCCCAGCGGAATGGACACCGAATAAGTGTCTTCATGCAGATCCAGCCGCTTGCACAGATCCATGTTCACCGGAATATTGGCGGCCGAACTGCGGGTAAAGAAGGCGGTCACGCCACTTTCGCGCAGGCACTTGAACACCAGCGGGTAAGGGTTGCGACGCGTCTTGAAGAAAACGATCAACGGGTTCATCACCAGCGCAATCATCGCCATGGAGCCGAGCAACACCGCCAGCAGACGGGCGTAACCCCACAGCGCCTCGAAGCCGGTGGCGGCGATGGTGCTGGCCACCAGGCCGAAGATACCGATGGGTGCCATCCGAATCACGAACTTGACGATACCGGACACGCCGTTGGCCATATCCCGAAACAGATGCTTGGTGGAGTCGGCACCGTGGCGCATGGCCAGTCCCAGGCCGATGGCCCAGGCCAGCACACCGATGAAGTTGCCGGTCAGCAGCGCATTGATCGGATTATCCACCACCTTGAACAGCAGCGTCTGCAGCACTTCACCAATGCCCTCGGGCGGCGAGGCATCGGCCCCGTTGGTCACCAGCACCAGCTCGGTGGGGAAGGCAAAGCTCATCACCACGGCGGTCAGGGCGGCGGCGAAGGTACCCAGCAGGTACAGCGCCAATATCGGCTTGATGCTGGTCTGATTGCCATGCTTGTGATTGGCGATGGACGACGCCACCAGCACGAACACCAGCACCGGCGCCACAGCCTTGAGCGCGCTCACAAAGAGGCTGCCGAGCAGGCCAACCGAATTGGCGGTATCGGGTAGCAATACCGCCAGCAGAGTACCGGCGATGATGCCAATCAGAATTTGCGTTACCAGGCTGACACTGTTGGTCAGCCGCAGCAGAAGAGGTTGTGCTTGGTTCATAGTCATCCTTTGATGGCAGAAAATCCATCTCATACACTAAAGTTGATGCGACTTTATAGCAGAACCGACTAGAAAAAAACCAAAAGTGCAGCATTTTGCAACAACTGACACATATGAACCCTCTTTTATGCTGCTTTGTAGCATATAGAAAGCTTAAAACCTTGTTTTTCGAAATAAATGCCGCCTTTTCACATCATAAAGTCATTACCAGCCAGTGATAAAAGACGGCTAAAACAAGTCTGGTTGAT
Source organism: Gammaproteobacteria bacterium (assembly GCA_018222825.1). Taxonomy (GTDB): domain Bacteria; phylum Pseudomonadota; class Gammaproteobacteria; order Enterobacterales; family Aeromonadaceae; genus Oceanimonas. The sequence goes on from JAAEZO010000031.1 coordinate 1,636, forward strand.
TGCCTGATAAAGAACACTCGGGGATTGCGGCTCACCAGGTGGCCTGGAAGAAGAATGAAACGAGCGCTCTATGAGCGCCCGATGTTATCTATGCAAGAACGTGGTTGTTTCTGGTGATCAGCCTTCAGGCCGTCACACCATAGGGACCATTATTCAGCTTCTCTCGCGGGTGGCATCAACCAACGAGCCAGCCGAGGCTTGAAATAGCTGAAGTCCGGCGTTACCAACTCCGGATCCTTTCCCTGGTCATCCAGTAGTCGTAGCCGAATGGCCATGTCCAGATACGGATTGGTTTCCATCACAGCCACTTCTGCTGCAGACATGTCACCGCCCTGCAAGGAAAGGGAATCAATCGAAGCCTGAGACAGTTGAGCCCGATAGTCGGGATCCACCGTTACCAGATAACGCTTGGCCGCCACATGAAGACGAATCGGCTCGATTATTCCCGCCGGAAAAAAATCAGCCAGCCAGGATGCAGCCGATTCCTGATGACGGTTGTCGGTCCCGGACATCAGTACTTCCGGCGGCAGCTTATTGGCATAGTGACCCACATCGTGCAACAGCGCTGCCAGTACCACGGCTTCGGTTTCTCCCTGCTGTTCGCCCAGCCAGGCAGCCTGCAGCATATGCTGAGCCATGGTCACCTCCTCTCCCAGGTAAGAATCTGCGCCGTGAAGGGTGAAGATGGCTTCAATCATGTCGAGAATATTCTCTGACGTTGGGGCCTGGTTCAGCATGGCTTAGCTCCCGACTGGTAAAGGGTGGAATAGAGACCATCTAGATCGCTGTAGGCACCTTGCAGATGCCGGCGACCGCCATCGGTAAAGGCGGTACGGGCATGCATCACCCGGGTATTATCGAAGACAAGGCAATCACCCGCTTCAAGACGAACGGTGAGCGCCAGCTCCGGAGCGGACAGCATCTCGGCCCAGAGGCGATAGGCCCGATAGAAAGCCCTTTGCTCTTCAAACGGCAGCATAAAAGAGGCAATGGAACGGTTGTTGTAGCGCACTTTGATTACCCGGCCACCATCATCGGTTTCGATAAAGGGCACCCGGCTACGCAAATCGGCCTGCTCGTCACTGAACCGGTAAGGCAGGCGAACCCGGGTCAGCAGTTCAAAAGCGTCCGGATGTTCTGCCTGCAAACGAACGGCTGCCTGAAAACCATCGACCAGCAGGTTCTCGCCGCCCTCCACCTCATTGGCCAGGCAATGGAGCAGCTGTACGCCGGGTACCGGATCCCGGTAGGGGTTATCGGTGTGCGGGCCAAGTCCCAGGTTGCTGAACGCCAGGTTGCTGGGTGAAACAACGGTTTGCACATCAAACAGGCGGCCATAATTGGTTTCACGCACAAAACCGAAGGTCTCGATCACCTCGAGTACCTGACCCGGTTTGCAAGGTACCCCCCGCAGCAAGACCAGACCGCTTTCGGCGACGGCGGCCAATGCCTGACGGCGGCTGTCACCCTTGCTGAGATAGTCCTGCCAGCCGACCACCGGCAATTGAAAATCGTTCCCGCACCACAGTGTCTTGCCGGACTGGCATCGATCATCCTCGGGTGTCATCTGACAGTCCCGAGCCAGCGTTGCCAGCGGATAGTTTAATTGCCTGCCCGTATTCAGATGAATCATCAGACCATCCCCCTGCCGCTCCACGGCACGGATCACGGCCTGCCAGTCCAAATCCAGCACCGAGATCAGTCGCTGGCCATTGCCGTGACGACCGGCAGGATCATGATCCTGCAACCAAAGCACATCCAGCCGGGTTACCCGACCGTCATTCCAGGCCAGCGTCAGGCTGTCTGGTTCAAATTCGAAGTGTGTCAACATAATGTAGCTCCCGTTAGTTGGGAGCTACTCTATCGCCCGGCCATCACTGAAAAAATCGATCATTTCTGGGGCTTAACCTTAGAAATGCTGCAGCCCATGTCATCAAAACGCCATAAACACAGGGTATCAGGGATGGACTCCGACCACGTCTTGCCCTTGAAGCAAGTGACTCAAATTGGGAAGGCCATGCAATATAAAGCCCATCGTTTACCCCCGCTCAATGCGCTATTGGCCTTTGAGACCGCCGCCCGTTATCAAAGCCTTACCCGCGCCGCCGAAGAGCTGTGCGTGACTCAGGGCGCGATAAGTCAGAGAGTCAAACAGCTTGAGGAGTTTCTCAACGTCAGGCTGTTTATACGCCGGGGCAGCCGTATCGAGCTCACCGATGAGGCCCGCTCCTATCTGCCCCTGCTCAGCTGGCTATTCGAATCCCTTAAAAAAGGCACGGATGAGCTGTTCCGGGGAGAGCAACTGACCCAGCTGACCTTGCGGGTGGCACACAGCTTTGCCGAGCACTGGCTGATCCCCAGGCTGGCCCGGTTTCATCAGGCCTATCCGGGAATCCAGTTGCGGGTCCAGGCTACCAACCATGCCATACCGGACGAACCGGGCGAGGTAGACCTGGAAATCATCAACGGTTACGGCAACTGGCCGGATCGGGAGGCGGAGCAACTGACCGACGACAACTGGGTGGTCGTTGCCAGCCCGGCGCTACTGGTTCACTACCCCGCCGATGCCCCTCTTCACCTATTGTCTTCCTACCCGAAACTGGGATGCTACGGCTACCGGGAGGGGTGGCGAGACTGGTTCCGGCAGCAGGATCAACAGCAAGGTTATGGTTCTCCACTGATGGAGTTCAGCACCTCCAGTCTGGCCATTGCCGCCGCCCTCCAGGGCCTGGGTTTACTGCTGGTTCGCTACCCCCTGGTCAAGCAGTTGCTGGCAAGACGCGAACTCTGCCAGGCCCACCCCTATCTTATGCCCAGCCAGAGCAACCACTACCTGCTGATCCCGCCCCACAAACGCAGCCAGGAAAAAATACGGGTGTTCCGACAGTGGTTGCTACAAGAACTGGCACAGGAAAATGCACCGCAAAAAGAATCACATACGTCTCTCTCTGGTTTTACTAAGGCTGTCCCTTAGCAACCCTGTCGGCAAATGCAGGAAACGGCGGTATCACATCAAAAAAACGTCATACCTCCCGGTTAAGCTCACTGGCAACTCCCCGAGATGGTTAGCGAGAACCTTAAATATGAACTGGAAATACAGCCTGGCCGGATTACTTCTGATCTCCGGCACCACCCTGGCCCATGCCGAGACCCTGAAGACCCCTCACTGGGTCGAATTCAACGGCAAGGAATCTCTTGACCCCATTTCCCCGACCCGCTTTTATGCCGCCAATCAGCTGATCTACAACCGCTTGGTCCGCCAGGGGGAGCAGGGACAGCCAACCGCCTCATTGGCCAGCAGCTGGAGTGCCAACGCCAGTGCCGATATCTGGACCTTTCAGCTACGCCCGGATGTCAGGTTCCATAACGGCAAGACCATGACGGTGGAAGACGTTGTTTACAGCTTCAATCGCATCCTTGACCCCCAGCGTGACGCCCCGGCCCGGGCAGCGCTGTCGGTGATAGAGCAGGTCACTGCCGACGCAGATAACAGAATTACCTTCCGGCTGAAACAGCCGCATGCCGACCTGCCCATCTTGCTGATGGATTATCGAGCTAAGATAGTTCCCGTCGATTTCGACGAAGATCCCGCCTTGATGGGCATCGGCACCGGCCCCTTCAAGCTGACCAAATTCGCCCCCAGAGGCACCAGCCAGTTTGATGCCTTCACCGATTACTGGGAAGGCCAACCCAAACTGGATGGCATGGACCTGATTGGGATCCCTGATGACAACGCGCGCACCCAGGCATTACTGGCCGGCCAAATTGACTGGTCGGGCTGGAACGGCGTCAACGGCCAACAATTGCGACTGTTTGAAAACAACCCCGGTTTTCAGTACGACTCGATTCCCACCGGAGACTGGCGTGGCATCGTCTTTCGTAACGACCACCCGGCCCTGCTGGATCCCCGGGTGCGTAAAGCCTTAAAGATGGTGCTCAATCGTCAGGAAATGGTCGAACTGCTATTCGGCAAGGCCGGCGCGACCATCTCCTGCGACAACCCGGTATGGGCCGGCGACCAGTATCGGCTGACACAACAATGTGAACAGGATATCGAGGGCGCCAGGGCACTGCTGAACAAAGCCGGCTATCAAGACAACCTAACTCTGGATATCTACACCAGTGCCGTCGATAACTATTTTCGACCGATGACGGAAATCTATCAGCGTCAGGCAGCCTTGGCCGGTATTCAGGTCAACATACACACGGTGCCCGCTTCCGATTTCTGGAGTGCCACCTGGATGAAAAAGCCGGCCTTCAATACCGCCTGGGGCCAGCGGCCTGCCGACCAGGTCATGAACGAAATTTTCGGTGGCCAGGCCCAGTGGAATGAATCCGGCTACAACAACCCGGCATTTGACCGGTTACTGTCTCAGGCTCGCCAGGAGCTGGACAAAGAGCAACGCACTCGGCTCTATCAACAGGCTCAGGCGATGCTGACAGACGACAGCATCACCCTGATTCCCTTTCACCTGAACAACAACCGGGTGATGCGGGCCAATGTTTCCATTCCTGCCGTCGAGCACTTTGCCATTCGCTGGCACCAGGTCGACAAGTCCTAATGTCAGGCGCCCTCAGGGGCGCATTCTCGAGATGCTTATGTCCAAAAAACTGATTGTTATCCTGCTCGACGGGGTAGGTGCAGACCTGTTTGAACAATATCGACACCGGCTGCCGCACCTGCAGCAACTGGCACGGCAAGGTACGCTTATCCAGCGGCTAGGGGCCGATGCCAATGCCAATTCGATGCCGGCCCGAGCCGGTATCCTGACCGGCGTGGATGCCACCCGACACGGTGTTTATGCCAACGACCTGTGGGACGGTCAGAGATTCCGCCCCGCCGCATCCGGAGATCTGCAGGCCCCCACACTGGCACGATACGCCAGGGCCCAGGGTAAACGCGTGGCCTCCATCGGGTTTGGTCTGATCAGCGAGGAAGACTGCGACTGGTTTCTGTCTCCCTGGTGGCAAGACGGCTGCCTGCGAGCCAAGTCCCTGAATAGCCCGGATATACACCCACTGACCGGCAATAACGAGTCGCTGACCCGGGTCGCCGCCAATGATCATCGCCTGCTCCAGCAAGCCTGGCAAATACTGGACGAACAACGCCCGGACCTGCTGTTGCTGGAACTGAACAGTCCGGACTATTGCCAGCATGTGCTGGGGAATGACAGAGAGCTGGTTGCCTGGTCGCTGGAACTGGTTGACGCCCAGCTCGGCTGTCTGCTGACCCGGTTGCGCGACAGCGATCTCGATAGTCAGTACAACCTGGCCATCATCAGCGATCATGGCCACCAGCAGGTGGAAACCGCGCTGGTCGTCGAACATATCATTCCGGAAGTCAGCACTCACTGCGATGGTGGGCTTTTGTTTGTAAAACACGATGACGCTACCGACATGGTCGGCATCGGTGAAAAACTCGCCGTCTTTGGTGTCCGTGCCCTGGACAACCGTTCTTACCTTCCAACAGAAAAATGCGACCGATTGTCGGTCTTTGTCGCCCCACCCCATACCAGCTTTGAGCCCGCCGCCAAACACGGCGGCAGCCAGCCAACCGCCAAGCCAATATATGTTTCCACCCACGGCATGGGACCCGATCAGCCGGGAGATGATCGCATTGCCATCTTCGCCGGCCCGGACGTACGGCCTGCCCGGTTAGCTCGGGCAGATTCGCTGTCGGTGATGCCGCAGTTGGTGCGCCTGCTGGGTCTGTTCGATGTTTGCGAGGGGCCTCAGACATGCTGATGTTGCTTTGCAGGCGCCTGGTTTACGCCTGCTTTACCCTGGCTTTTGTCGCCGGCTTGGTATTCACCGTGACCGAAGCCCTGCCGGGCGACTTCTGCACCAACTACCTGGGCCGTAACGCCACCGATAACAACCTGGCCCTGTGCCGGGACAATTTCGGTCTGAGCCAGCCGCTCGCTAAGCGCTTCCTCGCATGGAGCGGTCATCTGCTCCAGGGAGACTTCGGCCTATCCCTTAGCACCGGACGGCCGGTGAATCAGGAGTTACTCCCCCGGATCGCCAATACCGCCCTGCTGGGCGGGCTGGCCACCCTGGCTGCCATTCCTCTGGCCCTGTTACTGGGCATGGCCAGTGCTATTTACCGGGATTCCCGGCTGGATACTCTGATATCCAGTATCACCCTGCTTGCGATGACCATACCCGAGTTTATTACCGCGACCCTACTTACCCTGATATTCGCCATCTGGCTACCCTGGTTTCCGGCCATTAGTCTGGCCGGAGCCAACGCCGATCTGGATACATTACTTCCCAGCGCCTGGCTGCCGGCACTGACCCTGGTACTGGTCAGTACCGCTCACATGATGCGAATGATGCGCAGCAGCACCATTGACGTGCTCTCCTCCGACTTTATCAGGATGGCCCGGATCCGGCGCATCCCCACCGCAAGCCTGCTGCTACGCCATGTGTTGCCTGCTGCCATACTGCCGACGATAACCCTAGCCGCCATGACTGTCGCCTGGCTGCTGGGGGGCGTGGTCATCATAGAGCAAATATTCAACTACCCGGGTATAGGTACTCTGATGATTTCAGCGGTTTACGACAGGGATCTCCCGGTCGTACAAGCCTGTGCCCTGACCCTGTCCGCCATTTATATCGCCTGCAACCTGCTCGCCGATATCGGTGTCACCCTGCTTAACCCGAGGCTGAGATAATCATGTCTGGATCCCTGATATGGCCCGTAAAACCAAGCTGCCCCCTCTGGCTGATCCGACTGACCGCCAGTCGCTCCGGCCGAATCGGCGTTCTGCTGCTGGCAGGACACCTATTTGTCACCCTGCTGGCGCCCGTACTGGCCCCCTTTGACGTCACCGCCGCCGACAGCCTCGCGGTATTACAGGCACCCGACGCCCGGTACTGGCTGGGCACGGATCACATGGGCCGGGATGTACTGAGCAGGACCCTGATGGGTGGCCGGGAGGCCATCATCACCACCTTCCCCGCCGCCCTGTTGGCCGTTGGCTGGGGTTCGCTGGCCGGCCTGTTCATCGCCATTCAGGGTGGCAGAACAGAAGACTGGAGCATGCGCCTGGTTGACGCCCTGCTATCCATCCCCTGGCTGCTGTTCATGTTGCTGATCATCAGCATGACTGGCCCCGGCCCTCTGGTTTTCATTATGACGCTGGGTTTTTTCTACGGCATCGCCGTGATCCGGGTGGTGCTGACCGCAGCCAAAGAAGTACTGTGCCGCGATTTTGTTACCGCAGCCCGACTGCGGGGAGACGGGCATCTGGTGATCCTCCGACGCGAGATCCTGCCCAACGTACTCGACGTGATTCTGGTAGAAATCGCCATGCGCTGGTCTTGGATGCTGCTGGCATTCAGCTCTCTATCATTTCTCGGTTTCGGCGTGTCGCCGCCCACCCCGGACTGGGGACTGATGATCGCCGACAACAGAGGCTTCATGTCTTTCGCTCCCTGGGCTGTTCTCGCGCCTATTCTGGCATTGAGCAGCCTGATCATCGGTATCAATCTGGCCTCCGATGCCTTGGCCAAGAGCCTGGGCCTGGACAACACCTCCGTCGTTCATTAAGGAAACCGCATCATGTCTCATTCATTACTGGCTATCGAGGATCTGAAGCTCGGTTATCAGGACCAGCAGGGAGACTTCCGGGCCGTACTGCGAGGGGTGAACCTGTCATTGGCGCCAAGGGAAATTCTCGGCATCGTCGGCGAGTCGGGTTGTGGCAAGAGCACGCTGACTCTGGCCATGCTGGGCATGCTGCGCAGCGGCAGCCGGGTCGCCTGCGGATCGGTAAGCCTGAGCGGTACCCCGGTCACTCTCAGAGAACACCAGCCGGATGCCCTGATCCACCAACGGGGTATCTGTCTGATCCCCCAACAGGCGGGGCAGGCCCTGACTCCTCATATGACCATTGACGCCCAGTTGCAGGAAATGATCCACCTGCATCAGGGCAAGGGACGGTGTAGAGCGCAAGCCATTTCGTTGCTGGAACAGGTTCGCTTGCCCACCCCGGAACAATTGCTGAACCGCTATCCCCACCAATTATCGGGCGGCCAGCAGCAGAGGGTTGTCATTGCCATGGCTCTGGCGGCAAAACCCCGCCTGCTGTTGATGGATGAACCCACCACCGGACTCGACGCCACTACCCAGGTTCATGTGTTGCATTTGCTGCGGCAGTTGCGAGACGAGCTGAATACCAGCATTGTTTTTATCAGTCATGATCTGGGAGCCGTCTCCAGCCTCTGTGATCGCATTGCCGTCATGTACGCCGGCCAACTGATAGAAACGGCCAACAAGGACGAGCTGATCGCCGCACCCCGGCACCCTTACACCCGGGCTCTGCTCGCCGCTTCCCCGGGGTATCAGGAACAGGGGCTACCTCCCGAGCTGCCCGGCGCGCCGCCCGCCACCGGCAGCCACATAAAGGGGTGTGCCTTCGAATCCCGTTGTCCGTCTCCACAGTATCAGTGCCAGCAGCAGGCCCCCCGCTTGTCAGAACACGATGGCGTGGCCTGTCATTTCCCGCTCTACACACCACCCCAGTTGCCGACGACCCAACAGCCTCGGCAGCTGGCAGCCTTCGGGGATGCAGCCTTGCTGACGGTTCAGGGTCTGGCCATTCGTTATCACAAGCCCGGCTGGCTGCACAGGCTGAGACAACAAGCCGTCGTCAATACCATAGACGATATCAACTTCATCCTGAAGAAAGGACAAACCCTGGCGCTGATTGGCGAGTCCGGCAGTGGTAAATCCTCCATTCTGAAAGCCATCGCTGGCATTAACCCCATTCACAAGGGTCACTTCCAACTTCATGGTCGGGTACTCGGTGAAGGTATCGATGCCAGAACAGCCGAACAAAAGCGTGATATTCAGCTCATATTCCAACACCCGGATGCCGCTTTGAATCCTCGGCTGACGATATTTCAGAGCCTGGCTCCGGTGCTGCACAAGTGGTTCGGTCTGAAGGGGGACGAATGCAGGAAACAGGCGGGCCAGCTGCTGACAGAGGTGAAACTCAACCCCAGCTATCTAGACCGGTTGCCCGGCCAGCTATCGGGCGGGGAACAGCAAAGGGCGGCCATTGCCCGGGCGCTGGCTGCCAAACCCGAGCTACTATTGTGTGATGAAGTGACTTCGGCGCTGGATGTATCGGTTCAAGCTGCCATTCTCCGGCTATTGGCCCGCTTACAACAGAACAGGAATATCGGCATTCTGTTCATCACCCATGACCTCAGCCTGGTCAAAAGCTTTGCCGACAAGGTTGCCGTCCTGTATCAGGGCAGGTTGGTGCAGCTTTGTTCCACCCAGCAACTGACATCCGGTCCGCTGCATCCTTATACCCGACGACTACTGGAAGCCACCTTGACTCCGGGAACACCTATGCCTGACGTTGAGTCTGCCGCAGGCCATGAGCTTGGCCTGCCAACCCAAGGCTGTGCTTTCCAGGGCCGCTGTGCCCACGCCATCAAGGGCACCTGTGATCGATTACCCCCGCCATCCCAGCCCTGTGGTGAAGGCTGGCTACGCTGCCACCTTTCTCTGGAAGCGCTGACATTAAAAGAACAGGAAATAAAGCGAGTCGCCTGACCCATCCGCTTCTTCGCCTATAGCACGACAACAATTAAACAGACTGCAATGACTGGAGCGAGATGGTTAAAGAATGCCATCTGGCTCCACTTCACTCCAACCTCCTGCTACCCTTGTGCAGCTCCCGGACAAAAAATCACCGGTTATATTGATGCGGTCCCGACCTTTCCACCGCACAGCACCTCTACAAGGGGAACCCATGCGTCGCATTGCCAACCTCATTCTGCTGATACTGACCCTGCTACCTGTCAGTACACTCGCCCTGAGTCCGGAACAGGTGCCTGCTCCGCTGCAACCCTGGATTGGCTGGGCACTGCACGGCGAAGAGCAGCGCCAGTGCCCCTTTCTCTATAATCAGGGAGCCGCCCACCACTGTGCCTGGCCCAGCCGACTGACCCTCGATCTCGGCGATAACGGCGGCCGCTTCAGCCAGCAGTGGCAACTCTATCGTGAAAGCTGGATCACCCTGCCCGGAGACCAGCGGCATTGGCCCCAGCAGGTTACCGCCAACGGCGAGCCGGTGGCGGTGGCGGCCAATCAGGGCAACCCCAGCATCAAGCTGCCCGCCGGACGCCATACCGCCGAGGGGCAATGGCAATGGCAGCAGCTGCCGAAGCATCTCACCCTTAATCCGGATACCGGTTTGCTGTCACTTACTATCAATGAAAAGCCTGTAGAAGAAACCGATGTGGATAATAACGGCCGCCTCTGGCTGGGAAAAAGACAGGCTGACGGCGATGCACAAGCAGCAGGGGGAAATACCCTGGCGTTGCAGGTTTATCGCAAGGTAGAAGACAGTATCCCGCTGCTGGTAACCACCCTCATCAATCTGGAGGTGGCCGGTGAGCAACGCGAACTGCTGCTGGGCCCGATGCTGCTTGACCAACAGATACCACTGCAGCTCAACAGTCCCCTGCCCACCCGGCTTGAGCCCGACGGTCGACTGCGAGTGCAGGTACGCCCGGGCCGCTGGAGCATCCGCCTGCTCAGCCGCCATCCGGATAATATCGACCGTCTCGCATTGCCTGCCATACCGGCCCCCTGGCCGGAACAGGAAATCTGGGCCTTTCAGGCCGAAAATCAGCTGCGACTGGTCGAAGTAGAGAACCTGACGGCGGTCGATCCTCAGCAAACCCAACTGCCGCCAGACTGGCAGCAGTTACCCGCCTATCAGATTAATCAGGGCGAGCGTATGCAGCTCAGGGAAATCCGCCGCGGTGACCGGGACCCCGAGCCCGATCAGCTCAGCCTGCAGCGCCAGCTGTGGCTGGACTTTGACGGCGCTGGCTACACCCTGCAAGACCGCATCAGCGGTCGCATAACTCGGGGCTGGCGGCTGGAAGCAACCCCGGCGCTGCAACTGGGGCGGGTTGCCATCGACGAGCAACCCCAGGTCATTACCCGGCTGCCGGATTCGGAACGGGCAGGAGTCGAGGTGCGCCGCGGCCTGCTCAACCTCGGTGCCGACAGCCGCTATCAGGGCAACATCGGCACCCTGCCGGCGGTGGGTTGGGATACCGACGTGCAGCATTTACGCACTCGGCTTCACCTGCCGCCGGGCTGGACACTGTTTTCCGCCTCGGGCATGGACAACTCCCCCAACACCTGGCTGCAGCGCTGGACCCTGCTGGATCTGTTTCTGGTGCTGATTGCCGCCCTCGCCGCTTATCGGCTCTGGGGCTGGCAGTGGGGGCTGATCTCCCTGCTGACCCTGGCGCTGATCTGGCATCAGGCCGCCGGCATGGGTCCGCCACGCTGGGTCTGGCTACACCTGCTGGCAGCCACGGCGTTGTTGCGGGTACTGCCCGCCGGCCGCTTGCGCAAAGGGGTGATCGGTTATCGCAATGTCAGCCTGCTGGTGCTGCTACTCATCGCCATTCCCTTCATGGTGTCCGAAGTTCGCACCGCCATGTATCCGCAGCTGGCGCGCACCTCTGGCACCGTCTTCTTGCCTGCCGACACCGAAGCCCGAATGGACATGACACCCCATGCAGAGCAGGAAGTCTCGATACCGGCATCGCCACCGAGGCTGGAGCTGAACAAGGTGCCGACGCCTTCTCCTACTGAACCCGGCCTGCCGCTGACGCAAATCGACCCCAACGCCAGGGTGCAGACCGGCCCGGGCCTGCCGAGCTGGCAATGGAACAGCATAGAGCTGAGCTGGAACGGCCCGGTGCAAAGGGATCAGCAAATACAGCTGGTACTGTTGCCACCGACTGCCAACCTGCTATTGAACCTGCTGCGGGTGGTGCTGGTTGGCCTGCTGGTACTGCGCATGGCCGGCATTAACTTCCAGCGGGGGCGCGGTTTATATCTGCAACAGGGGCTGTTGTCGGCCTGGATGCCGATAGGTCTGCTACTGCCACTGTTGTTCGGAATGCCGGCCCCGACCCAGGCGCAAATGCCGGATGCCCGGCTGCTCGAACAACTGAAAAGCCGCCTGCTGGCCCCACCCGATTGCCTGCCCGACTGTGCGCTGATCTCGCACATGGAGCTGGCTGTCGGCCCGCAGCAGCTGGTTGCCGAACTGGAAGTGCATACCCAGGCAGCGGTGGCCGTGCCCCTGCCGGCCGATGCCGATCACTGGCTGCCGCGTCGAGTACTGCTTAACGGTGATCCGACACCGGCACTGCGGCGTGACAGCAGCGGCGAGCTTTATCTGCAGTTGCCGCCGGGCATTCACCGGGTGGAAATGAGTGGCCCGCTACCCGCTCGGGGCGGCGTACAACTACCGCTGACGCTGCGCCCCCACAGAGTCACGGTGCTGGCAAGCGGCTGGACGGTGCAGGGCATCGATGAAAACGATGTGCCCGAGGCTCAGTTACAGCTGAGCCGGATTAAAACGGCCAGCACCGCCCCGCAGCCGACCGCGCTGGAACCCGGCGCGTTGCCGGATTTTGTACGCGTAGAACGGATATTGCGGCTCGATCTGGACTGGATGGTCGAGACCCGGGTCACTCGGCAATCACCGGTCGGCCAGCCCATATCACTGGCAATACAGCTGCTGGCGGGTGAGTCGGTACTTACCGACGGCATGCGCGTGCAGAACGACCAGGTGATGCTGGTGCTTGCCGCCAATCAACAGCAAGCCCGCTGGCAGTCCCGGCTGGAAAAAGCCCCCAGCCTCACCCTGACCGCCCCCGAGACGGATCGCTGGACCGAGGTCTGGCAGGTAGATACCAGCCCTATCTGGCACCTGGAAAGCAGCGGCATACCGGTCATTCATCATCAGGGCGCAACCGGCAACTGGCTGCCGGAATGGCGGCCCTGGCCCGGAGAGTCCATCAGGCTCGACATCAGCCGCCCCGCCGGTGTCGAGGGTCAAACCCTGACCATCGACAGTACCCGACTGACCCTGAAGCCCGGCCAGCGCGCCATCGATGCCAGCCTGCAATTGCAACTGCGCAGCAGTCAGGGTGGCCAGCACAGCCTGAGGTTGCCCGACAACATCAACCTGCAGTCGGTGGACATCAACGGCAAGACCCAGCCCATCCGGCTGCAGGGCCAAACGCTGACTTTTCCGCTGATACCGGGGGCCCAGACGCTGGAGGTTAACTGGCGTCACGACGAAGGAATAAGCCCGCTGTTCCGCATCCCGGAAATAGAACTGGGCAGCGCCAGCGTCAACAATCACATCGAGCTGGAGTTGGGCGAGGATCGCTGGGTCCTGTTTGCCATGGGCCCACGCCTGGGGCCGGCGGTGCTGTTCTGGAGCCTGTTGGCGATCACCCTGCTGCTGGCCTTAGGCCTGAGCCGGGTGCCGTTTACGCCGCTGCGCTTTCATCACTGGTTGCTGCTGGGTGTAGGGCTGACGCAGGTGCCCTTGTGGATGGCGCTGGTGGTGGTCGGCTGGCTGCTGGCACTCGGCCTGCGTGGCCGCTGGCAACACGCCGAGGCAGGGCGACTGTTCAATCTGGCACAAATCGGCCTGGTATTGCTGACCCTGCTGGCGCTGAGCTATCTGTTTTTTGCCATACAGCAGGGCCTGCTGGGCCTGCCCGACATGCAGATCAGCGGCAACAACTCCCATGGCAATACCCTGCGCTGGTATCAGGACCGCAGCGAGGGAGCACTGCCTCGGGCCTGGGTACTGTCGGTGCCGCTGCTGGTGTACCGGCTGCTGATGCTGGCCTGGGCCCTGTGGCTGGCCTTCGCCCTGCTGCGCTGGTTGCGCTGGGGCTGGGGCTGTTTTTCCAGTCACGGCCTCTGGCGGCCCTTCAACCTGCGGGTAGCACGCAGCGGCAAGAAGGATGCCCCCGGTAACCCGGATGATCGCCAAGGAGTTGAATAGCGAAGGCCAGACCGTCGAACAAAGGGTCAGCTGTTAGCGCTGTCTGCGGGCAATTCGGTATTCAAGAAGAGGCAACAGAGAACGCCTCCCACGACCGTGAAATGCCAGGGACGGCATTTCCGAGCCCCCAGGGATGGGTTAATGACGTGTCGTGGGAGGCAGCTGTGTTGTCTCTGGAACGACGGCATGCAGAAAGTTGAATACCGGTTAGCGGTTTACCGGCGGGCGAGCTTTGCATAAAGTACCCCTACGCTTAGGACTCAAACTTTACAGACAAGGAACAACCGCATGAAAAAGTCGCTGGCTTCGGCCCTGTTTACCCTGTCCATGGCCGTGGCTCAGCCCGGACTGGCTGCCGATGCCATCGTGGTGTCGTCCAAGATCGACACCGAAGGCGGCCTGCTGGGCAATGTGATCTACCTGGCGCTGAAAGACGCGGGGCTGGAGGTGGAAAATCGTTCACAACTGGGCGGCACGCCCATAGTGCGCAAGGCCATTACCTCCGGCGAGATCGATATTTACCCGGAATACACCGGCAATGCCGCCTTCTTCCACAACCGGGAAGCAGACTCGGCCTGGAAAGACTTTCAGCAGGGCTATGACCTGGCCAAACAGCTGGACTACGACCAGCATCAGCTGGTCTGGCTCACACCCGTCAACGCCAATAATACCTGGGCTATCGCGCTGCGACAGGACATTGCCGATAGTAACCAGTTACATACCATGTCCGATTTCGGCCGTTATGTCGCTCAGGGCGGTGACATCAAACTGGCCGCCTCGGCCGAGTTTGTCGCAAGCCCGGCGGTACTGCCCGCCTTTCAGCAGACCTATGACTTTGCCCTGAGCGACGATCAGCTACTGGTGCTGGCCGGGGGCAATACCGCCGCCACCATCAAGGCGGCGGCGCTGCAAACCGATAACACCAATGCGGCCATGGTGTACGGAACCGACGGCGCCATCGCCTCGGTCGGCCTGGTGGTAATGGAAGACGACAAGGGCGTGCAGCCGGTTTATGCCCCAGCCCCCATAGTGCGCGAAGAGATTCTGATGGCCCATCCGGAAATCGCCGCCATTCTGGAGCCCATCTTCCAGTCGCTGGACATCAAGACCCTGCAACAGCTGAACAGCCGCATTGCCATCGGTGGCGAAAGCGCCCAGGCGGTGGCCAGAAGTTATCTGTCAGATTTAAAGGGCTGACACGCATCGGCCAAAGGGCCCGCTCCGCCGACTCGCCGTAAATCCATCCTTGGAGGCTCAGCCGCGCCATCCATGGCGCGGATGGTCGGCTGAGCAGATCCCTTTGTCCTCCTTTACGATCAGGTGTCGCCTGTCGGTTGGCTGCTGTGAGACAACAGGGAACGAATCCCGCGACCGTGAAATGCCACGGACGGCATTTCCGAGCCCCCAAGAATGGGTTCATGGCGAGTCGAGGGAGGCGGCCCTGCTGTCTCGGAACACTGCAATATAAACCGACAGTTTTTAAGCATGTGCCAGGAGTATTTTTGAAGTTTTCCAATCTGGACAAGGTCGGCAGTATTCTCGGATTCGCCCTGCTGCTGTCGCTGTTTGCCCTGCCCTTCGTCAGCCTGCAGCCCAATCGTATCATGCCCGGCCAACGCCTCGGCCTGCTGGAGGCCACCGGCTTCAGCCTGCTGACACCGTTACTGTTGATGTTGGTGCTCACTAGCCTGCTGAGTCTTTTCAAAAAGGCACTGGGTGCCCGACTGCTGCTGACATTCATGACCCTGCTGGCGCTTATTTATACCGCCGGCGCCGGCGCAACCCAGCTGCTGGCGAAGGCCAGCCCGCTGGCCCGGGTTTCCCTCGATGCCGGTTTTTGGCTGGCAATATTCTGGCTGGCGCTGCTGCTCACCGATGTTGCCATCAAGCTGGCATTACGCCCCCTGCCCCGGCTGGCGCTGGTTGCCCTGCTCGTCGCCGCCGTAATGGCATTGCTGGCCTTCGGGCACGGTAACGACTTGTCGCTGTTGCGGGAATACCACAACCAGACCGACTTCTGGCACCAGGCGATACGCCATCTGCAACTGTCACTGGGCAGCATCATACCGGCAATACTGGTCGGCATACCGCTAGGCGTACGCTGTTATCGCTCGGCCGGTTTAAGGGCGGTGGTTTTTCCGGTACTCAATGTGCTGCAAACCATCCCCAGTCTGGCCATGTTCGGCCTGCTGATGATTCCGCTCAGTCTGCTGGCCACCAGCTACCCGCTGCTGGCCGATCTGGGCATTCGCGGCATTGGTACCGCCCCGGCAGTCATCGCCCTGTTCTTCTATTCATTGCTGCCCATCGTCAGCAATACCGCACTGGGCTTCGACAGAATAGATGCCAGTGTGCGGGAAGCCGCCACCGGCATGGGCATGAGTGCTGGCCAGCGGCTGTGGCAGATAGAGTTTCCGCTGGCCATGCCGGTGATCCTTACCGGCATGCGGGTGGTTGTCACCATGAACATCGGTCTGGTGGCGGTAGCCGCCCTGGTGGGCGGTGGTGGCTTCGGCACCTATATTTTTCAGGGACTGGGGCAGACGGCCACCGATCTGGTGATCCTCGGCGCCGTGCCTACCCTGCTGATGGCCTTCCTGTTCGCCATCGTCATCGACACCCTGATAGCCCTGCAGAAAGGCGGCAAAGCATGATCGAATTAAAAGCTCTCGGTAAACAATTTGGACCACAAATCGCCGTCAATAACCTCTCGTTCAGGGTAGAACGCGGCCAGTTCTGCATGCTGGTCGGCACCTCCGGCTGCGGAAAATCCACTACCCTGCGCATGATCAACCGGCTGATAGAGCCCAGTCAGGGTCAGATCCTGATCAACGAGCAGGATGTGACCACACTGCCGGCGGAACAGCTGCGCCGACGCATCGGCTACGTTATTCAGGGGGTGGGACTCTTCCCCCATCGCACCATTCATCACAACATTGCCACCGTGCTCCGGCTGCTGGGCTGGAAAAAAGCGGATATCGATGCACGGGTCACCGAGCTGCTGACCCTGTTCAAGCTGGATGCCGCCACCTTCGCCGACAAATACCCGCACCAGCTCTCCGGCGGCGAGCAGCAACGGGTCGGTGTGGCCCGGGCCCTGGCCGCCCGCCCCGAACTGTTGCTGATGGACGAGCCCTTCGGCGCCCTGGACCCGCTGACCCGCGAACACCTGCAGGACGAGCTGCTACGAGTACAAAAACTGCTGGGCATCACCATCATCATGGTGACCCACGATCTGGAAGAAGCGGTGAAGATGGCCGACGTCATCGCGGTAATGGACCAGGGCGAGCTGCTGCAGCTCGACAGCCCGGAGACCCTGTTGCGCCAGCCCCGCGCCGGTTTTGTGCAGAGCCTGGTAGGCGGACTGGATCGCTCGCTACGCCTGCTGGCCATCAAGCAGGTAGGCCAGGTCATGGCGCCCCTGCAACAGCCGTTGCCGCCTTCCGTGCCCGGTATCAGCGTCAGCGCCAACCTGCGCGATGCCATGGCGCTGCTGATCTGGGAACAGACCGACCGGCTGCAGGTGCTGGATGCCAACGGCATGGCCGTCGGCCAGTTATCGATGAGTGACCTGCTGCTACAGGGTGCCCGGGCATGAGCAGCCGTTATCCGATCCGCTGGTTGGGAGTGGCGATACCGCTGCTACTGTTGCTGCTCATGACCCTCAATATGCCGTGGCTGGAGCCGCTGTTTCGCCCCTTGGTCGATGAGCGGGCGCCGGCCATTTATGCCCGCGACAGCTTCCTGAATTTGCTGCTGTGGCATCTGGCGGCGGTATTCATCGCCATTCTCGGCGCGACCCTGGTGGCATTGGGCGGCGGCATTCTGGTGACGCGAGCCGCCGGGCGGGAATTTCTGCCGCTGGCTCGGGCCATCGCCAATCTGGGCCAGACCTTTCCGCCGGTGGCGGTGCTGGCGTTGGCGGTGCCCGCGCTGGGCTTCGGGCTGACCCCGACTCTGGTGGCGCTGTTTCTCTACGGCATGCTGCCCATCTATGAAAACACCGTTACCGGCCTGCAGCAGGTGCCGGCCAGCGTGCGCGAGGCGGCACGCGGAATGGGCATGAGCCCGCGCCAGCAACTGTGGTCGGTGGAATTGCCGCTGGCGCTGCCGATGATCATCGCCGGTATCCGTATCTCGCTGGTGATCAGCATCGGCACCGCCACCATAGGATCGACGGTGGCAGCCAAGGGCTTTGGGGAGGTGATCATTGCCGGCCTGCTGACCGACAACATGGCTTTCGTACTGCAGGGCGGCATCATGGTGGCGCTGATAGCCATTTTGATCGATGCCCTGTTTCAGCGGCTGGAACGGCGGCTTTCACCGCCGAATTAAGCGATCAGCGTGACAACAGCGCCAGCATGGCTTCGGCCGCCGGGGCGGAAGAAGCAGGATTCTGGCCGGTGACCAACAGGCCATCGGTTTCCACATGCGGCTGCCAGTCATCGGCCTTGCAGTAATCGCCGCCGTTCTGGCGCAGCATCTCTTCCACCAGAAAAGGCACTATGGCGGTCAGTTGCACCGCTTCTTCTTCGCTGTTGGTAAAACCGGTTACCCGCTTGCCGCTCACCAACGGTTTGCCCGCCCCATCCTTGGCATGACGCAACACCGCCGGGGCATGACACACCGCCGCCACCGGTTTGCCCGCCGCGACCATCGCCTCGATCAACGCGATGGAGTCCGCATCTTCTGCCAGATCCCACAGCGGACCGTGGCCGCCAGGATAAAACACCGCATCAAAGTCATTCACCGAAAGCTCGGCCAGCTTGTGGGTAGTGGCAAGCGCTGCCTGAGCGGCCGCATCGGCGCGAAAACGCTCGGTGGCCTCGGTCTGGGCATCCGGCGCATCGCTTTTCGGATCCAGTGGCGGCTGACCTCCCTTGGGCGAAACCAGGGTAATGATGGCGCCCGCATCCTTGAATACGTAATAAGGAGCGGCAAATTCTTCCAGCCAGAAGCCGGTTTTTTCGCCGGTGTCCCCCAGTTGGTCGTGGGAGGTCAGTACCATCAAAATACGCATATCGACTCCTTGTTCGTTACAAAAACCTGCTTATACCAAACTGACTAACCATAGAATCATGTCGCTTCAGAGGCAGTAGCGCCACCTTCTGGAGATACCAACAGGCAACATCGGAGCTTAAGACGGACAAAGGGATCTACTCCGCCGACCTTCTGTTTCAGGGATGAAACAGAGAGCTTACATGGATGTATTTATAGCGCGTCGGCGGAGTTGGCCCTTTGGCCGAGTGGTATGTAGAAACCCAATGATGCACCGACTTAATACTCTCGGTGTTATCAGGGTAGCCGACGACACAGAAGATGACAGTGTGCCGTCGGCGTTGCGCTTACTCGGGCTTGGACAGCCCAAGGTGATCGCGCAGGGTACTGCCTTCATATTCGGTACGGAACAGGCCGCGGCGCTGCAGCTCCGGAACCACCTGATCGACAAAGTCCTCGATGCCGGCGGGCAACGAGGGCGGCATCAGGTTAAAACCGTCGGCACCCTCGTTTTGAAACCACAGCTCCATGCGGTCGGCAATGGACTCGGGCGTACCCACCATGGTGCAGTGACCGCCACCGGCCGCCAGCCGGCCCAACAGCTGGCGCACCGTCGGCTGTTCGGTCTCGATAATGCGCAGAATGGTGGCGAAACGGCCCTTGGGCCCGGTAAACACCTCCAGCGACGGCAACGCCGGTACCGGCGCGTCCAGCTCCCAATCGGAACAGTCCTGCCCCACGTAGGTACTCAGCTGGCGCAGCGAGGCAGCGGCGGGCAGCAGCTCGTCCAGTTCCCGTTGCTTGGCCTGTGCTTCTTGTTCGGTAGACGCCACATAGGTCACCAACCCGGGCATGATGGGCACATCAACCCCGCGACCGGCGGCCTGCACTCGCCGTTTGATGTCACGATAGTAATCCTGCGCGGCGGGCAGATCGTAGGCCACGGCGTAAATGGCCTCGGCGCACTTGGCCGCCAACTCCCGGCCCTGATCGGAGGCACCGGCCTGAAACAGCACCGGGTGCCCCTGGGGCGGACGCGGCACATTGAGCGGACCGTCCACCAAAAAGAACTCGCCGTGATGATTGATGGGCACCACCTTGTCGGGATCGGCATAATGGCCGGCACGATCCATCACCAGCGCTCCGGTCTGCCAGGAGTCCCACAGTTTGATCACCGCATCCACAAACTCCTCGGCCCGGCGATAACGTTCGGCGTGGGCCGGCATGGACTCATAACCGTGGTTGCGTGCTTCCACGTCAAACATGGAAGTGACCACGTTCCAGCCCATGCGGCCGTTGGAGATATGATCGAGCGAAGCCATCATGCGCGCCGCATGAAAGGGGGTAAAAAAGGTACTGGAGACGGTGCTGATAAAACCGATGCGATCGGTGGCCCGGCTCATGGCAGCCATCGCCGTCAACGGCTCCAGAAACCAGTAGCTGCCGTCCGCCACGTTGCCGGTAGACTGGCCGTCGGCGAAGAACACCGCATCCAGCTTGCCGCGCTCGGCGGTTTGCGCCAGCCGTTCGTAATAACGAATGTCGCCCAGCTGCTCTACCGCAGAATTGGGGTGACGCCAGGCCGCTCTGTGATGACCGCAGCCAAACAAAAACAGGTTCAGGTGCATCATGCGCTGGTCTTGATTCTGGGCCGCCATCAGTTTTTCACCAGGCCGCCGTCGACCACCAGATTCTGGCCGGTGACCGAGCGTGACCAGGGTGAGGCGAAGAACAGGGTGGCATCGGCAAATTCGGCGGGGGTAGTAACACGGCGCAGCGGCGTAGCGGCGGCGATGTAATCGAACACCGCTTCCGGCGTGGCGGCAGAGGCGTCGGTGGTGCGCAGCAGGCCGCCGGACACCATGTTGACGGTAATGCCATCCGGGCCCAGATCCTGCGACAGGGTGCGGGTCAGCGACAGCAGCGCCGCCTTGGCGGCGGTGTAGTCGTGATAAGGCACCACCGGGTTCTGAAACAGGTTGGTGCCCACGTTGACGACGCGGCCAAAGCCCGCCTCGCGCATGCCGGGCAAGGCCGCCTGAGTGGTGTTGAGGGCGCCTTTGACCACCCCTTCCAGCTGCTGGTTGAGATCTTCCCAGCGCAGTTGATCCGCATGTGGCCGTGCATCGCCATTAAACGAAAAGGCCGGCAGGGCATTGTTGATGACGGTGGTGATCGGGCAGCCAAAATGTTCGCGCGCCTGTGCAAACAATGCTCGCACCGCATCGGCATCGGTCACGTCGGCCTGCAGTGCCAGCGCGCGATCGGGGGCTTCTGCCGCCAGCTTTGCTGCCGCCTCGGCGCTGTGCAGATAGTTGATTACCACCCGCGCGCCTTCGCGCAGAAAGGCCCGCACCAGGTGTTCGCCCAGACCGCGGGCGCCGCCGGTAACCAGCACCAGCTGTTCGTTCAGATTGATGGACATTTGCATCGCTACCTCTTGTTAGAGGCGAAGGCATGGACTGGCGGAATACGCCGATAGCCGGAAGGCTGACATCCCTTCGCCAGTATGAACTGGATCAGGTTCGACGGGTGTTATCTCAGCCCTGCCGGCCGTTGGCCGCAAGACACCCCGTGTCACGTCCAGACCATAGCATACCCCTTCGGGAGCTGTAAGCCGTAAGCTGTCAGCGATCAGTAACCCGAGTGGTTTGCATGATTTATAGGCTGCCTGTTGAATCACATTTGCTGGCAACGCCGACGTTGACCGAAGCAGCAGTGAGGATTGCCGGAACCGACCGGCACATGCCATGGACGGCATGTGCCGAGCGTCCCATGGATGGGCTCGATGCGTGTCGTGAAGCGCAACCGCACTGGTGCTTCGAGTGGCAATGTTTGGTGAAAACCGCCGCTAGGTGGATAATGGCCGTCTGGATGTAATGGATAACACGCCGAGCCGACTATGACCTCAAAAACGACCACACTGACCATCACCCGCCCCGACGACTGGCATCTGCACCTGCGCGATGGCG
>JAAEZO010000236.1 GCA_018222825.1 Gammaproteobacteria bacterium
ATAAAGAAATCATGAGTGATGAAAATTTCCGCAATGGCGGCACCAATATTCATTACCTCGAGAAGAAGCTGGGTCTGTAAGACACCGCTGCTTTAAAACGGCGCCTTCGGGCGCCGTTTTTGTAGCTGCCGCCGGCGTTTTTCTCTCTTCCCTTTTTGCCGTTACAATAACGGCTCAAAGCCCACCTGAAGAGAGACCCCATGACAATCCATCGCATCAACCCCTGCCAACGCTGGTCCGACATTACCGTATTCAACGGCATCGCCCACTTCGTCGAGGTGCCCGAGTCCGACCTCGATGCCGACGTGCAGGGCCAGACCGCCCAGATCTTCGCCCAGGCCGAACAGGCCCTGGCCAAAATAGGCAGCGACAAGACGCGCCTGCTGTCGGTGACCATATATCTCACCGACTTCGCCAACCTGCCCGCCTTCAATGCGGTGTGGGACGCCTGGTTTGAACCCAACACCGCGCCCAGTCGCGCCTGCGTCAAGGCCGAGCTGGCCAACCCGCGCTACCTGGTCGAACTGGCCTTTGTGGCCGCCGCCGGTGACGACTTCAACAACTGATCCCTGCCTGCTGGCGGAAGGCGACGGCGCCTTCCGCCACTAACGCAGCCATGAATTGATTCCTGTTGGCCCCCGCTGGTATCCTTCGCCCCCTTCCAAGGGGACCCCTGATGACCGATATCGTATCCATTGCCCGTCGAGAAGCCACCCTGAGTGTGGTGCTGGCGGTGCTGTACATGCTTGGCTGGTGGCTAAGCGCCTATCTGGTGCCGCCCGGCATCATGCTGGCCGGCTGGCCGCTGTGGTTTGTGCTGAGCTGTCTGTTCAATCCCGTGCTGTTTGTCGTGCTCTGCGTGCTGATGGTGCGTTACAGCTTCAAGACTGTGGCGTTGGACGGCCCCGAACAAGGTAACAAGCAGGCCCCGGAGAACAGCCATGAATCTTGAATTGCTCATTCCGCTGGTGATTTACCTGTGCGCCATGCTCGGGCTCGGCTTCTGGCTGAGCCGCCGCCCGCAACAGGGCAGCTTCGTGCAGGACTACTTTCTCGGTAACCGCTCTATGGGGGGCTTTGTGCTGGCCATGACCATGGTGGCCACCTATGCCTCGGCGTCTTCGTTTATCGGCGGCCCCGGTGCCGCCTATCGCATGGGGCTGGGCTGGGTGCTGCTGGCGATGATACAGGTGCCTACCGTCTGGCTGACCCTCGGGGTGCTGGGCAAGCAGTTCGCCCATATTGCCCGCCGGGTCAATGCCCTCACCATCAACGACATGCTCTATGCCCGCTATCGCAGCCCGCTGGTGGTGATACTGGCGGCACTGGGCCTGCTGGCCGCCTTTGTCGCCACCATGGTGGTGCAGTTTATCGGCGGCGCCCGCCTGCTGGAAACCGTGACCGGCCTGCCCTATCAGGGCGGCCTCGTCATCTTCGCCACTACCGTGCTGCTCTATACCCTGATTGGCGGCTTTCGCGCCGTGGTGATCACCGATGCGGTGCAGGGCGTGCTGATGCTGCTGGGCACCCTGGTGCTGCTGGCCGGCGTGCTGCATGCCGGCGGCGGTGCCGGTGCCATGTTCAGCGCCCTGGCCGAGATCGACCCCGGCCTGGTTGAGCCCCGCGGCCCGGACGGCTTTCTCGGCATCAGCTTCATGCTGTCGTTCTGGGTGCTGGTGTGCTTCGGGGTTATCGGTCTGCCTCATTCGGCCATCCGCTGCCTGGCCTACAAGGACAGTGGCGCCATGCACAAGGGCATTATCATCGGCACCCTGGTCGGTGCCCTGCTGATGTTCGGCATGCACTTTGCGGGCGCATTGGGCCGCGTGCTGGTGCCCGAGCTGACGGTACCCGACAAGGTCATGCCGACCCTGATGCTGACGGTGCTGCCACCCATCGTGGCCGGGCTGTTTCTGGCCGGGCCCATGGCCGCCATCATGTCGACCATCGACTCCCAGTTGATTCAGGCTTCTGCCACCCTGGTGAAGGATCTGTACCTCAACTACCTGAGCCGCACCCCGCCCTCGCCCACCGCCATCAAGCGCGCCAGCCGGCTGGTGACCCTAGTGCTGGGGCTGGTAGTGCTGTGGGCGGCGCTGAGCCCGCCAGACATGATCATCTGGCTCAACCTGCTGGCCTTCGGCGCCCTGCAGGCCATCTTCTTCTGGCCGCTGGTACTGGGGCTGTACTGGTGGCGCGGCAACGCCAGCGGTGCCCTGGCCTCCATGGTAACCGGTGCGCTGAGTTATGGACTGCTCATTCAGTTCGGCATCAAACCGCTGGGGCTGCATGCCATAGTGCCCAGCCTGACTCTGTCGGGGCTGGCTTATGTGCTAGGCTCGCTCTCGACCGCACCGCCCACTGCCGAAGTGCGCGCACTTTTTGGCCGCTCATAAAAAAGCCCCGGCCATTCACCTGGTCGGGGCAACGTACAGACACTCGATCATCGCAATATAGGGTCTGCCCGCCAACAGGACAGCGGACCACGTCGATGTTAGAATCCTTACTTTACCGTTTGATGAAGCCACGCCATGCCCTGGATACAAATTCGCATTAACGCCACCGAAAAAACCGCCGACAAGGTCAGCAACATGCTGCTGGGTCGCGGTGCTCAGGCGGTGACCTATATGGACGCCGAAGACAAACCGGTATTCGAACCCCTGCCCGGCGAAACCCTGCTGTGGGACGACACCGTGGTGGTGGGCATGTTTGATGCCGAAACCGATCCGGCGCCCGTCATCGAGTTTCTGAAGAAATTCTACCGCAAGGATCTGACCTACAAGGTTGAACAGCTGGAAGACAAAGACTGGGTACGCGAATGGATGGACAGCTTCCACCCCATGCGTTTCGGCCAGCGGCTGTGGATTTGCCCCAGCTGGCGTGATGTGCCGGACCCCACCGCGGTCAATGTCATGCTGGATCCGGGTCTGGCCTTCGGCACCGGCACCCACCCCACCACGGCCCTGTGTCTGGAGTGGCTCGACGGCCAGGATCTGAACGATAAAACCGTGATCGACTTCGGCTGCGGCTCCGGCATTCTGGCGCTGGCGGCGCTCAA
>JAAEZO010000237.1 GCA_018222825.1 Gammaproteobacteria bacterium
GGGCCAGGTAACTGAGCTGGTCTTCGGATTGTCTGAGCTGGCTGATATCGTCGAGAATGCCGATGATGTAGACGATCCGCCCGTCATGATTTCTGACCAGCCGCAATATCAGCCAGTGGGTCACCAGCTGGCCGTCACGGTTATGATGCTGTACCTCGCCCTGCCAGTCTCCCTGCTGTTGCAGCCGCAGCCAGATGTCCCGATAGTAGCGGCGCCCGTGCAGCGCCTCGTTAATCCGGGTGAGATGACGCCCTTCAATATCGGCCGCATCCAGCTCGCTGAGCCGACAGAAGGCCGGGTTCACTTCCAGCACCCGGCCGCGGGCGTCCATCAGCACTATGCCTTCACGGGTATGATGCATGATCTGCCGAGTCAGATTCAGCGAGGTCGCGGCCCGTTCCTGCACGCTTTCGCTGCCGGCCCGGACTCCGGCGTTCAGCGTGGTCAATAACAAAGTGTCATCCATGTCGGTACTCAGATAATTGAACGAGTAAATGAAAACGGCCTCTGCCGTTCATTGCCCGATGACTGGCACTCCGAGGCGTGGTATGAAGTGTTTTTTCGGGTGCAGTCATATTACAGACTCACTTGAGAAATAAAAAGCCCGCATCGCTGCGGGCTTTTTATTATTCAAGGCAAGTTGCAAATTCAGCCGAGGTTTTTACGGGCATTGCGGAAGATGCGCATCCAGCCGCCGTCTTCACCCCAGCCATCCGGGTGCCAGGAGTTGGCCACGGTGCGGAATACCCGTTCCGGATGCGGCATCATGATGGTGACCCGACCGTCCTGATTGGTCAGGCCGGTAATACCGTTGGCAGAGCCATTGGGGTTGAACGGATAACGCTCGGTGGCCTGACCGTGGTGGTCCACGAAACGCAGGGCCACGGTACCGCTGGCCTCGATGGCGTTGATGTCGGCATTGAGGGTCTGCACCCGGCCTTCGCCATGAGACACGGCGATGGGCAGGCGAGAGCCGGCCATGCCGGACAGGAACAGGCTGGGAGACTCCTGCACTTCCACCAGGCTGAAGCGGGCTTCGAAACGCTCGGAGGTGTTGCGCACAAAGTCCGGCCAGTGCGCCGCACCGGGGATCAGATCCCGCAGCCGCGACAGCATCTGACAGCCGTTACACACGCCAAGAGCGAAGCTGTCTTCACGGGCAAAGAAGGCTTCAAACTGAGCCCGCAGCGCCTCGTTGAACAACACCGACTTGGCCCAGCCACCGCCGGCGCCCAGCACGTCACCGTACGAGAAGCCACCACAGGCGACCATGCCGGCAAACTCGTCCAGACGATAGCGACCGCTTTGCAGGTCGCTCATGTGCACGTCGACGGCGGCAAAGCCGGCACGATCGAAGGCGGCCGCCATTTCCACGTGGGAGTTGACGCCCTGCTCGCGCAGTATGGCCATGCGCGGATGCACGCCCTTGGCGATAAAGGGCGCGGCAATGTCTTCTTTCGGATCGAAACTGAGCGATACCGACAGACCGGGGTTGTTCGCTTCCAGCTTGGCCTCGAACTCGCTCTGAGCGCAATCCGGGTTGTCGCGTAGCGCCTGCATGCGGTAGCTGGTTTCGGACCACAAGCGACGCAGCTCGGTGCGAGACTCGGCATACACTTCCTCACCGGCAAAGAAGAAGCGCAGTTGATCGTCCTGATTCGGCTGACCGATGACATGACTGCAGGCAGCCAGACCATGACCGGCCAGACAGGTCAGCACCGCTTCCTTGTCTTCGCGACGTACCTGCAGCACGGCACCCAGTTCTTCGTTGAACAGGGCCGCCAGCTGATCGGCACCCAGCAGGTCCAGCTCGACATCCAGGCCGATGTTACCGGCGAACGCCATTTCGGCCAGGGTCGCGAACAGACCGCCATCGCCCTTGTCGTGGTAGGCCAGCAGCTTGTTTTCGGCCAGCAGCGCCTGAATGGCGTAGAAAAAGCCTTTCAGCGCTTCCGGGCTGTCCAGGTCGGCGGGCTGATTACCCAGCTGACGGTATACCTGGGCCAGAGCCGAGGCACCCAGACGGTTCTTGCCGTTGCCCAGGTCGACCAGGATCAGGTCGGTATCACCCAGATCGCTGCGCAACCAGGGAGTGACGGTGGCACGAACATCGTTGACCTTGGCAAAGGCGGTAATCACCAGCGACAGCGGAGAGGTTACCGTCTTGTCTTCACCGTTATCCTGCCAGCGGGTCTTCATCGACATCGAGTCTTTACCCACCGGTATGGTCAGCTCCAGCTCGGGGCACAGCTCTTCGCCCACGGCCTTGACCGCTTCATACAGGCCGGCGTCTTCACCGGGGTGGCCGGCGGCAGACATCCAGTTGGCAGACAGTTTGATGTGCTTGAGCTCACCGATGTCGGTGGCGGCGATGTTGGTGATGGCTTCCGCCACCGCCAACCGGGCCGAGGCCGCGTAGTCGAGCAGCGCCACCGGGGCGCGCTCGCCCATCGACATGGCCTCACCGGCGTAGGTGTCGAAGGCGGCGGCGGTCACGGCACAGTCGGCCACCGGCACCTGCCAGGGACCCACCATCTGATCCCGTGCCACCAGACCGGTGACGGTACGGTCGCCAATGGTGATCAGAAAGCCCTTGTCGGCCACGGTCGGCAGGGTCATGACCCGCTCGGCCGCTTCCTTGAGGTCGATACCACTCAGTTCCAGCGCCGGGCTCTGGTGCTGGGATCGGGTCACGTCACGCTGCATCTTGGGCGCCTTGCCCAGCAGTACTTCCAGCGGCATGTCGATCGGTTGATTGTCGAAATGCTCGTCATGCAAACTCAGGTGCGGCTCGGCAGTGGCTTCACCGACCACGGCGAAGGGTGCCCGCTCGCGGCGACAGATGGCTTCAAACTCGGCCATGCGATCGTTCGCCACCGACATCACGTAACGTTCCTGGGACTCGTTACACCAGATTTGCAGCGGGCTCATGCCCGGCTCGTCGTTGGGAATATTGCGCAGTTCGAAACGACCGCCACGGCCGCCGTCGTTGACCAGCTCGGGCATGGCGTTGGACAAACCGCCCGCGCCCACATCGTGGATAAACTGGATGGGGTT
>JAAEZO010000238.1 GCA_018222825.1 Gammaproteobacteria bacterium
ACGGTACGTTTTGGTATTCACCCGGTAGCGGGTCGTCTGCCCGGGCACATGAACGTGCTGCTGGCCGAAGCCAAGGTGCCTTACGATATCGTGCTGGAAATGGACGAGATCAACGACGATTTCAGCGATACCGATACGGTACTGGTGATTGGCGCCAACGACACCGTCAACCCGTCGGCGGCCGAAGATCCGGCCAGCCCCATTGCCGGCATGCCGGTACTGGAAGTGTGGAAGGCCCAGCAGGTGGTGGTGTTCAAACGCTCCATGAACACCGGCTACGCCGGGGTACAGAACCCGCTGTTCTTCCGCGAAAACAGCGTCATGCTGTTCGGCGATGCCAAAGACAGCGTGGATAACATTCTCAAGGCGCTGTAACCGCCGGCAAGGGTTTGAAACGTTGAAAAAGGGAGCTTCGGCTCCCTTTTTTGTTTAAAGGGCCAGACCACACCATAGTGTCTTGCCTGTTGCCGGCTAATCCCTTATTTTTTAACGTTTTCTGAATACGGGAGTGAAGGTCATGACGAGCTGGCGCGGCGTATTGCCGCTGACTCTGCCGGTGATGATGGGCTATTTGCCACTGGGCGCCGTGTTCGGCGTCTTGTGGGTGGATGCGGGGCTCAAATGGTACTGGGCCCCCATGATGAGCCTTATCGTCTATGCCGGTGCGCTGCAATATCTGGCGGTGGGCATGCTGGCGGCAGGCATCGGCTGGATCGATCTGGTGGTGGCCTCGCTGCTGGTCAACTTTCGGCACTTGTTTTACGGCCTGTCGCTCTATCATCTGGTGCCGAGAGGCGTGATTGGCCGCCAGTATTTTATCTTCGGCATTACAGATGAAACCTATTCCCTGCTCAGCGCCTCCGGTCAGGTCAGGGACAGCAAGACGGCTCTGCTGGTGGTGCTGTTCAACCAGAGTTACTGGGTGCTGGGCACCCTGGTTGGCATTTTGCTGGCGCGCGGTCTGCCGCCGGGCCTGCAGGGGCTGGACTTCGCCCTGACCGCGCTCTTTGCCGTGCTGGCGGTGGAGCAAATTCGCGCCCGGCGTGACTGGGGAGCCGTGGCGCTTGGCCTGGTGGCCGCCGCCGTTGCCGGTACCTGGATAAGTGAGTACTTCCTGCTTGCCGCCTCTGTGATGCTGGTCTTGGTGTTGCTGGCCTGGCCACAATCGCAACCGGAGCCCGCTCATGACTGAACTGGATTATCTGCTGGCGGCGCTGATCATGGCGGCAGTCACCTTTGGCCTGCGCGCCTTTCCCTTTGTGGCGCGGGGCTTTATTGCCCATCACCGCCGCATTCAGATCCTTGGGAGGCGGCTGCCGGTGGCGATGATGGTGCTGCTGACCCTCTACGCCATGGGCGTGCACAACTGGACTACACCGGCCGATGGCCAGGCCCAGATAGTGGCGGTAATGGTGGTGGCGGTGCTGCAACTGTGGCGCCGGCAGGCGCTGCTCAGCATTCTTTCCGGCACTCTGGTGTATATGGCGCAGATGAATGGCTGGTTCGGACTCTGATCCGGGCCCGTCATCGGTTATAATCCGGGCCCCCCATTTTTTGGACCCGTGATCATGACCATTGCTGTTGCTCTTCGTACCCGCCTGCTGGGCCTGACCGCCCTGTGCCTGAGTGCTCTGGTTCCGGCGCAAGCCGACCCCTTCGTGTTTACCGCCATTCCGGATCAGGACGAGCGGCACCTGACCGAGCGTTTCGGCAAGATTGCCGATTATCTGACCGACAAGCTGGGCGTGGAAGTGCAGTACATTCCGGTAAAAAGCTATCCGGCAGCGGTAAGCGCCTTTCGTAACGATCAGGTGCAACTGGCCTGGTTTGGTGGCCTGACCGGCGTGCAGGCACGCGAACTGGTGCCCGGCAGCGAAGCCATCGCCCAGGGCAAGGAAGACACCACCTTCGTCAGCTACATCATCGCCCACAGCAGCACGGGTCTGACCGAAAGTGAGCAGTTACCAGCCGAACTGGCCGGCAAGCGCTTTACCTTCGGCGACAAGGGCTCTACTTCCGGCCGTCTGATGCCCGAGTTCTTCCTGCGTCAGCACTTCGGTCAGGCGCCGGAGCAGCTGTTTTCCCGGGTTGGTTTTTCCGGTGACCACAACCGTACCATCAGCCTGGTACAGTCTGGTGCCTTTGAAGTGGGCGCGGTCAACTACGCGGTGTGGGATGCAGAAAAAGCCAAGGGCAACATCGACGACAGCAAGGTCAGTGTTATCTGGTCTACGCCAAGCTACCCGGATTACCAGTGGAGTATTCGCGGCGATGTGAATGCTCGCTTCGGTGACGGCTTCAAGGAAAAGGTACAGCAGGCACTGCTGGAGATGACCGATCCGGCATTGCTGGCAGCCTTTCCCCGTTCCGGCTTCGTCAAGGCCACCAACGCCGATTACGCTCCCATTCGTGACACCGCCGTGGCCATCGGCATCATGGATCCCGCCCAGTAAATGAGTGCCGACAGCTGTCTGTTCCGGTTTAGGCAAGAGTCCCTCGGCTATGCGGGCAGCCCGGTGCTGCGCGAGCTGTCGCTCGAGTTGCGCCGGGGTGAAAAAGTGGCCCTGCTGGGAGAGTCCGGCACCGGCAAGAGCACCCTGCTGCGCCGGTTGCGCGAGCTGCGCCCGGCCGAGGTGGCCTGGTGCCCGCAACAGCCGGGGCTGGTGCCCATGCTGTCGGCCTTTCACAACATCTACATGGGGCGGCTGAATCGTCATCCGTTCTGGTACAACCTGGCCAATCTGGTGCGGCCGCTGGCGAAGCCCAAGGCGGACATTACCGCCCTGGCGGCGGAGCTGGGCTTGCAGCATCAGCTGTGGGCCGCCGCCGAGCGGTTGTCGGGCGGTCAGCAGAGCCGGGTCAGCCTGGGGCGGGCCCTGTATCAGCAAAAGCCCATCTTCATCGGCGACGAGCCGGTGTCGGCACTGGACGAACGGCAGGCCGACGAGTTGTTGCGGCTGGTGTGTCGCCGGCACGACACCGTGGTGCTGGCGCTGCATAACGTGGAGCAGGCACTCACTCACTGCACGCGAGTGGT